>NZ_JBHXLU010000028.1:0-56919 GCF_042720695.1 Streptomyces sp. NPDC058457 | reverse complement strand
GGACGGACCCGTCCGGGTCCGTCCGCCGGTCCGCAGTGATCGCCGCATAGGGTGTCCTCACCCGAACAGCCCCTGACGATGGGATGCAGGACGATGGCGATCCAGGTCGGCGACAAGGCACCCGACTTCGAGCTCAAGGACAACCACGGCCGGACCGTGAAGCTGTCCGACTTCCGCGGCGAGAAGAACGTGGTGCTGCTCTTCTACCCGTTCGCCTTCACGGGTGTGTGCACCGGCGAGCTGTGCGAGCTGCGTGACAACCTGCCGAAGTTCGAGGACCGCGACACCCGGCTGCTGGCCGTGTCCAACGACTCCATCCACACCCTGCGCGTCTTCGCCGAGCAGGAGGGTCTGGAGTACCCGCTGCTGAGCGACTTCTGGCCGCACGGCGAGACCTCGCGCGCCTACGGCGTCTTCGACGAGGCCAAGGGCTGCGCCGTCCGCGGCACCTTCGTCATCGACAGGGAGGGCGTCGTGCGGTGGACCGTGGTCAACGGACTGCCGGACGCCCGGGACCTGAACGAATACGTGACGGCGCTCGACGCCCTGTAACCCCCGCCTTCGACCCCCGCGCCGGCCGCCCGGTGGCCGGCGCGCCGGGTCCCCTAGGGGGCGACCCGGCCGACACCCCGTGATTCTTCGGGGTCCAGGGCCTGCGTGCGGCGGGAACCCGTCACTAGGATCGAATCGTTGATCCGGTATCCGAAGCACGATGGGGGCTCCCCGCCCCTGGACCACACATGGAGGACTCGTGGGAGTCAGCCTCAGCAAGGGCGGCAACGTATCGCTGACGAAGGAGGCCCCCGGCCTGACCGCGGTCCTCGTCGGTCTGGGCTGGGACGTCCGGACCACCACCGGCACCGACTTCGACCTGGACGCCAGCGCACTGCTGCTGAACGCGGCGGGCAAGGTCGGCAGTGACCAGAACTTCGTCTTCTTCAACAACCTCAAGAGCCCCGAGGGCTCGGTCGAGCACACCGGTGACAACCTCACCGGTGAGGGCGAGGGCGACGACGAGGTGATCAAGGTCAACCTGGCCACGGTCCCCGCCGACGTCGACAAGATCGTCTTCCCGGTGTCGATCTACGACGCCGACAACCGCCAGCAGTCCTTCGGCCAGGTCCGCAACGCGTTCATCCGCGTGGTCAACCAGGCCGGCGGCGCCGAGATCGCCCGCTACGACCTGTCCGAGGACGCCTCGACCGAGACCGCCATGGTCTTCGGCGAGCTGTACCGCAACGGCGCGGAGTGGAAGTTCCGTGCCATCGGCCAGGGCTACGCCTCCGGCCTGCGCGGCATCGCCCAGGACTTCGGCGTCAACGTCTGAGTCAGGTGAACGCCCCGGGGCGTTCGAAAGTCCGCACTGTCCGGCGCCGCACCGTTTACGGTCGGCGCCGGACGCGCAGGACAACCGGAGAAACACCGCTAGGGGAGGACCAGCATCATGGGCGTCACGCTCGCCAAGGGGGGCAATGTCTCCCTCTCGAAGGCCGCACCGAACCTCACCAACGTCATGATCGGACTCGGCTGGGACGCCCGCTCCACCACCGGCGCCCCCTTCGACCTGGACGCCAGCGCACTGCTGTGCCAGGGCGGCCGGGTCCTCGGCGACGACTTTTTCGTCTTCTACAACCAGCTCAAGAGCCCGGAAGGCTCCGTGGAGCACACCGGTGACAACCTCACCGGTGAGGGCGAGGGCGACGACGAATCGATTCTGGTCGACCTGCCCAAGGTGCCGGCCACCTGCGACAAGATCGTGTTCCCGGTCTCGATCCACATGGCCGACGAGCGCGGCCAGACCTTCGGCCAGGTCTCCAACGCCTTCATCCGGGTCGTCAACCAGGCCGACGGCCAGGAGCTCGCCCGCTACGACCTGTCCGAGGACGCCTCCACCGAGACCGCCATGATCTTCGGCGAGCTCTACCGCTACCAGAACGAGTGGAAGTTCCGGGCCGTCGGCCAGGGCTACGCGTCCGGGTTGCGCGGCATCGCACTCGACTTCGGCGTGAACGTCTCATAGGACCTTCACAGCCGGATGTGGGGGCCGCCCGGGCCGTAGGGCACCGACGCCCTCTACACTTCGTGGTCAACAGTAGGTAAAGCCGAGTACGGCGCGAGCGAGACCCGTACACACACGATTGGGTAGCCAGTGCTTCTGAAAACCTTCGGCTGGTCGTTCGCGATCACCGCGCTAGGCCTGGTCGCCGCGGTCTTCTACGGGGGCTGGGAGGCCTTCGGCATCGTGGCGATCCTCGCCGTCCTCGAGATCTCCCTGTCGTTCGACAACGCGGTCGTCAACGCCGGAATCCTGAAGAAGATGAACGCCTTCTGGCAGAAGATCTTCCTCACGGTGGGCGTGCTCATCGCGGTATTCGGCATGCGGCTGGTCTTCCCCGTCGTCATCGTCGCGGTCACCGCCAAGATGGGTCCCATCGAGGCCGTCGACCTCGCGCTCAACAACAAGGACCGCTACCAGGAACTGGTCACCGACGCCCACCCGGCGATCGCCGCCTTCGGCGGCATGTTCCTGTTGATGATCTTCCTCGACTTCATCTTCGAGGACCGGGACATCCAGTGGCTGCGCTGGATCGAGCGCCCCCTCGCCAAGCTCGGCAAGGTCGACATGCTGGCGGTCTGCATCGCCCTGATCGTCCTGCTCATCACCTCCTTCACCTTCGCCACCCACGCCCACCAGCACGGCGGCGGCCACGTCGACAAGGCACAGACGGTCCTGATCGCCGGCATCGCCGGCCTGATCACGTACATGATCGTCGGTGGTCTCTCCGGCTTCTTCGAAGACCGGCTGGAGGCCGAGGAGGAGCGCGAGCACGAGGAGGAGGAAGAGGCCGAGCGCAGCGGCAGGAAGAAGTCGGCGGTCGTGCTGGCCGGCCAGGCCGCGTTCTTCATGTTCCTCTACCTGGAGGTCCTGGACGCGTCGTTCTCCTTCGACGGCGTGATCGGCGCCTTCGCCATCACCAACGACATCGTCCTCATGGCCCTCGGCCTCGGCATCGGCGCGATGTACGTCCGTTCGCTCACCGTCTACCTGGTCCGGCAGGGCACCCTGGACGACTACGTCTTCCTGGAGCACGGCGCCCACTACGCCATCGGCGCCCTGGCCGTGATCCTGATGGTCACCATCCAGTACCAGATCAACGAGGTCATCACCGGCCTCGTCGGCGTCGTCCTGATCGGCTGGTCGTTCTGGTCCTCCGTACGGCGCAACCAGCGGCTGGCGGCGGCCGAGGGAAAAGCGGGGTCGGACGAGAAGGCTGAAGTCTCGTCCGGAGTCTGACCGACCGAAAAGAAGGGTGTGACACCCTTCTGCACGAGGAACGCTCTGTTCAGGGCGGCCGACCCGGGTCGGCCGCCCTGAAGCGTTGATCCGGAGTCTCTGGGGGCGGGAATGGGTTTCTTCGACGGGCTGCTGGGCGGGAGGGCTGCCGAGTTCGACTCGGGCAGTGCCGCGTCCAACTCCATCGAGCTCACCAGGCGGCACCAGCAGGTGTCCCTCACCAAGCAGGGCGCGGCCACCGGCAACCTGCGGATCAACCTCGCCTGGCGGATGCGGACGTCCGACTTCGACGGCGAACAGCGCACGAGTCTGTTCCGGCACCCCTTCAAGGCGCTCAAGCCGCCGGAGGTGATGGGACACGGGCAGAGCATGGTCAACGTCGACCTGGACCTCGGTGCGCTGTACGAGCTGGCCGACGGCACGAAGGGGGTCGTCCAGCCGCTCGGCGGCCTCCTCGGGGACGTGAACGCACCGCCGTACGTCAAGCTCAGCGGCGACGACCGGTTCGGGTCGGCGTCCGGCGAGACGATGTACGTCAACCTCGATCACCGGGACGACATCAAGCGGCTGCTGGTGTTCGTGTACATCTACGACCAGACGCCGGCGTTCGACCGCACCCACGCGATCGTCACGCTGTACCCGAGCAACGGGCCGCGCATCGAGATAGGCCTCGACGAACGGCATCCGCAGGCCCGGTCCTGTGCGGTCGTGATGATCGAGAACGTGAAGGGCGAGCTGGTCGTCCGGCGCGAGGTGAAGTTCGTGTACGGGTTCCAGGGGGAGCTGGACCGGCTGTACGGGTGGGGGTTGCAGTGGGGGCGGGGTTACAAGACGAAGGTGGAGAAGTAGTTCGCCTACCGGGGTGGGGCGCGTTGTGCGTTTGCGGGTGCGGCGCCGTTGTGGTTGCTCGCGCCCACGCGGCGGAGCCGCAGATCGATACAGCCCCGCGCCCCTAGGGGGTTGTCCCTAGCGTCCGATGAATTGCGGGCCCTGCGGAGGCAGCCGGAAGTCCGCGTTCGGGACCGTCGCCACCGGGATCGGGGCCGGCGGCGGGTAGCCGTAGCCCGACTGGGGCTGCTGCTGGGTGTACGCGGGCTGCGGGAAGCCGTAGGCCGACGGCTGGGCCGGTGAGGCCGGCTGCGGGTAGCCGTACGCCGGCTGGGCGGGCACCGACGTCGGCTGCTCGGGCGGGAGCGGCATGGACGCCGACGGCTCCTCCATCGGTTCCGACTCGTCCACCGAGATACCGAAGTCCGTGGCCAGGCCCTTGAGGCCGTTGCTGTAGCCCTCGCCCAGCGCGCGGAACTTCCAGCCCTCGCCCCTGCGGTACAGCTCGCCGCAGATCAGGGCCGTCTCGGCACCGGTCTCCGGCTTGATGTCGAAATGGGCCAGCGCCTCGGCGTCCGGCGCCGAGGCGTCGTACAGCAGGATGCGCAGGGCGGGTACGTGTTCGAACGGGATGCCGTCCGCCGATGCGACCAGGAGGATTCGGCCGACGTTGGGCTCGACACCGGGGAGATCTGTCTGGATCGTGTCGGTGAGGCCCTCGGCCACCCGCTTCTTGCCGAGCCGCCAGACCTTCCCGGAGGGGTGCCGGGGCTGGTTGTAGAAGACGAAGTCCTCGTCGGAGCGCACACGTCCGTCGGGGCCGAGGAGCAGCGCCGAGGCGTCGACGTCCGGAACTCCCTGCCCGGGCGTCCAGCGCAGCACGGCCCGGACCGTGGTGGCCTCCACCGGGACGTTGGACCCCTTCAGCATCGCGTGCGTCATGCGGTCATCCTGCCCTCTCGGTCCTGGTCACGACAACGCGGGGGGCCTCGCGGCCGACACAGGCGGGTTACCTGAAATTCATGCCCTGCGGGAACCCCCGACATGGCTTTGTACGTACTATTACCGGCCACCCTTTACCAATTTCACAGGCTCGGCCCACGCCACGGGGGAGTTCTATGCGTCATTTCGGGCACATCGCACCTGAGGTGCGGCAGCGCCTTTTCCATCAGGAGCCGTGCGAGTTCACCGCCGACTCCCCGGCCCGCCTGCTCTCCGCGGCCCTGGGCGCCACGCTGTACAGCCCGGCCACCCGGCCGCGGCTCGCCGACGACATCGTCAAGCAGTCGGCACTCGGCGTGGTCTCGATGGTGCTGTGCCTGGAGGACTCCATCGGCGACGAGGACGTGGAGGCCGGCGAGGAGAACCTCGTCCGGCAGTTCGCCGACCTGGCCGAGCGGGAGCGGGCGGGTGTGGAGCTTCCGCTGCTCTTCATCCGGGTGCGGGAGCCCGAGCAGATCCCCGACCTGGTACGACGGCTGGGCGCGAGCGTGTCGCTGCTGTCCGGGTTCGTGTTCCCGAAGTTCACCGAGGAGCGTGGCATCCCCTTCCTGCAGGCCCTGGACGGTGCCTCGGCGCGCAGCGGCCGCCGGCTGTTCGGGATGCCCGTCCTGGAGACACCCGAGCTGATGTACCGGGAGACGCGCGTGGACGCCCTGGAGGGCATCGCCCGCGCCGTCGACAAGTACCGTGACAAGGTGCTGGCGCTGCGCCTCGGGGTCACCGACTTCTGCTCGTCCTACGGGCTGCGGCGGGCCCCCGACATGACCGCCTACGACGTGCAGATCATCGCCTCCGTCATCGCCGACGTGGTGAACATGCTGGGCCGGGCCGACGGCACCGGTTTCACCGTGACCGGACCGGTGTGGGAGTACTTCCGGGTCCCGGAGCGCATGTTCAAGCCGATGCTGCGGACCAGCCCCTTCCTGGAGGAGCAGGCCGTGGAACTGCGCAACCGGCTCATCGAGCACGCCATGGACGGCCTGCTGAGAGAGATCTCCCTCGACCAGGCCAACGGGCTGCTCGGCAAGACCTGCATCCACCCGTCCCACGTCATCCCCGTGCACGCGCTGTCCGTCGTCAGTCACGAGGAGTTCTCCGACGCCCAGGACATCCTGCGGCCGGAACGGGGCGGCGGGGGTGTACTTCGCTCGGCCTACACGAACAAGATGAACGAGGTGAAGCCGCACCGCGCCTGGGCCGAGCGGACCATGCTCCGCGCCGAGGTGTTCGGCGTGGCCAACGAGGACGTCGGCTTCGTGGAGCTGCTCGCCGCCGGGATACCGGGTTGACGGGCTCTAGGGGACGACACAGGGAACGCATGAACATCGCAGCGAACAACGGGGTCTGGTCCGGCAGCTGGGTCGCCGAACGGCTCGGCGTCGAGCTCGTGGGCGACGACGGCCTGACGGCCCTCCTGGGCCTCGCCCTGCGCCGCAACCCCAGACGGGCCCACCTCCTGGTCTCCAACGTGCTCGGCAAGCACGTACCGCAGTCGCCGGCGGTGGTGTACGGGCATGGCTTCGCCCTCGGCCGACGGGTCCGTGACCTGCTCGGCGAGCGGGAGGCCGGGCAGGCCGTCGTCCTGGGTTACGCCGAGACGGCCACCGGCCTCGGCCACTCGGTGGCAGACGGGGTCGGCCTCGCCCTGTACCTCCACTCCACGCGCCGCCCGGTGGCGGGGGTGACCCCGGCCGGCGGCTTCGAGGAGTCCCACTCGCACGCGACGTCCCACCTGCTCCTGCCCGAGGACCCCGCCCTGCTCTCCGGCGACGGCCCCCTGGTCCTGGTCGACGACGAGTTCTCCACCGGCAACACGGTCCTGAACACGATCAGGGACCTGCATGCCCGTTATCCGCGGAAACGTTACGTCGTGGTGGCTCTGGTCGATATGCGGTCGCCGGAGGACGCGGGGCGGCTGACGGCGTTCGCCGCGGAGATCGGTGCGCGGGTGGACCTGGTGGCGGCGTCGTCGGGGACGGTGAAGCTGCCCGAGGGTGTCCTGGAAAAGGGCCAGGAGCTGGTGGCTCGGTACGAGGAGAGTGCCGCGACAGGTGTTTCGTCGTCTGCGGCAGCGTCGGGGCTGGTCGCGCCCCGCGGCGGAGCCGCATATGGACACAGCCCCGCGCCCCTTCAGGGCGTTGCCCTTGAAGCCGACTACCAGTCCCCCTACCCGGGGGCGCGGGGAACGGCGCGACCAGCCCCCACTCACCCGCAGGCACCCGACGGCCGCACCACCCCCCACCTCACCCGCGTCGACCTGCACTGGCCCCCCGGCCTTCCCGACGGCGGCCGGCACGGCTTCACCCCCGCTCACCGCATACGCCTCGAAACGGCCCTCCCCCTCATCGCGGCCAGGGTCGCCGAGGCCCTGCCCCCCGACGCCCGCCGCGTGCTCACGCTCGGCTTCGAGGAGCTGATGTACGCCCCCCTCAGGGTCGCCCGCGAGCTGGAGGCCCTGGTCACCGCCGAGGTGCGGTACTCCACCACCACCCGCTCACCCGTCCTGGCCGTCGACGACCCCGGCTACGCCATCCGCAGCCGCCTCGTCTTCCCGGCCCACGACAACCCCGCCGACGGCCCCGGCGAGCGCTACGCGTACAACGTCGCCGGCGCCGGCTTCGACGCCGTCGTCCTCTTCGTCGACTCGGCCGCCGACACCCCCGAACTGCACGCCCCCGACGGCCTCCTCGACCGGCTCGGCGCGCATGCCCCGTACGTCCTGCTCGCGGTTGTACCGTCGTACGTCCCCGCGCTACCCGAAGAGAGCCCCGACATGCTGCCCGAGCCCCTCCGCGGCCCCGCCTTCTCCTCGTACCCGGCGGAGGACGTCGGCTGGCTGCTCCAGGACCTCTCGGACGTCACGCTGGAGGCGCCGACCGAGGAGCGCGAGGAGGCGATCCAGAGCGGCGGCGCGCACTACGCCGAGTCGCTGCCGGTGGAGTACCAGCCGAGCGAGCGGTACCAGGCGCTCTTCCACGCGGCCCTGGAGACCTCCGCGGCGCGGATCGCGCAGGCCGTCGGGGTCGTCACCGAGACCGTGCTGGCCGAGCGGTCGCCACGGCCGGTGCTGGTGTCGCTGGCGCGGGCCGGCACTCCGGTGGGCGTGCTGATGCGCCGCTGGGCGCAGTTCCGGTACGGCCTCGACCTGCCGCACTACGCGGTGTCGATCGTGCGCGGCCGCGGCATCGATGCCAACGCGCTGCGCTGGCTGGCCGCGCACCACGACCCGCGGGACGTGGTGTTCGTGGACGGGTGGACGGGGAAGGGCGCGATCACCCGGGAACTGGCCGACGCGGTCGAGGAGTTCGAGGAGCGGGCGGGCGTCTCCGGGTTCGACCCGGAGATCGCGGTGCTCGCGGACCCCGGGTCGTGCGTGCGGACGTACGGCACCCGGGAGGACTTCCTGATCCCCTCCGCGTGCCTCAACTCGACCGTCTCCGGGCTGATCTCGCGGACCGTGCTGCGGGCCGACCTGGTGGGTCCCGGCGACTTCCACGGCGCGAAGTTCTACCGCGAGCTGGCCGGGGCCGATGTGTCGGTGGCCTTCCTGGACGCGGTCGCGGCGCGGTTCGCCGAGGTGGTCGACCCCGTGGACGCGGCCGTGAAGGAGCTGGCGGTCGCCGACCGCACGCCGACCTGGGAGGGCTGGGCGGCCGTGGAGCGGATCAGCGAGGAGTACGGCATCCACGACGTGAACCTCGTCAAGCCGGGCGTCGGCGAGACCACCCGGGTGCTGCTGCGCCGGGTGCCCTGGAAGATCCTGGCGCGGGCCGGGGCGGGGGCCGACCTGGACCATGTGCGGCTGCTTGCGGAGCAGAGAGGGGTACCGGTGGAGGAGGTCGGCGAACTGCCGTACACCTGTGTCGGGTTGATCCACCCCAAGTACACGCGCGGGGCGACCGGCGCCGACGGCCGGGCGGTGAACGTCTGATGGCGGTGCTCGTCGCGAGCGACCTCGACCGCACGCTCATCTACTCGGCGGGTGCCCTGGCGCTGACCATGCCGGACGCGCGGGCGCCCCGGCTGCTCTGCGTCGAGGTGCACGAGAGCAGGCCGCTGTCGTACCTGACGGAGACGGCCGCGCAGCTGCTGGCCGAGCTGGGGGACGCGGCCGTCTTCGTGCCGACCACGACGCGGACCCGCAAGCAGTACGAGCGGATCAACCTGCCGGGGCCCGCCCCGAGGTACGCCATCTGTGCCAACGGCGGGCATCTGCTGGTCGACGGGGTGTCCGACGCGGACTGGCACGGACGGGTGCTGGCGCGGCTGGCCGACGAGTGCGCGCCGCTGGACGAGGTGCGGGCGTATCTGGCGGAGCACGCCGATCCGCTGTGGCTGCGCAAGCAGCGGGTCGCCGAGGACCTGTTCGCCTACCTGGTCGTGGAGCGGGAGCTGCTGCCCGAGGAGTGGGTGAAGAGCCTCGCGGTGTGGGCGGAGAACCGCGGCTGGACGGTGTCGTTGCAGGGACGGAAGATCTACGCCGTACCCAAGCCGCTGACGAAGAGCGCGGCGATGCGGGAGGTCGCGCGCCGGACCGGGGCCGAGCTGACGGTGGCCGCGGGTGACTCGTTGCTCGACGCGGATCTGCTGCTCGCCGCGGATCGCGGATGGCGCCCGGGGCACGGGGAGCTGGCCGACGCCGGGTGGACCGGGCCGGCCGTCGCCGCGCTGCCGGAGCGAGGGGTGCTCGCCGGTGAGCGAATCCTGCGCGAATTCCTGAAGACGGTCCGGCAGGGGAGCTAGCCGCAGCAACCACCGCCGCAACAGCCCCCACCGGAGGCCGCGGGGGCGCCGGAGCCGGTGGCGGGCGCGGACGCCGAGCCCCCCACCGCCACCGTCGACAAGAGCTTTACCGTGTCTTGATGCCCGTCCGGGCATGCTGCCGGAGCCGATGACTCGGCCATGGGGCGGGACAGTTCGAAGGTGTCGCCGCAGGTGCGGCAGCGGTACTCGTAGCGGGGCATGAGGGACAGGCTAGCGGCAGTGATGCGGGAGTGATGGGCATCACTTCACCTCAGAATTTCATGAGTGTTCCTTTCTGTCCGATACTTGTGCGGAGATTTTGAAAAGATCGCTGATAATTTGAGCTGGCCGCGAGGAGCCGAAAGACCGGGGGAAGAGGGGGGCTCGTAGCGCCGCGCCCGCCGCGGCCCTGCCCCCCCGTCGTGTCCGACCACGCGCGCAAGACCGAGTGCGAGGGGAGACGCAGTCGTGACGGACGCATCGGAGCGGACGGGCGACCCGGAGGAGGGCCATGACCAGGCCGGACCCCGGGGTCGGAAGCCGTTCGAGCCGGACGCGACCCTGCATCTGAACGTCGACGGCCTGCGTGCGGAGCACGCTCTGTGGCAGAAGGGCGACGACGCTCAGCGTGCGCAGGAGGTCGCGCGGCGGAAGGCGGAGGCTCTGTGGAAGGAGCTGCACGCCCTGCGGGCCGCCGAGGCCGACGCCGCGAAGGCGGGGGAGGGCGAGGGTGCGCGCCGCGGCGCGGGCGACGACCCGGCGCCCGGCAAGGGAGCGCGGCGGAAGAAGCCGGATCCGCCGGTACATGACGAGACCCTGCATCTGAACGTGGGCGCCCTGCGGGCGGACGTCACGATGCAGATCCGGGTGCCCGAACAACGGCGGCCGGAGCCCGAGCCCGAGCCGGAGTCGGCGGCCTCGGGCGGCCGTGCCGAGCGGCGGCGCAGCGCGCGGCCCTCCGCGCGGGAGCGTGCCGTCGGCGTCTGGGGCCGGATCGGGGCTCTCGTGGGGCCCCGCATCGAGCCCCTGCTGCCGTACGCGCGAAAGCTGCGGCCGATGTACCCGCGCCCCGGCCGGACCGGCTGGCGGCGCTGGGTGCCGTCCTGGCGGCAGTGGCTGGGGGCCTGGCTGGGGAGTATCGGGCTGACCGGGCTGTTCCTCGTGGTGGCCTACGCGGCGACGGACATCCCCAGCAACCTCAACACGTACGCCACCCAGCAGGACAACGTCTACTTCTGGTCCGACGGGACGCCGATGGCCCGGACGGGCTGGGTGCAGCGGCAGGACATGCCGCTCAAGGACATACCCGTGGACGTGCGCTGGGCGGTGCTCGCGGCCGAGAACGAGAGTTTCTACTCCGACCCCGGTATATCGGTCAAAGGCATAGCCAGGGCCCTCTATCGCACGGTCGGCGAAGGGGACACCGAGGGCGGCTCGACCATTACCCAGCAATACGTGAAAAACGTCTATCTCACGCAGAACCAGACCGTAAGCCGTAAATTCACCGAGGCGATGATCTCCCTCAAGCTCGACAACAAGATGAGCAAGGACCAGATCCTCGAGGGCTACCTCAACACCAGCTGGTTCGGCCGGGGGACGTACGGCATCCAGCGCGCCGCCCAGGCCTACTACGGCAAGGACGTCGGCCAGCTGAACGCCAGCCAGGCCGCCATGCTCGCCGGGCTGCTCAAGGGGGCCGGGCTCTACGACCCGACGCTCAGCAAGGCCAACCACCAGCGGGCGGTGGAACGCTGGTCCTGGATCCTGGACCGCATGGTCAAGATCGGCAAGCTGTCGCCGGCCGAGCGGGCCAAGTACACGAAGTTCCCCGAACCGATCGCGACCAACAAGGTGTACGACACCGGCAACCAGAGCGACTACCTCGTCGAACTGGCCCAGCAGTACGCCAAGAAGTCCGCCCACATCTCGGACAAACAGTTCGACCTGGGCGGATACCAGATCTACACGACCTTCGACCGGAAGAAGGAAGGCACCCTCACCAAGGCCGTGACCAAGGCCCGCAAGGACGCCAAGGCGAGCGACCCCGAGAACGCCGCGGCCGCCCACTACGGCGCAGCCTCGGTCGCCACCGACGGACGGATCGTCGCCGTGTACGGCGGACCCGACCACCGGACCCAGGGCTACAACGAGTCCAACGCCACCACCGTCCCGGCCGGCAGTTCCTTCCTGCCCTTCGTCTACGCGGCCGGGCTGCAGAACGGCATCCACAAGGAACGCGGCGGGGCCGCCACCGACGTCCTGCCCGAGACGCTCTACGACGGCGACGACAAGGTCCCGGTCACCACACCCGACGGACCGTACTGGGACCGCAGCGGCAAGAAGGTCTACGCGAAGAACGACGACGACAAGTCCTACGGGCAGATCAGCCTGGCCAACGCCCTCGCCCAGTCGGTGAACACCCCCTTCATGCAACTCGGCGTGGACACCGGACTCGACAAGGTGCGCTCCACCGCGGTGGCCTCCGGACTGCTCTCCGAGAGCATGGGCCCCCAGGTGCCCGCGCTCTCCATGGGCAGCTCCACACCCAGCGCGATCCGGATGGCGAACGGATACGCCACGTTCGCCGCCGGCGGCGACCACACCGAGCCGTACTCGGTCTCCAAGATCACCCGCAACGGCCGCCGGGTCGTCATGGACACCCCCCGCCCGACCCGCGCGGTCCGCGACGACGTGGCCGAGGACGTCGAGCAGGCGCTCACCGAATCGTTCCGCCTCGCCCATCCGACCACCGCGCTCACCAACGCGGCGGCCGGCAAGGCCGGCAGCACCTACGCCGGCGGCAAGGACACCGCCGCCTGGTACACCGGCACGCTCTCGAAAGTGACGACGTCGGTCGTCGTCTACCGCATCGACCTCAACAAGTCCCTGGAGCCGCTCCCGCTCAAGGGAATCGCCGGATCCGGCACCGACAACGTCCCTTACACGGTCTGGGCACAGGCCATGGGCCTCGACTGACCCCCGAGGCCCCGACGCTCCCCACGCCACCCACCCGCAGAATGAGCCGAGCATGAAGCCCCGCACGAAGCCGACAACCGGCGGCCACCGCCGCAAGGCGCCCGCCCGTGACCGCCGTCCAGCCCGCCCGGAGGTCATGACCCTGGCCGCCTTCCTGGTCGTGGCCTCCCTCGTCGCGGGCTACCTGGTGCTCACCAGACAGGACGACACCGCGCCCACCGCCGCCGGGACCACCAAGGCCAGCCCGTCGGCCTCGGCCTCACCCAAGTGGGACGGCAAGACCAAGATCCTCGGCGACGGCTCGACGTCGTACACCGGGCCGCAGAAGGACCAGTTGAAGCCCGTGAAGCTCAAGCCGGGCGAGAAGCCGCCCCAGTTCGTCGTCTTCTCCTGGGACGGCGCGCTGGAGGGCTCCGACCATCTCTTCTCGCACTACCGGGAGATGGCCAAGGAGTACAACGCCCACATGACCTTCTTCCTCACCGGCATCTACCTGCTGCCCAAGAGCAAGAAGACCCTCTACACCGGGCCGATGCACCAGCCCGGCGACGCCGCCATCGACTACGCCACCGACGAGCACATCCGCACCACCCTGGAACAGCTCCGCGAGGCCTACAACGACGGCAACGAGATCGGCACCCACTTCAACGGCCACTTCTGCGAGAAGAAGGGCGGCGGCGACTGGAGTGTCGAGCAGTGGAAGAGCGAGATCGACCAGTTCTACAAGTTCGTGGAGAACTGGAAGACCAACACCGGCTTCAAGGACATCCCCGCCCTGCCCTTCGACTTCAAGCAGGAGATCGTCGGCGGCCGCGCCCCCTGCCTGGAAGGCCAGCCCAACCTGCTCAAGGCCCTCCAGAAGTACGGCTACAACTGGAAGTACGACGCCAGCTCCCCCGGCGACTTCCAGATATGGCCCTCGAAGAAGGACGGCCTCTGGAACTTCCCGCTGGAGATGCTCCCCTACCCCGGCGGTGACTACCAGGGCCTGTCGATGGACTTCAACTTCCTCTACAACCAGTCCAACGGCGAGACCGACGGCGACCCCGCCAAGTACTCCGAATGGGAACAGCAGACCGTCGAGTCCTACATGGACGGCTTCAACCGCGTCTACTACGGCAGCCGCGCCCCCCTGTTCATCGGCAACCACTTCGAGAACTGGAACGGCGGCATCTACATGAAGGCCATCGACCAGGTCATCCCGAAGATATGCACCAAGAAGGGCGTCAAGTGCGTCTCCTTCAAGGAACTCGCCGACTGGATGGACGCCCAGGACCCGGCCACCCTCGCCCGGCTGCGCACCCTGGACCCCGCCCAGGCCCCGTCGGACTGGTCGAGCATCGTGAAGTGAGCGCCGTACCAACCCCTCGCAGCCGGTTCAAGTCGACGCGGCAGCAAGCGGATTCCAATCCTGCAACCCCCTTCACAGGAGTCACACACTCCGTGCGAAGATGCCGTCGCCCGGTAGAGGTGTACCGGCGTAGAGGGGAACACCATTGAAATCCAGAAAACTGAGCCGTAAGCGCAGCCGTGCGGCCATAGTCACGGCGACGGCCGCCTCGGTCGTCGCCGGCGTCGCCTTCGCGGCCAACTGGAGCGCGGGCGCGGCCGTCGTCGACGACCCGACCGTGGACGCCGCGACCAAGGCGACCTTCCAGAAGCTGGCCGACGCGGTCTTCACCGACCGCACCCAGGCCCTCGTGAAGGGTGCTTCGCAGAAGCAGCAGACGTCCCGCTTCTCCGGCGACGTCCGCCTCTCCAGCACCCAGTCGCACGACGAGAACGCGGCGCTGACCCAGCTGCGCGGCCGCCAGAACAGCATCGCCAAGGCCGGCGAGACGTACAACGCCGGCAGCACCCAGGTCACGCTCGACGCGACCCGCGTGACCGGCCGCACCGCCAAGGCCGACGTCACCGAGACCACGACGCTGACCTACGCCAAGGCCGCCAGCGGCACGCCGAAGACCACCGGCTTCCAGGCCCACCACGAGCTGACCTTCAAGGCCGACCAGCGCGGCACCTGGCAGCTGACCACCATCAAGGACACCGACGACGGCGGCCTCGCCGTCAACACGCTGTCCAAGCCCTCGGTCAAGGCGCCCGCCACCGGCGACGACGGCAACACCACGCCGGACGCCCCCCGCGCGGCCACCACGCGCAACCCGACGCCCGTGCCCAAGACGCTCACCGGCGGCACGTACGACTACAAGGCGATGGCCACCTACGCCGAGACGTACTGGAGCAACTACAACACGGCCTACCCGAACTTCAACGGGCACGCGGACGGCGGCGACTGCACCAACTTCGTCAGCCAGTCGCTCAAGGCCGGCGGCTGGAAGCACGTCCCGGGCTACGTCTACGACTACACGAAGTGGTTCGGCACCGCCGACATCCAGTCCGACTCGTTCGTCGGCGTCAACGAGTGGTCCTGGTTCGCCCAGAACTCCAAGCGGACCACCCCGCTCGCCAACGTCTACCAGGCGGAGGTCGGCGACGTCATCCAGGTGGACTTCGACCGGGACGGGTCGAAGGACCACACGATGATCGTCACGTACAAGGCCAACGGCATCCCGTATGTGACATACCACTCCAACAACACCTACCGCAGGTCGCTGGCGAGCCTCATCGCGTCGTACCCGAACGCGTACTACTACGCCTACCGCACCTGAGCCTCAGGTTCGGCCCGCTGCTCCGCCTCGGGGTGGCGGGCCCGCCAGTACGGGTTGTCGTGCGGCAGGTTCGTACTCACCCTCCCGTACATCCCGAACACCATCAGCACGAGGCCCACCACGAAACTGAACAGCACGTTCTGGATCTTGAAGGCCAGGAAGTCGGACTCCGTGTCCAGCAGGCCCAGGAACAGGAAGCCGTTCAGGATGAACAGCACACCCAGCACCATGTTCAGCGTGGACGCGAAGTTCCCGCCGACCACCATCCCCACGAACAGCAGCAGCCCGACACAGATCGACAGCACGCTCAGCGCACCGTTGGTGTTCAGACCGATCGCGCTGTTCCCGCCCGTGTCGAAGAAACCGATGTTGTTGGTCAGCCCGAGGATCCCGAACGCCAGCAGGAACAGGCCCATCAGGCCCGCCCCGATCCGGTAGACCCTGTTCAGGCGGTGGTCGACGGGCAGTGCCTCGTCGAAAATGATCTGCCGCCGCGAGGTCCCCGGCGTCCCCGAGTGCGCTGCGTGTGAGGCCATCTCCGCCTCCCCATCTGGACTGCGGGCCTGGATTGCGAGCCGCCCTCCCAATATCCGCCCGTGCCGCAGGGACGGCAACGGCTCACGGGTGACCGGTGCCCCGGTCCTCCCGGATCTGCGCCACCGCCCGCGCGACCGACTGCCGCACCGCCTCCGTCTCCGTCAGGAAGTGCCAGTAGTCGGGATGCCGCCCCTCCAGGGTTCCGACCGCCCGGTCCAGCCGCGCCACCGCGTCGTCCAGCAGCCGCGCGTGCCGCGGATCCGGACTGGTCCGCCCGGCCATCGCCAGCCGCTGCGCGTCCCGGATCGCGAACCGCGTCCGCTCGATCTCCGCCTGCGGATCCTTCTGCACGGCGTTGAGCCGGCTCAGCCGGTCACCGGCGGCCGACACCGCCTCGTCCGTACTGTTGAGCAGCGCCCGCACGGTGGACAGCAGCGAGGTGGCGTCCGCCCACCTCTGCGCGTCCCGCGCGGCCTGCGCCTCCCGCAGCTTCACCTCGGCCTGCCCGACGTTCTCCACGGCCTGCCGCGGCACCTGCTGCAGATCCTGCCAGCAGGCCGCCGAGAACCGCCGCCGCAGCTCGCTCAGCACCGGGTCCACCTGCCCGGCCCGGGTGGTCAGCGCCTGCGCCCGGGTCCGCAGGCTCACCAGCCGGTGATCGATCTCCGCGGCCTTCTCCGGCAGCCGCTCCGCCTCGACCCGGATCGCCTCGGCCTCCCGCTGCACCCGCCCGGCCCGCTCCAGCGTCGCCTGCACACCGTGCTGCCCCGCACCCTGGTTGAGCCTGGTCAGCTCGGGCGACAGCGCGGCCAGCCGGGCCGCCAGCTCATCCGCCCTGATCTGCGTCTTCCGCACGGCATCGAGCGCGTTGCTGGCCGCCAGCAGCGCCTGCCGGGCCCGCTCCACGGCGGGCGCCAGCCGCGCCAGCTGCGTCTCGGCCTTGCCGAGCAACGGCCCCAGCGACTCCCCGAACCGGTCCAGCTCCCCCTTGACCCGGACCAGCTCGTCCTTGGCCCCGGAGATCTGCCCACGCGCCCGCGCCGCGACCCCGGCCTCCAGATCGTCCCGGTCCAGGTCGTAGGCGTCGATGGCCTCGATGTACCGGTTGCTCACCTCGTCGATCCGCCGCCCCAGCGCCTCGAAGTCCGAGACGGCACGACGGGCCGCCGGCGAGTCGTCGACGGCGGAGATGGTCTCTATCGAGATCCGCAGATCCCGCTGGGCGGTGTCCAGCTCGTAGAACGCGGCGGCCGCGGCGTCCTTGGCCGCCTGCGCCTCCGCCCGCTGACCCTCCGCCCGCCCCCCGAACCACCGCCGCGTCCCGCCACCGGCGAACGCCCCGGGCACCACCAGCACGGCCAGCAACGGCAGGCTCATCAGCCCGAGAACATCCCGAAGCGGCGTGCGCCGGGCCCGTACGGGAGGCGAGTACGACCGCTCGGATACCGCCGAAGTCGCCGATGTCCCCGTCACTGCTCCCTCTCCCGTACCGCGGTGCGCCCTGTGTCCTGGCGGTTGCTGCAATTCTCCCACTCGTGAAAGACGAACACACGAGCCGGTCAGTTCGCGGTCAGGCCGATCAACCGCTCACATTCGAAACGACCGACGGGCGATGGTACGCGCGGTCGGCCGGCACGGATACGTGAGGTCACTTCGCCGGCCGTGCGGCAATCGTTCGTCCGTCGAACGGGTGACCCTTCGGAGCCCGGGTCGTCGGGTGTGACGAAAGGACCTTCGGTCCTGACAGTTCTGACAGTCCTTACGGTTCTGACGGGGGTGGGCACGGTGCGTGAACTGGGGGCACCGTTCGTGGCACCCGTTCCCTCGGGGGTGACCATCCGGACGCGACTGCGGGTGTCCGAGCCGGACGCCGCGGTACTGACCGAGACGGGCGTGCTGCTCGGCTCGCCGGCGGCTGGAGACCTCGCGACACGGTCCCGGCAGGGGACAGCCGCCGACACCGCGGCCTGGGCGGTCCGAAAGCGCGCGCTGACCGTTTCGTCGTCGGCGCGATGGGCGGGCAGCATCACCAAGGCCACGCGCGACCAGTGGGCGCTGGCCCGGCGAGCGCAGACGGCCGAGATGACCTGGCTCCGAGGTGAGACCGCACGCATCGCGGCCCGGTTGGCCAGACCGCCGGGCGCGAAGGCCGACAAACGGTCGGGGCTGCCACGCGGCTGTGCCGGCCGAACGGAATGGCATGCCAAGTCTCGTCGCCTGCAGGCGCTCCGGGATCGCCTGGACGCTCTGGAGGCCGATTGGAAGGCCGGCCGGGCACGGGGTGGTTCGCGGTGGCAGGAAGCTCGCGCACCTGAGACACCGGCTGGACGAGGCCGGTCTGAGCAGGGAAACGTGGCGTGAGCGTTGGCAGGCCGCCCGCATGTTCCTGTCGGCGGACGGCGAGTCCGGCAAGCGGTACGGCAACGAGACCATCCGGGTCACGGAATCCGGGCAACTGTCGATCCGGCTTCCGGCAGCTCTGGCACACCTGGCCAACGCCCCGTACGGCCGGTACGTCCTGGCCTCGACGGTCACCTTCCACCACCGGGCCGAGGAATGGCGGGAGCGGATCACCGCAGACCGTGCGGTGGCCTACCGCATTCACTACGACGTCACACGCGGCCGCTGGTATCTGACCGCCTCCTGGCAGCGGGCGGTGGTTCCTGCGATGCCCCTGCACGCAGCACTGGCGCGGGGTGTGGTCGCGGTGGACATGAACGATGACGACCTTGCCGCCTGCCCGCCCCCGCCTTCCCGGACCACGGACACGATCCGTGCCGCCCGGTCGCGGAGCGAACGCGGGTGACCAGCGTGCCCAACACCACTCGGGGCACGCGGCTGAGCATGCGGCCCGGTGCCGGGCCGCACCACCGCTCAGTCCATAGGAATCGCTGCGCCTGCCCGCTCCGGGAAACGGAATTGCGGGACGGAGCCCGGGACGATGTAGGCTGTCGACTCGTCTCGGGTGCGTAGCTCAGTGGTAGAGCGCCTGCCTTACAAGCAGGATGTCGGCGGTTCGAAACCGTCCGCGCCCACGTGAACAGAGGACCCCGGCCGATGCGGCCGGGGTCCTCTCGTGTTCTCAGCCCTTCTCGTGCGCGTGCTTGAGGCGGCTTCGGGCGTCCATGCGGTCCGGTGCCGTGACCTCTGCCCAGAAGCGGTGACCGCTGACGAACACCGCGAGTTCGTGCTCGCGGCGGCGCAGCTTCTCCACCTCCGCCTGTTCGTCCTCGGTCCAGCCGGGGGAGGCGGGGCGCTCCACCTTGCGCCAGCCGCCCTCGTCACTGAATCCGTCCAGCGGCACGACCGACCAGGGAAGCCGCTTCAGCAGGGCCGACAGCTCGGCCCGGACCTGATGCAGCTCCTCCTGACCGGCGAGGAGGTCACTCGGAAAGTCATAGGTCGCAGCCACGCGGCAATGGTACGCCTGTTCGATTTTAGGTGGCGAGCTTGTTCGTGGGGTTCATGTGTTCGATGTGCGGCGCCGTCGGGCGCCTCGTCACGCGGCCCCACCGGTGAGGCCGAGCAGCAGCGTCACCATGCAACCCCCGGTGACCAGCCCCTGTACCGTCGCCGTGACCCACATCCGCGTGATCCACGCAGCCGCCGCGATGATCCCTGCGCACACGGCGAGGCCTCCCAGGCATGCTGGTGTGACCCACGTCGCGTACCGTCTGATTCCGCCGCCCGCCGCGGCAGCGTCTCCCGGAGCCGCACCCTCCGCCGGCCCCGCCCTCATACCGGGACCGGGCCGGGACATCGAGCGGACGCGCCCACTCAGCCTCTCCATCCACGGGTGGAGCTCTCTCCATCGACCCGTAGGTGGTGGTGATCGGCCTGGTGCCGGAGGAGCCTTGAGGCATGGGATCACTGCACTCGGCACTTGTCGCTCTCATCGGCGTCTGCGCCTCGATCTTCGTCGTGGCCTGGATCGCCGGTGCCGTCTACTTCGGCATGAAGAGCCAGGCCGGTGCGCGCGGCTGGGTGCGCGGACTGCGCCGCACGCTGCCCCGCCGGGTTCTGCTGGTCGCCGGTGCGTGGCTGTTCTCCTGGCTGGTCGGGCACACCGACGGGTTCTGGCACCGTCTGCAGTACTGGCAGCCCGAGCTCGCACTCCTGGGCGCACTGCTCGCCGTCGCCTCCACCGCCCTGCTGCTGTGGGCCCGCTGGGTCCTGGGCACGATGTGGGCCAGCGTCCCGACGGTCCAGGAGCACCATGAACTGCGCACCGACGGGCCCTACCGGCTGGTCCGCCATCCCATATACACCGGCCTGCTGGGACTGGTCGTCGGCGCCATGCTGGCCTGCGGCTTCGGAGCCTGGACAGCCGCCCTTGCGGTCGCCGTCCCGTGGCTGCTGAGCCGGGTGCGGACCGAGGACGCCCTCATGGCCGGCCGGTTCGGGGCCGCCTACGACGCCTACCGCGCTCACGTCCCGGCCCTCATACCGTGGACGCGTCCGACACGGGCCCGTGCCCGCCACGGTGACGCGAGCAGCAGCGGTAGCCCGGGGTAGTGGTCGTGGCGGGCCTCCGAGTGCCGGTGATCCTGTCAGCCACCACTGACAACGCCCCGGCCCGGAGACTGGGAAGCTGGAGGACACGATCGTGTTCCCGCAGGGCGGGAGAACGGAGCAAGGACAGGATGAGCGGGCAGCGGCAGCCGGCGTTCGTGAAGGTGTGCGGGCTCACCCAGGAGCAGCAGATCGACTGGGCCGTCGAGCTGGGATACGACGCCGTCGGGATCGTCGTGACCCCGAAGAGCAAGCGGTACTGCCCGCCCGAACGGGCCGTGGCGCTCGCCGGCCACGCCCGGGGACGGATCCCCGTCTTCGCCGTGGCCCTGACCCACGCGGAGACGGCCGCCGTCGCCGGGCACTTCGACATCATCCAGATCTACGAGACGGCCGACATCCCGAACCTCGCCCTCGCCTCCGGCACCCCGCCCGGGAAGCCGGAGGCGCTCCAGTACTTCTTCTACGACGCCAGCGCCGGCAGCGGCGTGTTCGCGGACATCCCCGACTGGGTCGGCGAGGTGCCGGGGAAGGTGGTGATCGCCGGCGGCCTCGACGAGCACAACGTCGCCGGTGTCATCGAGGAGTTCGGGCCCTACGGCGTGGACGTCTCCAGCAGCGTCGAGACCGCGCCGGGGGTCAAGAGCCGCGAGAAGATGGCCGCCTTCGTCGCCGCCGCCCGAACCCCCGGGCGTACCCCTGGGCGCGACAGCCGTTAGCGTCCGGCCTCGCGCAACTCCCTGACGATGCGTGCCGTCACCGGCACGGGTACGCCGTGTCGGTCCGCCGCGCGCAGCAACGCGCCCCCGATCGCGTCGAGTTCGAGCGGGCGCCCGGCATCGGCGTCGCGCTGCATCGAGGACTTGGTGGCGGGCGGGAAGGCGTCGTACCGGGCCAGCGCCTGGGCCGGGTCGACGGGGGCGCCGCAGGCACGGCTGACCGCCGCCGTCTCCGCCACGAGGGACGCCAGTTCCTCGCGGTGCCGGGTGCGGGCCTCGCCGAGAGGGAGGGCGTAGCGGGTGGTGAGGAGGGCGAGCGGGGCGAGGAACGCCATCTTCGCCCAGAGCGTGGTGGTTTCGTCGTCCAGGACGCGGGTGGCCGGGCCGGCGGCGGTGAGGGCTTCGGCCAGGGTCTCCAGACGGGGGCGGGGGACCTTGGCGCCGGTCAGGTCGATCTCCGCGAAGGGGCTGGTGTGTTCGACCAGGCCGGGGGTCGTGCGGGTCGACTCGACGCGGATCACGGACGGGGCCACCCGGTCCGGGGCGTAGCGGGCGCGCAGCAGCGCGGGGTGTTCCACGCCGTTCAGGAACGGTACGAGGAGGGCGTCGCCGAGTGTCGCGGGCGGGATCCGGGTGAGGGCCGCGTCCAGGGTGGTGGCCTTGACGGTGACCAGGCAGGCGTCGACCGGTTCGCGCAGGGCCGTGTCGGCCTCGACGGGGGCCGTGAAGTCGCCGAACAGGGGACTGCGGACCTGGATACCGGTGGTACGGAGCGTGTGAGCCGTCTCCTCGCCCGCGAGGCAGAGGACGCGGTGGCCGGAGCGGGAGAGCAGGGCCGCGAGCAGGCCGCCGACGCCGCCGGGGCCGAGGACGGCGACGGTGAGGTGAGGGGTGGGGGCGTTGGGGGTGTCCGCGCTGTTCGGGCTGTTCGGCATGGAGTTGTCCTCTCGTCGGTCGGCCCCGGGAGCGGTGGCCGCCTCTGGAAGATCCTCGCAGGAAGGAGGGGGGGCTGCGGGAGACTGGGGACATGTGCCGGAGTATCAAGACCCTGCGTCCGCCTCAGCTGGCCGAGGAGGCCACCGAGGAGGAGATCCGAGCTGCCGCGTTGCAGTACGTGCGGAAGGTGTCCGGGTTCCGGGCGCCGGCCGCGCACAACCGGGAGGTGTTCGAGCGGGCGGTGGATGCGGTCGCCGAGGCCACGGCCGCGTTGTTGGGGGGACTGGAGGTGCGGGGGCAGGCGGCCGTGGGAGGGGGCTGAGGCGGGGGTGGGGACGCTCACCAGCCCTTGAGGCTCTGGGAGCACGGCTGCCCGCGGCTGGGTTCAGGCAGGGCGTCTTCGCATCAGGTACCCCGCGCCCGCTCCCGCGCCGAACAGTGCCGCCACCGATACCGCGGTCGCCAGCCAGGTGCCGCCCAGCCACTGGGCGCCGAGGTAGCCGAGGGCGACGCTGTAGATCGCCCAGGTCAGCCCCGCCAGGGCGGACCAGGGGAGGAAGTCGCGGACGCTGCGGTGGGTGGCGCCGGCGCCGAGGGAGACCAGCGAGCGGCCGGCCGGGGCGAAGCGGGCCAGTACCACCAGCGCGCCGCCGCCTCGGGACAGGGCCTCGCCGAGACGTTCCTGCGCGCGGCTCAGCCGCCGGGAGCGGGCGATGGCGCGGTCCAGGCGGGCGCCGCCGCGCCGGGCCAGCCGGTAGGCGACCAGGTCGCCGAGGACCGACGCGGTGGCCGCGCAGAGGGTCAGCGCCAGGATGTCCGGCAGGACGTGTGTCGGAACCTGTCCGGCCGACGCGCCGGAGCCGGCCGCCGCTGCCGTGGCCGCGGTGATGACCAGCACGCCGCTCGGCAGGACCGGCAGGAACACATCAAGCAGCACGGAGAGGGCCACCATGGCGTATATCCATGGCCCGGCCTCCAGCGACCCCATGCTTTCCCACACGACGGTTCCCCCGCGATTGTCCTGTTGCGCCCCCCGACGACAGCCATACAGCGTACGCGGGGGGTGTGACAGGAGTGTCACGGGGGCTTCGTATGTTGGGCAAAGGGATATCGGGGGAGGGTCAGGCATGTGTCATGCAGTGTCATACGGTGACCGGTGTGTGCCGTTCGGCCGCCGTCGGCCGTTCCGGTACCGCCTCCGGCTGTGATCCGGGGGCCGTCTCCGGTCGTGGTTCCGGCGCGGCCGCGGCCGTCCGCAGTACCGCCCGCGCGATCGCGTCCGCGTCCGACAGGGTCACCGAGTCCACGCCCGGCCGGGCCCCCGCCGCGGTCACCCAGTGCACCCCCTCCGTGGGCACCCCGAAGGCGAACCGCCGTGCGTGCGGGCGGCCGTGACGGCCGACGACGCGGTACGGGCGCGGTGTCACGTCGACGCCGCCGGTCTCGTGGCCGTCCGCCACGTGCGGGCGGCACGCGCCCTCGCGGAGCAGTGCGGCCAGCAGCGCGTCGGCGGTGCGGCGCAGGTCCGGCTCGGGGAGGCGGGCCTCGACGAGGGTGGTCACCCGGACCTCCGAGCCGGGTATCCCGGGGGAGCGGGCCACCCAGGCGCCGTCCCCGAGGTCCACCTCCAGCCCCGGGCCCAGCACTTCCACCACGCCCGCCGCCAGCAGTGCGGCGAGTTCCTCGATGCGGCGGCGGGGCGGGCCGATGGACAGGAAGGCGTTGAGCGGGGTGTACCAGCCGTCCAGGTGGGCCCGCCGGGAGGCACCGGCCAGGCCGCCGTGGTCGACGATCAGCCGTATCTCGTTGCGCAGGTCGCGCAGTACGTCCAGGGCGGCCTTGAGCGGGCCCCGCACATTGCCGAGGGCGGCCTGTGCCGCGTCCTCGCGCAGATACCCCAGGAGCCAGGCCCGCCACTGCTCGGGACCGGTGAACTCCCGGTCCCGGTACGGATGCTGGAGCCGCTCCCAGGACCAGCGGTCCGGCTCCGGCACGCCGTGGGCGTCGAGTACGGCCGTCTCCGCGCGCTCGCCGTCGGCCGCGAGGAAGCGCTCGGTGAACTCCGGGTCGCCGGTCAGGGCCGCGTAGTGGACCGTCTCCACCTCCTTCGCGACCAGCGGCCAGATCTCCGCGAGGAAGTCGGGCGCCGCGCCGGAGTCCGCGCGTTTGCGGAAGCCCGCGATCACTTCGGGGGTGAGGAGCAGCGGGGTGTGGCGGCCGTACGGGCCCTTGGCGTTGTCGCCGCGTGCCTGGTAGGGGACGCCGCGCCGGGAGCCCGCGTACAGGCGGGGCTCGCGGCCGGAGGGGGTGTAGTGCAGGGCGCCGTCGGGGGTGCGGGTGAATCGGCCGCCCCGGCCGGTGGTCAGCAGGGCCAGGTGGTCGAAGAAGTTGAGGCCCAGGCCGCGCAGCAGTACCGGTTCGCCGGGCGCGAGCGGGGTGAGGTCGACGTCGGCCGGGTTGGCGGGCGGTATGTGCCGCAGGCCGTGCCGGGCGGCGTGGGCGGAGAGCCGGCGCTGCTCGGCTGACGCCGTCGCCGGGAGGTGGCCCTGGGCCAGCACCACCGCCGCCAGGCCGGGCAGCGTGCGGCCGTCGTGGAGGGTGAGTGTCTGGTGGCCGTCGGGGGCGTCGTCGAGTCGTACGGCGCGGGCGCGGTGGGTCTCGACGCGGACCGCCGCCGGTGCCCGGGAGACCGTCCGCGCGAACACCCACTCCAGGTAGCGGCCGTAGTGGGCGCGGGTCGGGTAGTCGTCGGGGCCCAGCTCACCGGCCGCCCACGCGTGCAGGCTGGGGCCGGGCCGGACGGGGCCCGCGCAGTCCACGCTGTCGTCGGTGAACAGGGTGACCTGGCTCGCCACGGTGTTCATCAGCAGCTGCGCCGACTGCGTCGTACGCCAGACCCGGCCGGGGCCCGGGGGCGCCGGGTCGATCACATGGACCGTGAGGCGCCGTCCCGGGGGCAGCAGTTCGGGGGCGGAGGCGCAGAGGCGTTCCAGGACGCTGGTGCCACGGGGACCGGCGCCGACCAGGGCGACGGAGACCGGCCCGGACTCCCGGACGGGCTCCTGGACCGACTCCTGGACGGGCTCGTGGACGGACCTGTGGACGGACCTGTGGACGGACCCGTGGGGGGACTCGTGGGGGGACTCGTGGGGGGAGGAGGACAACGACGTGACTCCCGGGCGGGTGGGGGCGCAGGGCAGGAACACCGCCCGCGCGGGATCGGGAAGCGGACGGTCCGCCTCATCATGCCGTCGCGGTTAACAGTTGCCAACGTGCGCCCCACGCACCCCAGTTGTCCCTGAGATGTCCCTCATGGGGTGGTGAGGACGGACTCCTCCACGGTCTCCAGGGTCCCGTCCCGCCGGGCCCGCTCCAGCCGCAGCCGGGCCGAACGGCCCTGCAGCGTCAGCGTCATGAGCTGGTTGCCGAACCACGGGCCGCCTCGCTTCCGCCAGGTCACCGGCGGTCGCGCACAGCGCCCGTGCCGGGCGAACCGCCGTCCGAGGAACCGGGCGAGGGCGCTCCAGCCGAACCGGAAGCCGATCCGGATCGTCGGCGGCACCGAGTTGTGGACGGGGGAGCAGGTGAGTTGCAGCACACGGGAGTCGGGGGCGGCTCCCGCGGGCCACGCGGGCTCGGCGACGTACGCGTGATGGACGTCTCCGGAGAGCACGCAGATGGAGGCGGGCGCCCCGGACCCGGAGCCGGTCCGGGCGAACAGGGCGGCCAGCTCGGCGAAGGACGCCGGGAAGGCCGCCCAGTGCTCCAGGTCGGCCGCGCGGCGCAGCCGTTCCCCGAACTCCGCCCAGCGGGCGCCGCGTTCGCCCCGGCACAGCGCCGCGTCCCAGGTCTCGACGTCGTGTATCAGGTGCGGCAGCAGCCAAGGCAGCGAGGTGCCGACCAGGAGATGGTCGTACGACTCCCGGCCGTCCAGGGCCTGTTCGCGCAGCCATGCGGCCTCGCCGGGGTCGAGCATGGCGCGGTTCTGCTCGTCCAGCACCCGCGCCGCCCGGGTGTCCACCATCAGCAGCCGCACCCGCCCGAAGTCACGCCGGTAACTCCACCGTACCGAGGCCGGATCGGCGTCGGCTCCGGCGGCGAAGGCGCGCAGTTCCTCGGTGCCGTCGGGAGCGGAGCGCACGGCCGCGTACACCGGGTCGGCGGCCAGTTCGGCCGGCGAGAGGTTGCCCAGGTGCTGATGGACCCAGTACGACATCAGCCCGCTGAGCAGCCGCTCCTGCCACCAGGGGGTGGCGCGCAGGCCGGTCAGCCAGGCCGCGGAGGTGTTCCAGTCGTCGATGACGTCGTGGTCGTCGAAGATCATGCAACTGGGCACGGTGGAGAGCAGCCAGCGCACCTCCGGGTCCAGCCAGGACTCGTAGTAGAGGCGGGTGTACTCCTCGTAGTCCGCGACCTCGGCGCCGGGCGCCTCCGCGAGGTCGCGGCGGGCGGCCAGCCAGTGCCGGGTGGCCGCCGAGGTCTCGTCGGCGTACACCTGGTCGCCCAACAGCAGCAGCACGTCCGGCCGTTGACCGCCGGCGGCGATGCGCGCGGCCAGGCTGTCCAGGGCGTCGGGGCCGACCGGGTCGTGGCCGTCGGCCGGGGGAGCGGCCCAGCGGCAGGAGCCGAGGACGACGTCGAGGCTGTCGCCGGCGGCCGGGCTGCGGATCACGGAGGGCGGGAAGGGGGAGCCGGGCAGCGGCCACACGTGCGTGCCGTCCAGGAGGACGTCGTACGACGGTGACGTCCCCGGAGTCAGACCGGTGACCGGGACCAGGGCGTAGTGGTGGCCGGCCACCTGGAAGGTGTGCGCGGTGCCGCCGGCGCCGTCCGCGCAGCGCACCTCGGCGGTACACGGACGGCTCGCCTCGACCCAGACGGTCGCCGACGAGCCGTCGGTGTACCTCAGCAGCGGTCCCAGGCGCAGTCCGGCCACGATCGCCCCGCTCTCTTCCTCGGTCGGTTCGCCTCCGTCGCCCCGTACGGTACGGAACGACGGAGGTCAGCGGGGAGGTTCCGACGCGCGAAAGAGAGCCGGAAAGAGAGCCGGAAGGAGAGCGATGCGTGGCCGGAACGCGGCGGAAGCGGGACCCTGCTGCGGCCGGCCGGTTCAGCAGGCGGAGAGGTAGCTGGTGAGCGCGGTCTTCTCGGCGGAGTCCACGGAGAGGTTGTAGTAGTACTTCACCTGGACCCAGGCGCGGACGTAGGTGCAGCGGTACGACGTGAGCGACGGCATCCAGGTGGCCGGGTCCTGGTCGCCCTTGGACTGGTTCACGTTGTCCGTGACGGCGAGGAGCTGCGGGCGGGTGACGTCGTTGGCGAAGGCCTGGCGCTGGGCCGTGGTCCAGTTCCGGGCGCCGGAGTCCCAGGCCTCGGCCAGCGGGACCAGGTGGTCGATGTCGACGTCGGAGGCGGCGGTCCAGGTGGCGCCGTCGTACGGGGAGTACCAGCTGCCGCTGGTGGCGACGCAGGCGGAGTCGGTGACGACGTTCGTACCGTCCCGCTTGAGGATGTACTCACGGGTGTTGCAGGTGCCGCTGATGGTGATCCAGGTCGGGAACAGGTCTCGCTCGTAGCCGGTCCTGACCTCGGTCGCGACGGTGAGGGAGGCGAGGTAGGTGCGGGCGGTGGCGGCGCTGACCGGGGTGGGGAGGGCGGCGGAGGCGCTCGGGGAGTTGAACAGTGCGACGGAGGCTATGAGACCGGTAAGCGCCGCGAGTATGCTGGCTCGTCGACGCGCGTAGAACTTCGGCATACGAACTCCCTGGTGGGGGTGGGGTGTTGGAGCGCGAGCGAGGGAATGCTCGCGCCGCCGTGTTGCCGTTGGGTGAGCGTTCGGTAAGAAACTAGTGACATGTTCATGACACGACAAGCCGTGCGACGTGACTCACAGGTGGCAGCTCCGGCCTTGGGATCGATGGCTCGGTCACGTACTCTTGACGGCGTTGAAGGGGAGTAGCTCTTCGCCGGACCGTCGACATACTGCTCAGCTCGTCTGAGCCGGCGCCCGGAGGCGGACCTCGGCCATCTCGGTCACGAGGCCGCCAGCGAGACCTTCGGCAAGCAGTGCACGCCTGTGCCGTACGGCACAGGTGATCGTGTGCTGCCGTGCCGAGGTGTTCGTCTGCGAAGTGCGGTGCTCTCGGCGGGGTGGCCCCGACCGATTGAGGACCCTTGATCAGCATCACCGTGACGGCGCTCGTCTTCGGCGTCATCTTCCTCGCCGAACTGCCCGACAAGACCGCGCTCGCCGGCCTCGTCCTGGGCACGCGCTACCGGGCGTCGTACGTCTTCGCCGGTGTCGCCGCGGCCTTCCTGCTGCATGTCGTGCTGGCCGTCGCGGCCGGCAGCGTCCTGACCCTGCTCCCGCAGCAGATCGTGCACGCGCTGACCGGCGTCCTCTTCCTCGGCGGCGCGGCCGTGCTGCTGCTGAAGAAGGGCGAGGAGGAAGAGGAGATCCGCAAGCCCGCCGACCAGTCCTTCTGGAAGGTCGCCGGCACCGGTTTCATGCTCATCCTGGTCGCCGAGTTCGGGGATCTCACCCAGATCATGACGGCGAACCTCGCGGCCCGCTACGACGACCCGCTCTCCGTCGGCCTCGGCGCGGTGCTCGGCCTGTGGGCGGTGGCCGGCCTCGGCATCGTCGGCGGCAAGGCGCTGATGAAGAAGGTGCCGCTGCGGCTGATCACGCAGATCGCGGCGGTACTGATGCTGGCGCTGGGCGTGTGGAGCCTGTGGGAGGCGATCGCGGGCTGAGCGGCCCGCGGCCCGGGCTGCTCCGGCTCACCGTGGCTTGTCGCAGGGCTCGCTGCGGTGCGTTCTGGTCCGCTCAGGTCCGCTCGCGTCAGCTGAAGACTCGGTGAACGGTCGGCGAAGGCGGTGGCGGAATCGGCGTTCTGTTTTGTACCGTGGAGGAACAAAGTGGCTCCCGCCCGTTTTCCCTGACCGGCGGGCGGGGCCGCCTTGTTCTTCCCGGCCTGCTTTCGGCCTGTGCACTAGGAGCTGCCCGATGACGGCCACCGTCCTCACCGCCCGCGCCCTCCTGCTCGACATGGACGGCACCCTCGTCAACTCCGACGCCGTCGTGGAACGCATCTGGCGGCGCTGGTCCGAGCGGCACGGGCTGGACGGCGACGAGGTCATGAAGGTCGTCCACGGGCGTCAGGGGCATGCGTCCATGGCGGTGCTGCTGCCGGACCGGCCGATGAAGCAGAACCTCGCGGACAACGCGCGGATGCTGGCGGAGGAGACGGCCGACGTAGACGGCGTGGTGGAGGTGCCGGGTGCCGCGGCCTTCCTCGCGTCCCTGGCGGGGCTGCCGCACGCGCTCGTGACCTCGGCGGACGTGGCGCTGTCGACGGTACGGATGGCCGCGGCCGGGCTGCCGCTGCCGGCGGTGCGGGTGACCGCGGAGTCGGTGGGCGCCAGCAAGCCGGACCCCGAGGGCTTTCTGAAGGGGGCGGCGGAGCTGGGGGTCGCTCCGGCCGACTGCGTGGTGTTCGAGGACTCGGGCGCGGGGATCGCGGCGGGGCGGGCGGCGGGGATGCGGGTCGTGGGCGTCGGGGCGCGGGCCGGGGTGCACGGGCCGGACGTGGTGGTGCGGGATCTGACGGGGGTGCGGGTGGAGGCGGCGGCGGACGGCTCGCTCCGGCTGCACGTCGGCGTGGCCTGAGGCCGGGGGTGTCACTTACCGGCGCTGGCAGGGTGCCTCCCCCAGCCTTCGGCCGGGGGGACCCCCAGCGCCCACCCGTGCCGCCCTGGGGGCACCTCCCAGGCCCTTAAGGCACTGGGGGAGGCACGACTGCCCGCGGCTGGGAAGAAGCCCCGGCTGTAGCGCCCCTTCAGGGGCGCGGGGAACTGCGCGACACGCCCCCACCCACCCGCAGCCGTCCACGACCGCAACCCCCCTGTCGGCCCGCCCCCTACGGCTCCGTCGTCTCCGACTCCAGTGCCGCGCGGGTGGCCGTTCCGTACACCCCCGGCTCGTCGGTCAGGATGCCCCGCGCCAGCTGGTACGTCCGCACCGCGTCCTCGGTCTTGCTGTCGTAGTGGCCGTCGGCCGTCCCCGTGTAGAGGTTCAGCTGGGCCAGCCGCTGCTGGAGTTCCGTCACCTCCGCCCCGGTGTCGCCGGGACGGAGGACCGGCGCCGAGGTGGGCTGGGCGGAGGCCGCCGTGCCGGTCGTCGACGCCGACTGGGTCGGCGTGGCCGAGCGGGAGGCGGTCGGGGACGGGGTCGCACTGGACGGCGCGGGGGACGGCGAGCGCGACGCGCTCGGGCTCGCGGACCCGGACCGTGAAGAAGAGCGTGCGGATCCCGGGGACGTCACCGGCGCGGCGGCCGAAGACGACGCCGTGCTCGGGGTCACGTCCGGGACGCTCTCCCGTACGTCCGCCGGCGCCGCCCTGTCCCGCGTCGGCGTCGCACGGGCGAACAGCCCGCTCGCGAACCCCGCCACGGCGAGGATCCCGATCACCGCCCCGGCGACCGCCAGGAACAGGGCCCACCGGGGATGCCGGCGAGGCGCTTCCGGAGCTTCCGGAGCCGTGTCGGGGGCGGGGGCGTCGACGGGCACCGCCCGCAGCAGCACGGTCGCCTCGGCCGCGACCGGCACGGCCGACGGCCCCGCCGCCACCGGCAGCGGCTCGGTCTCCCCGCCGTCTGCGTCTGCGTCCGCGTCGCCCTCGATGGCGACGTACGGCCGTATCCGCAGCGGGTCGAAGTCCTCCGCGGCCGCCTGTTCGGCCGTACGCGCGTCGCGCAGGGCGTCGGAGGCGCGCTGGTTGCAGTCGCAGGAAGGCGAGCCGTCCGGCTCCTTCGGTGTCCCGCACTCCGGGCACTGATGGCCCCCGGTCGTATCCGTCACGGCATTCGTCCCTCCCCTCACGAACTCCACAGATTATGCAGAGCACCCACACGTACGTTCGCCGGAACCTCCCGTCTCACAGGTCCCGAAGCGGACTCGACAGGCCGTACCGGGTGACACCGTCCACGATGGAAGATGGTCGAAAGCCCCGGGAGGTCTCCATGGCCCTGGAAACGACGCACACCCCGGCGAAAGACGCGGAGCGCGTACCCGGCAATGTGCTGGTCCCGATCGGCGCGCTGCTGCTCGGGCTGCTGCTGGCCGCGCTGGACCAGACGATCGTGTCGACGGCCCTGCCGACCATCGTCAGCGACCTCGGCGGGCTCGAGCACCTGTCGTGGGTGGTCACCGCCTACCTGCTGGCCTCCACCGCCGCCACCCCGCTGTGGGGCAAGCTCGGCGACCAGTACGGGCGCAAGCGGCTCTTCCAGCTCGCGATCGTGATCTTCCTCGTCGGGTCGGCGCTGTGCGGGATGGCCCAGAACATGGGCGAGCTGATCGGCTTCCGCGCCCTGCAGGGGCTGGGCGGCGGTGGACTCATGGTGCTGTCGATGGCGATCGTGGGGGACATCGTGCCGCCGCGTGACCGCGGGCGCTACCAGGGGCTCTTCGGCGCAGTATTCGGTACGACCAGTGTGCTCGGGCCGCTGCTCGGCGGATTGCTCACCGAGCAGCTGAGCTGGCGCTGGGTGTTCTACGTCAACCTGCCCGTCGGTGTCGTCGCGCTCGCCGTGATCGCCGCCGCGCTGCACATCCCGCGCCGGAGGGCCCACCACGTCATCGACTACCTCGGTACCTTCCTGATCGCAGCCGTCGCCACCTGCCTGGTGCTGGTGGCCTCGCTGGGCGGGACGACCTGGGCGTGGGGTTCGCCGCAGATCATCGGGCTCGCGGTCCTCGGGGTCGTCCTCGCCGTCGCCTTCGTGGCCGTCGAGGGGCGGGCCGCCGAACCCGTGCTCCCGCTCAAGCTCTTCGGCATCCGCACCTTCACCCTGGCCGCCGTGATCAGCTTCATCGTCGGGTTCGCGATGTTCGGCGCGATGACCTATCTGCCGACCTTCCTCCAGGTCGTGCAGGGCATCTCGCCGACCCTGTCGGGCGTGCACATGCTGCCGATGGTGATCGGTCTGCTGCTGTCGTCGACCATTTCCGGGCAGATCGTCAGCCGTACCGGACGCTGGAAGGTGTTCCCGGTCGCCGGCACCGGCGTGACCACCATCGGGCTGCTGCTCCTGCACCGGCTCGACGAGCACAGCTCGACCGCCGAGATGAGCGGCTACTTCTTCGTCTTCGGCCTGGGCCTCGGCCTGGTCATGCAGGTGCTGGTGCTGATCGTGCAGAACTCCGTGTCGTACGAGGACCTCGGCGTCGCCACCTCCGGCGCGACCTTCTTCCGCTCGATCGGGGCCTCCTTCGGCGTCGCCATCTTCGGTTCCGTCTTCGCGGGCCGGCTCGCCGACAAGCTCACCGACGCCTTCCGGGGCGTCCGGCTCCCGCCCGGTGCCACCCCGGACACCCTCAAGGCCGACCCGCGGGGCATCGCCGCGCTGCCGCCCGCGCTGCGCCCGGCGGCCCTGCACGCGTACGCGTCCTCGATCACCGACGTGTTCCTGTACGCCGCTCCGGTCGCCCTCCTCGGCTTCGTCCTCGCCTGGTTCCTCAAGGAGGACCGGCTGCGCGGCTCGGTCACCGCGCCGGACGCGTCCGAGACCATCCCGCCCAACCCGGTCCAGCGGTCGTCCTACGACGAGTGCTCCCGGGCGCTGTCCCTGCTCGGCACCCGGGAGGGGCGCCGGGAGGTCTACCGGAAGATCAACGAACGGGCCGGGTACCACGACCTGCTGCCGGCGTCCGGCTGGCTGCTGCTGCGGATCCGCAGGTACGGCTCGGTGGAGCCGGGCAGGCTCGCCGAGCGCGGCCCGGTCCCGATGAACATCGTCCTGGCAGGGGCCCGCCAGCTGGAGGAGCGGCATCTCGCCGACCGCCTGGGCCTCGACCTGACCCTCACCGGCCAGGGCCGCGAGGTCGCCGAACGGCTCGCCACGGCCCGCGAGGAGTCCCTGGCCGAACTCCTCGGCGACTGGTGGACCCCGGACCGGCCGACCGACCTGGAACGTCTGGTCCGCGAGCTGACCGACGAACTGTGCGGCACCGAACGCGAGCAGCCGCAGCACCCGGCGGCACGGCGGATCAGCTGACGAGTTCCTTGCGGAACCAGTGCCCGGCGTAGACGTCGTCGTTGTGCGGCCCGGTCTCGGTGTAGCCGAGCCGCGCGTACAGGGCGCGGGCCTCCACCAGGTCGGTGCGGGTGTCCAGGAGGATCCGCGCGGCGCCCAGGGCACGGGCCGCGTCCTCGGCCGCCGCGACGAGGAGCGCGGCGCCGCCCCGGCCGCGCAGCCCCTCGTGGACGAAGACCCGGGTGAGTTCGGCGGTTGCCGGGTCCAGGAGCCGTACACCCGCGCTGCCGGCCGGCGCGCCGTCGTACCGCGCGATCAGCAACCGCCCGGTGGGCGGGGCCAGTTCGGAGCCGGGCCGGGCGGCGATCTCCCGCTCCAGCTCGGCCGGGTCGGTGCGGCGGCCCTCGTGGAGCAGGTACCAGCGGTCGCTGACCTCCGTGTAGTACGCCCGCCACAGGGCGCGGGCGGCGGCGGAGTCCGGGGCTTCATGGGTGATCGTCCAGGAGGTCATGGACCGTAATCCCAGGGGGACTCGGCCCGCCGCGCAACCGGATATGCGGTGCCCGCGGGGGAGTTCGCCGGGAGCCGGCCACCCGAGCCCCGCGGACCGGCGGACCCGCCGCCGCGCAGGTGAGTCAGCCGTGTGCGTCCGGTTCCGATTCCGGATCCGCTGCGGCCGTCGCCCGGCGCTTCCGCCACTCGCGTACGACCTCCTCGACGTCGTACGGCTTCTTGCCCAGCGGGGGGCCGGGCGGCGGCTTGAACATCATGTCGCGGATCCTGACGTTGACGTCCTCGATGATCCTGCGGACGATCCGCTCCGAAGGTGCCGCGTAGGCGGCCGCCAGCGCGTCCTCGGCCTCCTTGCGCAGGGCGAGCGTCGGCGGCAGCATCGCCAGGCCCTCACGGGCCATCTTCCTTCTGATCCACCACATTTCGTCGTACGACGAGTCCAGGCCGGCGGGCAACGGCTCGCCCAGGCCCGGGAGTTGGTCGAACTCGCCGCGCCGCTGCGCGTCCCCGATCTGCTTGTCGACCCAGGACTCGAACGGTACCCCGGGTGGCTTTCGCTCGGTCATGACTCCATTGTGCCGGACGCGGCCCGGCCGGGCGTTTTATCATGCGCCGGAGATCCAACAAGGATTCAGGAACCGCGCAGGGGGAACGCACGTGCTCGAACTCACCATGGCCTCCGTGTCCGGAGAAGCGGGCGAGACGGCCGGCATGCTCATGGCCGACGCGCCCAGCGACCCGGGCGCCGTGCTGCGGGTGGGCCGCGACGCCTCCGTCTGCCGGCTCACCACGCCCGACGACTGGCTGTTCGTCTCCCGGGTGCACCTGGAGTTCCTGTGCGGGGCCGAGGGCGGCTGGCAGGTCACCTGGCTGCGCGGCTCCCAGGACGAGCCGTCCTCCGAGGTGCTGCTGAAGGTCGGGGAGTACGCCCAGGCCATCGGGTACGGCGGCACGGTCGCGCTGCCCCGGGGCGGCTCCGGCGAGATCGTCGTCCGGGACCGCACCGCCCCGCGCAGCGTCAACGTGGGCTTCTACCACGAGGGTTGAGCGTCGCCTTTCCGGCAGGGCAGGGCGTCAGTCGAGGACCCTCGCCAGCGCGAAGCCGTCGTAGCCCTTGCTGCCGACCGTCTGGATCGCCGTGCCGCTCAGCCTCGGGTGGGCGGCGATCAGCTCGATCGCGGCGCGGGTGCCGACCACGTCCGGCTCGGCACTCTCGGCGTCGACGACCCGGCCGCCGCGCACCACGTTGTCGACGACGATCAGGCTGCCGGTGCGGGTGAGGCGGAGCGCCCACTCCACGTAGTTCGGGTTGTTGGCCTTGTCGGCGTCGATGAAGACCAGGTCGAAGGGGGCCGGGTTCTCGTCGGCGAGATTGGGCAGCGACTCCAGGGCGGGGCCGACCCGCACCTCGACGACCTTCTCCAGGCCCGCCCGGGCGATGTTGCGGACCGCGACCTCGGCGTGCCGGGCGCTGTACTCCAGCGAGATCAGCCGGCCGTCGGCGGGCAGGGCGCGGGCCAGCCAGATGGTGCTGTAGCCGCCGAGGGTGCCGATCTCCAGGATGTTCCGGGCGTCCTGGATCTGCGCGAGGAGCTGGAGCAGCTTGCCCTGGTTGGCGGTGACGTTGGCGTGCGGGAGCTCGTTCGCCTCGCTCTCCCGCAGGGCCGCCTGGAGCGCCTCGTCGTCCGGTGACAGGTGGCTGGTGAAGTAGAAGTCGACGTCGTCCCAGAGCTGAGAGCCGCTCATGCGTCCGCTGCCTTTCGCCTATTCAGATGGCTGTCCGGTGACAGCTACCTGGATAGCACTACTGAGGCGGCGGGCGCGCCGGTGATCCACCGCCCCGGTGCCGTACGGAACTCAGCCGATCGGCGCAGGGGGCGTCGGCGGGTACGACGGCGGGGGCGGCGGCTGCACGGGCGGGGGCGGCGGGGACGGGCGGCGGGAGCGTCGTACGGCCGCCAGGGACGTGACCGCGACGACCAGCAGCAGCGCGCCGCCGACCGTCAGCAGCCACGCCGGCATTCCGGCCACCTCGCGCAGCCGGTCCTCGTAGATCACCTGCTGGAAGGGGGTGTCCGAGGACGCCTGCCGCAGCACGTGGTCGGCGGAGATCCGGGACGGGTACGGGAACTCCTGGCCGATCGCCGTCAGGTACGGGGTGCCGGCGGCCAGCTCGGCCAGCTCGCCGGTCGGGTGGCCGAGACGGCCGGCGTAGACGACCCGCGGGGCATCGCCGCCGATCGCCGAGCGCGGCTCCATGCGGTGCGCGGCGAGGACGTACAGACCGAGCGACTGCGGGGTGGCCGCGAGCCTGGACAGCCGCATCGGGTAGACGGGGCGTTCACTGGCGAAGGCGAGGTGGAGCGGGTCGAGGGCGCCGTGCAGTGCGGTGTCCGCGGTCTCGGGGGCGAGTCGGACCGCGACGTACTCCCAGTGGTCCGCGACGTAGGACCGGAGCGCGGTGTTCAGGCGGGCCGGGAAGGGGAAGCCGTTGCTGCGCAGCCAGTCGCCCAGGGCGCCGGAGTCGGTGGCGGTCAGCTGGGCCACGTCGAACGGGCCGAGCCGCTGGCGGTCGACCACGCCGACGCCGGGGGCGGTGGCGCCGGTGCCGGGCGGGCCGGTGGAGGTGTCGTCGCCGGTGGTGAGGGGCCAGTCGCCGTCCTCGGGCCAGAAGTGGTAGCGGGTGCGGTGCACCGGGGCGGTGAGGGTGTGCAGCTGGTCGAAGAGGGCCGGGTCGGCGAGGGCGACGGTGGCGCGGTGCGGGACGGGCATGATCCAGGCGGCGTCGTCGGCGTCGCCGTCCACCGTCAGACGCATCACGATCTGTTCACGGGTGCCGTCCCAGCGCAGTACGGATTCCTCGCGGCCGACGGTGACCTGCCGGGTCGCGTCGGGGACGAGGGCGCCGCAGGCGCAGGCGAAGGCGGGGGCGGCGAGCCAGCTCAGCTGGATGCCGAGGAGTGTGAGGAGCACCGTGAGGATACGTGCGCGCCCGACCATGAACCGATGCCCTCCGCCCGTGTGTGGATCACCGACTACAGACGGTATAGCGGAGGGCATGGTTCCTGGGCCTGTTCCGGACAGCCACCGTCTGTCTACCGACGGTACGCACGGGGAGTGCGGATCGTTCGAACGGTGCAGGTGGGTGGGGGGTTTTGCGCAGTTCCCCGCGCCCCTGAGGGGGATGGCTGCGCTCGTTCCGTCGACTGCGGGCCGGTGGGGGCCGAGCGCGCAGTTCCCCGCGCCCCCAAAGGGGCGCGGACGCCCCTAAAGGGGCGCTTCGACCGACGGTGCGGAACCGGGCAGGGGCTTGCCCGCTGTCTCTGCCATGCGCCAGGCGGCGAAGCCGCCGATCACGGCCGCGGCCATCATGTAGTACGCGGGCATCATCAGGTTCCCCGTCGCTCCGATCAGGGCCGTCACCGCGAGGGGGGTCGTGCCGCCGAACAGGGAGACCGAGACGTTGAAGCCGATGGACAGGGAGCCGTAGCGGACCCGGGTCGGGAAGAGGGCCGGGAGGGCGGCCGGCATCGCTGCCGTGAAGCAGACCAGGAGGAGGCCCAGGGCGCCCATGCCGAGGGCGACCGCGAGCAGGCTGCCCTGGCGGATCAGGAGGAGTGCGGGGACGGAGAGGACCAGGAAGCCCGCGCAGCCCGCCGCGATCACCGGGCGGCGGCCGACGCGGTCGGTCAGGGCCCCGGCGAACGGCTGGACGACCATCATCAGCGCCATCACGCCGAGGACGACCAGCAGGCCGTGCGTCTCGTCGTACTTCAGCTCACTGGTGAGATAGCTGGGCATGTACGACAGCAGCATGTAGTCCGTGACGTTGAAGACCAGGACCAGGGCCATGCAGAGGAGCAGGGCCCGCCACTGGCCGGTGATCATCTCGCGCAGGGGGACCTTCGGGCGGGACTGCTCCGACTTCGCCAGCTCCGCCGCGAACGCCGGGGTCTCCTCCAGGCGCATCCGCAGGTAGAGGCCGATGATGCCCATCGGGCCCGCGATCAGGAACGGGATGCGCCAGCCCCAGGACGTCAGCTCGTCGGAGGAGAGCAGCGCCGTCATCAGGGTCACCAGGCCCGCGCCGCCGATGTAGCCCGCCAGCGTGCCGAACTCCAGCCAGCTGCCGAAGAAGCCGCGCTTCTTGTCCGGCGCGTACTCGGCGATGAACGTGGACGCGCCCGCGTACTCGCCGCCGGTCGAGAAGCCCTGCACCAGGCGGGCGGCGAGGAGCAGGAGCGGGGCGCCGACGCCGATCGTCGCGTAGGACGGGATCAGGCCGATCGCGAAGGTGCCCGCGGCCATCATGATCATGGTGACGGCCAGGACCTTCTGGCGGCCCACGCGGTCGCCGAGCGGGCCGAAGACCATGCCGCCGAGCGGGCGGACCAGGAAGGCCGCGGCGAAGGCGCCGAACGTCGACAGCAGCTGGGCGGTCGGGCTGCCGGACGGGAAGAAGACCTTGCCCAGGGTCACCGCGATGTAGCTGTAGACGCCGAAGTCGAACCACTCCATGGCGTTGCCGAGCGCGGCCGCCTTCACGGCGCGCTTCACCAGCGCCGGGTCGGTGACGGTGGGCGCGGGGCCGGGGGCGGTGGCCGTACGGGGGGACGGGGTGACAGCTGTGGCGGTCGCCAAAACGGGGCTCGCCTGCCTTTCGTGGGGGACGGGGGGTGCGGTCCGCACGGCGGCGGACGGACCGGAAAGCGACGATAGGAGTAATTGGGGGCGTTACGTCGCGTACGCGCTTACGTGCACAGTGCAGCTAAACGCGGTGTGTGCAGGGACGTCTGCCCGCTCCCGCGGCCGTGTGCGGGCCGCGCACTGTGATCCTTGTCGCGCTCCGTGGACGCAACCCCACCCCTCGCGCACTGTCGTCTTCCGGACGAAAGGCGGGCGGACGTCAGGTGACGAGGGGGTTGCCTGCGTCTCTGTCCAGAGGTGGTGGGAGCCTCATAGGGTTCTCAGAACGATGCGCGGGACGGGGCGGGAGGCCGGCGAGGCGTGGCGAACGTGGAGCACGGAGGACGACCGGGGGAGGCTTTCGGCGGGGCGGAGGCCGGAGCACGGTTCAGAATGGCCCGGCTGGGTCTGTGGGCGGTGGCCGCGATCCTTGCCGTACGGCAGGTGGCCGCCGTCCTCGGCACCCCGAGCGGGGAACGGCTGACGGACCTGGAGACCTGGGTCGGCCCGGACGGCGTGCTGCACGTCAAGGGCTCCCTGTACGACTCGACGCAGTTCACCGGCACCCCCTTCGGCGGGCTGGTGCTCAAGCCGCTCACCAGAGCCGCCGAGCAGGCCCTCGGCTGGGGCTGGACCTTCGGAACGCTGCTGCTGGTGGTCGCCCTCGGCCTGGTCGCCGCCCGGGCCCTGCCCGAGCCGGTGAGCCGGCGCACCTCGCTGCTGGCCGCGCCGGTCGCGATCAGCCTGCTGATGGTCTCGTTGCCGGTCCGCAACACCCTCTGGCTCGGCCAGACCAGCATCATCCCGGTCCTGCTCGTCCTGCTCGGCTGCTTCGCCGCCCGCGGGCAGCGCGACAGCGGGCTGTGCATCGGGCTGGCCGCCGCCCTCCAGCCGGCCCTGCTGCTGTTCGCGCCGCTGCTGTGGTTCACCGGACGCCGCCGGGCCGCCCTCGCCACCGGCGCGACCTTCGCCGCCTGCACGGTGCTGGCCTGGGCCGCGATGCCACACGACTCGTACACCTACTGGGTCCACCACATGGCAGGTGTCGGCCTCGGCGGCGAGGCCGACGAGCTCGCCAACCAGTCGCTGCACGGTGCCCTGCTGCGGTTCGGGCTGAGCGGCCCGCTGGAGATCGTCCTGTTCCTGGCGCTCGGCGCGGCCGTGGCCACCCTCGCGCTGCGTCGCGCGGTGCGCTATGCCCGGGACGGGCAGCTGCTGCTGGCGGTCGCGATCACCGGCTGCGCGGTGGTGGCGGTGTCGCCGGCCGCCTGGCAGCACCAGCTGCTCTGGGTGCTGCTCGCGGTGGTCGGCCGGGCCGGGCGGCGCGCCGCGGACCGGTCGGTGTGGCCGGTCGTGGTCGTCCTCGTGATGACGCTGCCCGCCAAGGCGATGCTGCCGAACCAGTCGCTCTTCGTGCCCGTGCGCGACAACACGATCCTGCTCGCCGCCCTGGCCGCGGCCACGGTCGTCCCCTTCCTGTCCCGCACCGCCCCGGAGTTCCTGCGCCCGATCCCGACGGACTACGCGGAGCCGGTCCCGGCCCGCTTCCGGCAGGTCCCGCTGACCGCGTCCCTGCGCCGGGTGCTGACCCGCCCCAACCTCTTCCTCGAACTGGTCGCGATGCGGCTGGTCTACTTCGCCTACCAGCAGATCCGGCTGGCCGCCGCCGGGGACGGGAACGGCACCTCCGGGCGGGCCCGCGCCGAGCGGCACGGGCACCAGATCCACGACGTCGAGCGGTTCCTGCACATCGACATCGAGCACTGGGCCAACCACACCGTGTACGGCATCGGCTGGCTGCGGAGCTTCCTCGACTTCTACTACGAGTCCTTCCACTTCGTCGTCCCGCTGACCGTCCTCGCCGTCCTCTACGTCCGCCGCCCGGTCGACTACCGCTGGGCCCGCACCGCCCTCGGCTTCGCCACCGCGTTCGCCCTGATCGGCTTCTGGCTCTACCCGCTGGCCCCGCCCCGCCTGATGCCGGGCCTCGGCATCATCGACACCGTGCACGGCCCGCAGAACTTCGCCAAGCCGGACTACGGCACGCTCACCCAGCTGACCAACCAGTACGCGGCGATGCCCTCGCTGCACTTCGGCTGGTCGCTGTGGTGCGGGATCGTCATCGCCGTCGTCGCCCCGAAGTGGTGGCTGAAGGCCTTCGGCCTGATCCACCCCCTCTTCACGGTCTCGGCGATCATCGGCACCGGCAACCACTGGGTCCTGGACGCGGTGGGCGGTGCGGCGGTGGTCGGCGCGGGCTTCGGCGTCGGCTATCTGCTTCAGGGGCCGCGGGCGCGGGCCCTGCGGGGGGCGGGGGCCGACAAGGAAGACCGGGAGCCCCGGGAGCCGGTGACGGCACCGGTTCCCGGGTGACGCCTTGCCGGGATGCGCTGTCGTTCGGCCGCGGCGCCGTTGTGGCTGGTCGCGCAGTTCCCCGCGCCCCTTCGGGGGCGCTGACCTTCGGGGGCGCTGAACTGCGAGGGCGCTGATCTTCGGGGCGCTTCTCAGAGTCGCTGGATGATCGTCCCGGTTGCCAGGGCGCCGCCCGCGCACATCGTGATGAGGGCGAACTCCTTGTCCGTGCGCTCCAGTTCGTGCAGGGCGGTGGTGATCAGGCGGGCGCCGGTGGCTCCCACCGGATGGCCGAGGGCGATTGCGCCGCCGTTGACGTTGACCTTGTCCAGGTTCTGCTCGAAGACCCGGGCCCAGCTGAGCACCACGGACGCGAACGCCTCGTTGATCTCGACGAGGTCGATGTCCCTGAGGCTCATGCCGGCCTTGCCGAGCACGGCGCGGGTCGCGTCGATCGGGCCGTCGAGGTGGAAGTGCGGGTCGGCGCCGACCAGGGCCTGGGCGACGATCCGGGCCCGCGGGCGGAGCTTCAGGGCCCGGGCCATCCGCTTCGACGCCCACATGATGGCGGCCGCGCCGTCCGAGATCTGGGACGAGTTGCCGGCCGTGTGCACGGCCGTCGGCATCACCGGCTTCAGGCCCGCCAGCGCCTGAGCCGACGTGTCCCGCAGTCCCTCGTCCCTGTCGACCAGGCGCCACATGCCCTGCCCCGCGTGCTGTTCCTCCTCCGTCGTCGGCACCTGGACGGCGAAGGTCTCGCGCTTGAAGCGCTCCTCGGCCCAGGCATGCGCGGCCCGCTCCTGCGAGAGCAGCCCGAGCGCGTCGACGTCCTCCCTGGTCAGGCCGCGGTTGCGGGCGATGCGCTCGGCGGCCTCGAACTGGTTGGGCAGGTCGACGTTCCACTCGTCGGGGAACGGCTTGCCCGGCCCGTGCTTGGAGCCCGAGCCGAGCGGCACCCTTGACATCGCCTCGACCCCGCAGCTGATCCCGACGTCGATGACCCCGGCGGCGATCATGTTGGCGGTCATGTGCGAGGCCTGCTGCGAGGAGCCGCACTGGCAGTCGACGGTGGTGGCCGCGGTCTCGTACGGCAGCCCCATGGTCAGCCAGGCCGTGCGTGCGGGGTTCATGGACTGCTCGCCGGCGTGGGTCACCGTGCCGCCGACGATCTGCTCGACCGCGTCGGCGGGGATGCCGGTGCGGCCGAGGAGCTCACGGTAGGTCTCGCCCAGGAGGTAGGCGGGATGCAGGTTGGCGAGCGCGCCACCGCGCCTGCCGATGGGGGTGCGTACGGCTTCGACGATCACGGGTTCCGCGGCCATGGGGGCTCGGTCCTCTCCTCGGTCACCCGCGCGGCGCAGGGGCGTCCCGGCCCGGCCCGCCACGCAGAACTAGAACGCGTACTAGTTCTGTGTGCAGTTTGCTGACAGTCCGTCCACAACCGCAAGGGGGGTGCACGCAATTGAGGGGACCGTGCCCCTTGCGACTTGTAGAACCCGTTATTACCTTCACGGCAGCCGACCATTTCTGATGGATCGTCAGAATGCGTCGGAACACGTCAGAACACATGTCCAGGCTCGTACACGGTGGGAGTGAGTCGCTCATGCCCTGTCCCGCGCTGCCCGACGGGTTCGACCTCACCGACCCCGACCTGCTCCATCACCGGGTGCCGCTCCCGGAGTTCGCCCAGCTGCGCCAGGCCGAACCGGTCCGCTGGATCGAACAGCCGCACGGCATCGCCGGCTTCCAGGACGACGGCTACTGGGCCGTCACCCGGCACGCGGACGTCAAGTACGTCTCCACGCACCCCGAGATCTTCTCGTCCTGGCTCAACACCGCGATCATCCGCTTCACCGAGCACATGCAGCGGGACGCGATCGACGCCCAGCGGCTGATCCTGCTGAACATGGACCCGCCGGAGCACACCCGGGTCCGCCAGATCATCCAGCGCGGCTTCACCCCGCGCTCGATCCGCGCCCTGGAGGAGCGGCTGCGCTCCCGCGCCGGAGCGATCGTCGACGCGGCCCGCGCCCACTCCGGCCCCTTCGACTTCGTCACCGAGGTCGCCTGCGAGCTCCCCCTCCAGGCGATCGCGGAGCTGATCGGCATCCCGCAGGACGACCGGGCCAAGATCTTCGACTGGTCCAACAAGATGATCTCGTACGACGACCCGGAGTACGCGATCACCGAGGCGGTGGGCGCCGAGTCCGCCACCGAGCTGATCGCCTACGCGATGAACATGGCGGCCGACCGCAAGCAGTGCCCGGCCAAGGACATCGTCTCCACCCTGGTCGCCGCCGAGGACGAGGGCAACCTCAACTCCGACGAGTTCGGCTTCTTCGTGCTGATGCTCGCGGTGGCGGGCAACGAGACCACCCGCAACGCCATCACCCACGGCATGCACGCGTTCCTGACCCACCCCGACGCCTGGGACCTCTACAAGCGCGAGCGCCCCGCGACCACCGCCGAGGAGATCGTCCGCTGGGCCACCCCGGTCAACTCCTTCCAGCGCACCGCCACCCAGGACACCGAACTGGGCGGCAAACTGATCCGCAAGGGCGACCGGGTCGGCGTCTTCTACGCCTCCGCCAACCACGACCCCGAGGTCTTCACCGACCCCGACACCTTCGACATCACCCGCGACCCCAACCCCCACCTCGGCTTCGGGGGCGGCGGCCCCCACTACTGCCTCGGCAAGTCCCTGGCCGTCCTCGAGATCGACCTGATCTTCAACGCGATCGCCGACGCGATGCCCGGCCTGCGCCTGACCGGCGACCCGGACCGGCTCCGCTCGGCGTGGATCAACGGCGTGAAGCACCTCCCGGTCACCACGTCGTAAACCCCTCAGGACGCGGGCCGACGGCTCCCGGTGCCGCCGGCCCGTCCCGAGGGAGGCAGGAGCACCCCCTCCCTACGCCCCGTTCCTGCCTCCCCCGAGACGCGATGTCACTCCCTGCCCGACGCGATCAGCGCCAGCACCCCGGACACGGCCGCCGCGACGAGCAGCGGCACCCCCGGGCTGTGGTCGCGGATCAGCCAGGCGCCCAGCACCGCGCCGGCGAACAGCGCGACTACCGCGGCTGCCCGGCGCGGGGAGCGGTGGCTGGTGCCGTCACCGAGGCGGGACTCGGACAGGAGTCCGGTCAGGGTGGTGGTGAGGACCGTGGTCGCCGTGAGGTCGGGCACGCCCAGCTTGCGGACGTTGGCGTTGCGCAGCCCCATCGCGAAGGCGGTCAGCGCGATCAGGGCGTACCTGGTCGCCGGGGTGCCGGAGCCGGCGAAGGCCACCACGGCCGCCCCGGCCACCAGGGCCGCCTCCACGGCCAGCGTCACCCGCATCCACCGGCGCCGCGAGCCGGTGCCGAACCGGGCCGCGACCCGGCCGCCCGCCGCCGCGCCCAGCATGAAGGCGGCCAGGGAGGTCGCCGAGTGGGGGACGGAGAAGCCGGGCGTCCCGGCGGCCGCGAAGCCGAGGATCACCACGTTGCCGGTCATGTTGGCGGTGAAGACATGGCCCAGACCGAGATAGCTGACGGCGTCGATCAGGCCGCTCACCAGCATCAGCGCCAGCAGCACGGCCACCAGCCGCACACCGCGGGTCTCGGGGTCGCGGGGCGGGGTGGCCGTCGTCATCGTTCCTCCGGCGGTCCGGCGGGTGGGCTGGCTCCGGGCCCAGTGCACCACGGCCGGACGTACGTCGGCACCACGGCCACACATGCGTCGGCACCCTGTCCGGACATACGTCGGCACCCTCGCCCGGGAGGGGCGAGGGTGCCGGAGTTCAGGGGCGCGCGGTGCCGGGGATCGGCGGCGGGTGTGCGGCTCGGCCGCGATCGACCGCGGGCGCGCGCGGGTCGGCCGGCTCAGTACCAGCCGTTGGCCTGCCAGAAGCTCCAGGCGGCGGTCGGGCTGCCGTAGCGGGAGTTCATGTAGTCCAGACCCCACTTGATCTGGGTGGTCGGGTTGGTCTTCCAGTCGGAGCCGGCAGACGCCATCTTCGAGCCGGGCAGGGCCTGGACCAGGCCGTAGGCGCCGGAGGAGGAGTTGGTGGCGGAGATGTTCCAGCCGCTCTCGTGCGACACGATCTTGCTGAACGCGTTGAACTGCGCGGCGTCCGGAATCATCTTGTGCGCGATCGCCTGGGCGGAGGAGGCCGACGTGGTGGCGGCCTGGGCGGGCGCCGCGGTCAGGGCCATGCCGGCGGCGGCAGCGGCCACGGCGGCGGTGGTGAGGGCCTTCTTCGGGGAAGCGATGCGGCGGATGAAGGACACGGACACGGAGAACCTCGTTCGTCGGGGACAGGGAGTCGCCGTGCTCCGGAACCACCCGTGAGGGCCGTCCGTATGCGTCGGCGCCGCGGCCCGCTGTGGGCTCGTGGCGCCTGGCGACGTCGTCCAGACAAGCAGGCCGGGAACCCGTCCGCAATCACCCCTTTTACTAGTGGTGGTCGCATAGGCGGCGATAGTCCGTTGTGTGGCGTGGCTCTCAAACCGCAGGTCAGCAGGGGTCGCGAAACGGACATAACGGATAAGTCTGACTACTGTTCCGGATCGTAGGTGACGTGCGTCATGTGGGGTGCTTCACCGGTCCCGTCACCGGACGCGTACGACGCCTCACGCCCCGGGGCCGTCGAATGTGACCGCGGTCTCGAAGGCGGCCCGCCGGGTGGCCCGGCGCAGCGCCCGCAGCAGCGCCGGACCGAGGACCAGGGTGAGGACGACCGTGCACAGCGCCCGCCCCAGGTCCCAGCCCATGGCGGTGGCCAGGCTGTAGGCGAGGAAACGGGCCAGGTTCGTGGCGGGCCCGGCGTGCGGGTCGAAGGCGAGGTTCGAGGCGTTGCCGGCCAGCAGCGGCCAGCCGGCCAGGTCGACGACCGTGCCGTAGCCGAACGCGGCCAGGAAGCCGTAGCCCGCCAGCAGCGCCGGCTCACCGCGGCCGCGCAGCCGCCCGGCGCCCGGCAGCAGACCGGCCCCCATCGTGAACCAGCCCATCGCCAGCATCTGGAACGGCAGCCACGGCCCCACCCCGCCGGTGAGCAGCGCCGACGCGAACATGGTGAGCGAGCCCAGGGTGAACCCGAAGCCCGGCCCGAGGACCCGCCCGCTCAGCACCATCAGGAAGAACATCGGCTCGATCCCGGCGGTGCCGGCGCCGACCGGCCGCAGCGCCGCCCCGGTCGCGGCCAGCACGCCCAGCATGGCGACCGCCTTCGGACCGAGCCCCGACTCGGCGATCGTCGCCGCCAGCACGGCGATCAGCAGCACCAGCAGGCCCGCGAAGAGCCAGGGCGCGTCCTGGGCGTGCGAGGCGATCCGGGAGGAGGGCGGGGCGAGGAAGGGCCAGCCGACGGCGACCACCCCGACGGCGCTGACGAGGAGCAGGGCGGCGAGGGAGCGGGGGCCGAGCCGCACCGGGTTGTCCCCTCGGGACTTCGCTCGGGAACGGGACCTGGCCCGGGGAGGGGGCATGCCGGTCATGCCAGCGCCTCCCGGACCTGGGCCACGGTGAGCCACCGCTGCGGCGCGAGGATCTTCGTCACCTGCGGGGCGAAGGACGGCGAGGAGACGACGATGTCGTCGGTCGGCCCGTCCGCGATGACCTCCCCCTCCGCGAGCAGCACCACCCGGTGCGCGAGCTCCGCGGCCAGCTCCACGTCGTGCGTGGCCAGCACGATCGCGTGCCCGTCGGCGGCGAGCCCGCGCAACACGCCCACCAGCCGGGCCTTCGCCGCGTAGTCCAGGCCGCGGGTCGGCTCGTCGAGCAGGAGCAGCGGCGGCCGGGCGGTGAGCACGACGGCCAGCGCCAGCGCCAACCGCTGCCCCTCGGAGAGATCACGGGGGTGCGTGTCGTCCGCGACCCCGGGAAGCAGACCGGACACGAGCCCGCGGCAGGTCCCGGGCGCCGCCCCCGCGTCCCGGTCGGCGGCCGTGCACTCGGCGCCGACCGTGTCGGCGTACAGCAGGTCACGGGGTTCCTGCGGGACCAGTCCGACGAGGCGTACGAGATCGCGCGGGCGCGTGCGGTGCGGGACCGCGCCGCCGACCCGCACCGCGCCGGAGCCCGGCTCGACGAGCCCGACCAGGGCGCCCAGCAGCGTGGACTTCCCGGCACCGTTGCGCCCCATGAGGGCGACGGTCTCCCCGGCGGCGACGGTGAGATCGACACCGCACAGCGCGTCGACCCGGCCCCGGCGGACGGCGAGGGCGCGGACCTCGGCGAGGGCGGCCGCGGGACCGGCCGCGGGACCCGCCGTGGGACCGGGCGTGGGACCGGGCGCGAGCCGTTGCTCCGGGGCCCGCCCGGCGAGGCGCTCCCGCAGCCCGGCCGCCGTCGCCGCCCGTCGCCGGGCGTCCCGGACGGTCATCGGCAGCGGCGACCACCCGGCCAGCCGCCCCAGCTCCACCACCGGCGGACACACCGGCGACACCGCCATCACCTCGGCGGGAGTCCCGCACACCGGTGCGGCCCCGTCCCCCGGGAGCAGCACCACCCGGTCGGCGTACTGCACGACCCGCTCCAGCCGGTGCTCGGCCAGCAGCACCGTCGTCCCCAGGTCGTGCACCAGCCGCTGGAGCACGGCCAGCACCTCCTCGGCGGCGGCCGGGTCGAGCGCGGAGGTCGGCTCGTCGAGCACCAGGACCGCGGGATGCGGGGTGAGCACCGACCCGATCGCGACCCGCTGCCGCTGCCCGCCGGAGAGCGTGGCGATCGCCCGGTCCCGCAGCTCGGCGAGCCCCAGCAGATCCAGGGTCTCCTCCACCCGGCGCCGCATCACGGCCGGGGCGATCCCCAACGACTCCATCCCGTAGGCGAGTTCGTCCTCCACCGTGTCGGTCACGAAGTGCGCCAGCGGATCCTGGCCCACCGTGCCGACGACGTCGGCGAGTTCACGCGGCCGGTGGGTACGGGTGTCCCGGCCGGCGACCGTCACCCGGCCGCGCAGGGTGCCGCCGGTGAAGTGCGGCACGAGCCCGCTCACGGCGTTCAGAACCGTCGACTTGCCGGTGCCGGAAGGGCCGGCCAGGAGGACGAGTTCACCTTCCGGCACCTCGAAGTCGACACCCTGGACGGCGGGCCGGGCCGCGCCGTCGTAGGTGACGGAGACGTCTTCGAAGCGGATCACGACGGCTCCTCCTCGGGATCCTTCTCGGGATCCTCGGGAACGATCAGGGCGGGCAGCAGGCCGAGCAGCACGGCGGCCGCGGGCCACAGCGGAAGCGTGGGGGCGACCAGCGGTACGACCCCGGGATGCAGGGCGTCCGGATCACGGACGGACGCCAGGGTGAGCAGGGCGGCGACGGCGGCGCCCGCCCCGGACACCAGCCAGGCCCGCGCGTCCCACGGGTCCGGCCGGTACCGGGTGCGCGGCGAACGCCGGCCGCCGAGCCGCAGCCCCGCCAGCGCGGCGACCACTCCGGCCGGCAGCAAGACCAGCCCGTAGCCGCCGCCCGCCGCGGTGAGCAGCCCGTACGTTCCCGCGCAGACGCCGAGCAGACCGCCGAGGGTGAGCGCGGTCGTCGTACGGCGGACCCGGTCCGGGACGTCGGCGCTGCGGCCGTACCCGCGCGCGTCCATGGCGGCGGCGAGGGCGACCGAACGCTCCAACGCGCTCTCCAGGACCGGGAGTCCGACCTGGAGCAGGCCGCGGACGCCGGAGTCGGGGCGGCCGCGCAGCCGCCGGGCGGCCCGCAGCCGCTGCACGTCGGCCACCAGATGCGGCGCGAAGGTGAGGGCGACGACCGCGGCCACGCCGAGCTCGTACAGGGCGCCGGGCAGGGACTTGAGCAGCCGCGCCGGGGCGGCGAGCGCGTTCGCGGCGCCGACGCAGACGAGGAGGGCGGCGATCCTGAGGCCGTCGTACAGGGCGAAGACGAGTGCCTCGGCGGTGACCTTGCCACCGAGCCGGATGCCCTGGGCCCAGTGCGGGAGGGGTACTTCGGGAAGAGTGACGAGGGTGTGCGCGCCGGGGACGGGGGAGCCGAGGACGACGGTGAAGGCGAGGCGGACGAGGAGAACGGCGAGGGCGAGCCTGGCGAAGGCGGAGTAGGAGCGGGACCAGGGGGCGGACCGGCTCCGGCAGACGGCCACGACGTAGGCGGTGACCGTGACGAGGAGGGCGAGGAGGAGGGGGTTGGTGGTACGGGACGCGGCGACCCCGAGGCAGAGCGACCAGAGCCACCAGGCGCCGGGGTGCAAGGTGCGGGTGCGTGGGGGCCGGCGCGGGGGTGGGGTCGCTCGCCCGCGCTTGCGGGGTGCCGCCTGCGCCCACCCTCCCCCACTCTCGGCTTCGCTCGAGCGGGGGGACCCCCATCGCCCCAGCGGCACGACTGCCCGCAGGCTGAGTAGGGGACTGCAGCGCCCCTTAAGGGGCGCGGGGAACTGCGCGGCCAGCCCCCACCGGCCCGCGGTGTCATCCGTTCCTGTCCCCAGTGGCACGATTGCCCGCAGGCTGAGTAGGGGACTGCAGCGCCCCTTCAGGGGCGCGGGGAACTGCGCGATCAACCCCCACCGGCCCGCGGTGGAGCGACTGCCCCGGTCACCCATTCCTGCGCCGCCGCGCCTGCCAGAAAGCCCCCGCGGCCAGGACCACGACGGCTCCCGCACCCGCCAACAGCCCCACCGACGGCCCGCTGTCCGACGTACCCCCCGCGGCCACCTTCTCGCCGCAGCCCCGCTCCGGATACCCCCCGATCGCACACAACAACGCGTTCGTGTCGTACCGCAGCGGCTTCGCCACCGTCGCCAGTGCCTCCGCCGTCGTCGCGTCCTCGGACACCACCGCGCAGGCCGTCCGCCGCGCAGGCGGCCGCTCTCCCGAGGGCGCGTCCGCCGTCGTACCGAAGTCGACGACCAGCCCCACCCGCTTCCGGCCCCCGGCAGCGGGCGTACCGGCGCAGATCGTCCCGAAGTCCGCCGTGCCGCGCGGTCGCGACGCGTCCGCCGAGTCCTCGCTCACCGCGAAGCGGAAGCCCTCGACCGAACCGTCGGCGGGCCGCGCGGTGGAGGGGCCCTGCGTGGCGTACGTCCAGTGCCCGCCGTCCCGCTCCCAGAAGGACCAGTAGCGGTAACCGGTGGCCGCCGCCGGCCCGGCGGCCGTCGCGCACAGCGTCAGCGCGGCCAGGAGCAGCAGCCCCGCACGGCGGACCGCGCTCACAGCTGCTGCTGCTTCCGGCGGCCGCTGAGCAGGAAGCCGATGCCGATACCGGCGACGAGACCGGTGCCGACGATCCACCACACGCTGCTGCCCGACTTCTTCTCCCCGGTGTGCTTCGCGGCGGCCGCCCGCGGGGCCGGGCCCGTCGCGTTCAGCGCCGTCACCAGGTTCGTCCCGCCGAAGTCGCGCGGGTCCGCGCCCATCGCGTGCGCGGCGAGGATCAGTTCGGCGTAGGCCGCGGGCCCGCTCTGCTCCGCCCACGGCACAGCGTGCGCCTCCAGCCAGGCGTACGGCTTCTTCGCGGGCTTCGTCCAGCCCTGCGCGGCCATGGCGACGACCGCGTCGGCGGTGTTGCCGTAGTCCGGCTGGGGCTTGGCACCGGGCAGCGCCGAGACGAGGTGGCCGGTCGTGAACATGGCGTCCCCCAGGTACGCGGCGCCGTTGCGGGCCACCTCCTCCCGGGTCAGGGCCTTGTCGGAGTCGGCGCAGACATAGCCCTGCGCCGGGGCCTTCCCGGCCGTCGTCACGAACCCCTTGCCGAGGGCCCCGAGCACCCCGGCCGCGGTCGCGTCCGCGTTGGCGGCCAGCTTCCCCTGCTTGTCCGGCTGGTAGGCGAGCGCGCCGCCACCGTCCTCGTCGCAGGGGACGGACCACTTGGCGAGGAGGTCGTACGGCGACCTGTCCGCGCTCGCGCCGGCCGCCGCGAGCGCGCCGACGACCACGCCCGTGGAGTTGGTGTCGCTGGCCGAGCCCGGGGTGTAGCCCCAGCCGCCGTCCTCGTTCTGCTGCGACTTCAGCCAGGTCACGGCCTTCTCCGCGGCATCGTCGTGCCCGCCGGCCGCCTTCAGCGCCTGTACGGCGGCGGCCGTGCTGTTCGTGTCGACCGCCACCTTGGCGTCGCAGGCCGCCGTCGGCTCGGCGCGGAACGCGGCGAACGAGCCGTTCGCGCACTGCTGCCCGGCCAGCCAGTCCACCGCCCTCGCGGCCGGGGTGACCCCCACCGCGCGCTGGGCCAGCAGGGCGAGGGACTGACGCCAGACACCGTCGAACCTGGGGTCCGAACCGCCGTACAGCCCCGACGGGAGGACCACCGACGCGGACGGCGACGGGGACGCGGTGCCGGCGGCCAGTGCGGTCGTCACGGGTGTGGCGGTACCGATGACCGCGGTGGCGGCCAGCACCCCGGCGGTGCGGCGGAGGACGGTCATGGTCGGCGGGTGCCTCTCCCTGCGGGGAGCCGGGCAGCACGGGACACCCCGGCGGCTCGGCTCCGTAAACCTCGACGGTGCCGTGCGACGGCGGGCGCCGGCGCACATGAGCCCTCAACGTCCCGGGCGCGGCGGTCCGGCTTGCCACACGGGATGTGGCTCACGGTTGCGGGTCAGCGCCGGAATTGCACCGGCTTCCCCCCGTACGGGTGATGACGACCCGGCTACCTTACCGGCCGCCCGGGGGAAGCTGAGAGGGGGCTGTGCGAGGACCGTTTCGTTATGGTCATGCCATGACGGGGAGACTGCTCGGCTCGGGGCGTTCGGCCGACGTGTACGAGATCGACGAGGCGTGGGTGCTGCGCCGGGACCGGGACGGCTGGGGGGACGCGGCCGCCGAGGGCGCGGTGATGACGTACGTACGGGAGCACGGCTACCCGGCGCCCCGGGTACGGCCGTCCGCGTCCCGTACCGAATTGGTCATGGAGCGCCTGTCCGGTCCGACCATGCTGGCGGCGCTGCTGGCGGGGGAGACGGACGCGGCGGAGGGCGGGGCGCTGCTCGCCTCGCTGCTGCGGCGACTGCACGCCGTGCCGGGCCGGGATCCGGCCGACCCGGGTGCCCGGGTCCTCCACCTCGACCTGCATCCGGACAACGATGGGGGTCCCCCCGGCTCGAACGAAGTTGAGAGCTGGGGGAGCTGACCCCCGACGGCCCTCGGGTCATCGACTGGACCAACGCAGAGGACGGGCCGCCCGGGCTCGACTGGGGTATGTCCGCGGTGATCCTCGCCCAAGTGGCTCTGGGTGCTTACCCGTTGGCGCACACGCTGCTGGCGGCCCTGCTCGCGACCCGGCCGAACTGACCGAGGAGGGGCTGGCGGAGGTGCTGCGGCGGCGGGCGGCCAATCCGACGATGAGCCGGGAGGAAGTCGAAGTGCTGGGCGAGGCGGGCGAGTTGATACGGACGATCGCGTCCTGGGGCGGGCCGTATGCCTCGTCCAGATCGTCCTGGCGGCAGCGCCCCTTCAGGGGGCTGGGGGAGGAACTGTGCGAGTGGCCACGACGGCGCCGCAGTCGACCGACGGCATGTCGCGGCAGTTCCAGCGGAGCGCTCGCGCCGCGTTCGCGAGCGGGGCGATGCCTGCCGACAGGTGGCGGGCCATCCGGCGTAGTGCGTCCTCGCAGTCGTCCGGGGTCTCGCCGACCGCCACCCACAGGGCCAGCCGGTCGGCGGCGGTGGCGTGCGGCCCGGCGGTGACGTGGTCGCCGGTGTGCCGGGTGAGGAGCATACGGTCGGCGCCCGGCTCGTGGGCGGCGTCGGGGGAGAGGTCCAGATGGTCGAGGCGGCCGGTGGCGGCCGGGTAGGCGAACTGGATCGCGGCCGCCCGCTGCCGGGTCGGCGTCGTGTCGGGCACCTCGCCGGCGGCGAGGGCGGCCGCGGCCTGGGCGAGGTCGACGCCGGTGGCCCGCTTGACGAGCAGCGGGATCAGGTCGCCCGGGAGGTGCGGGGCGACGTCGGTGACCCGGGGGCCGCGGTCGGTGAGGGTGAGGCCGATGTGCAGGACGCCCCGGCCGATGCCGAGGGCGTGCACGGTGCGGTCGACGGCCAGCCGCAGGAAACGGTTGTGCAGCAGGCCGTCGTGGGCGTGCACGGTGTGCCGGAGCGGTTGCCGGGCGGGCGCCGGGCCCAGGGTCGTACGGGTGATGGCGGCGATGCGGATCTCGCCGTCGAGGACGACCACCTCGGCCGAGACACGGGGCGTGCCGGGGACGTCGACGGGGACCGCGCGGCCGGCCAGCAGCGCGCGCAGCGCGGGCGGGTCGGTACACGCGGCGGCCGTGGCGAGGGAGGGGCCGGGCAGCCCCAACTGCCCGGCGATCGTGGCGGCGGCGACCGCGTACTCGCCCGTGTGGGTCAGCACGCCGCGGACCCGGTGCCTGGCCGCGAACCGCACCACCGCCGATGCCGTCGCGCCGTCCTTGCCGGGGTCCGCCGCGAGGTGACCGGCCAGGCACTGCCGTGCCCAGGCCGGCGGTGCGGCGTCCACCAGCAGCACCGGGCGGACCGCGGCGACACGCGTGAGCACGAACTCGTCGTACGCGCGCCGGCGGCCGGCACCGAGGAGCAGGACGGGCTGCGGCATCGGTTCGCCTCACCTTCTGGGGAGGAGGCGGGGCGGCTGGTCGCCCCGGATGCCGCTCCCCCATAGGCGGCACCCGGGGCGGGTCGGTTCGACCGTGGCCTGGTGATGTGATCCTTTCCTGCCGATCCGTCACATGTCAACGATTGCTGCCCCCTTGCGCAGTGGTCCTTGTCATGTCTGGTGGCCGGGACCGGTGATTCGATAACCTCGCGTCTGCTCGGCCGACCGACCAACCACGCGTGTCCAGGGGGACCTTGGTGAGTGACGCCCATGCCCCGCTGACCGGCGTACTGGAACGGCTCGGGGAGCTGACCGGACGTTCCGGACGGCTGTCCGAGGTGCTGGACGTGGCCGGCCTGTCGTACCGCACCGGGATCCCGGTCGGGGTGGTCGCCGAACTCCTCGCGGGCGGGGTCGCGCCCGAGGCGGGGCTCGCCGAACGGGTACGGCAGCGGCTGGACTTCATCCGCGAGAACCGGCGCCGGCCCGACGGCAAGCGGTACTCGCTGGGCGAGCTCGCGGCGATCGCCGGCACCAGCAGGCAGTGGCTGAGCGAGTGGCGCAAGAGCGGGCTGCCGAGCCTCGAACACACCGACCGGCTGCGGCGGTTCTTCGGTCTGCCGGCCGGCTTCTTCACCGCCGACGAGCCGGAGGCGCTGTACGAGGCGCTCCAGCCGGTGCTCCAGGGCCTGGAGGCCCGGGCCGACCCGCTCTCCCGGCTCCGCGAGAGCGGCCTGGTCCGCCTGGCGGCCCGCGCTCCGCAGATGAACCCCCGCCAGCTGGCCACCCTCGCCGACCTGGCGGAGATGCTCATCACCGCCGAGCGCGCCGTCAACTGAGCCTCGGGCAACCCGGGTTGCGACGGCGACCGCCGAACCGCCTACACCGCCACGTACGTGACCGGCTCGCTCCCCGTCACCGCCTCCGCGCGCCCCAGCTTCACCAGACGCCGCAGATGGGCCTCGGCCTCCGAGACGGCGATGTTCCTCGACCCGTACGGAATCTGCTCCCAGGGCCGGTTCCACTCCATCCGCACGGCCAACTGCCAGGCAGTGAGCGGCTGTTGGAGAAGGGTGAGCAGGCCGGAGAGGCGCTCCTCGTGGTGGGTGAGCAGTTCGCGTACCCGTGCCGGTGCGTCGGTGAAGGTGTGCTGGTGGGCCGGGAGGACCTCGGCCGGGGCGAGCCGGCCGACGCGTTCCAGGGAGTCGAGGTAGTCGCCGAGGGGGTCGGTGACGGTCGCGTCGTCGGGGTCCTCGTAGAGACCGATGTGCGGGGTGATCTCGGGAAGGAGATGGTCGCCGGAGAACAGGCGTCCGTGGCCCGGGAGCCGGGCGGGGTGTTCCTCCTCCAGGTGCAGGCAGACATGGCCGGGGGTGTGCCCCGGCGTCCAGACGGCCCGCAGCCGGCGGCCCGCGAGGTCGAGGAGTTCGCCGGGGAGGATCTCACGGTCGGGCAGGGCGGGGGCCAGGCCGGGCGGGGTGCGGCGGCGGGGTCCGCCGCGCAACGGCGTCACGTGCTCGTCCGGCGCCCCGGCGGCCGTCAGCTTCGCCGCCATGTACGTGAACCACCGCTCCGGCCGGGTCTCCCGGGCCCGCCGCACGATCGCCGCGTCGGCCGGGTGCATCGCGATCCAGGCCCCGGACGCCTCGCGCACCCGCCCCGACAGCCCGTGATGGTCGGGATGGTGATGCGTGATGACGACCCCGTGCACCTCGCCGACGCCCGTACCGCACGCCTCCAGCCCCGCCACCAGCACGTCCCACGACCCGGGGTCGTCCCACCCGGTGTCGATCAGCACCGGCCCGCGGTCGGTGTCCATCACGTACACCAGCGTGTAGCCGAGCGGATTGTCCGGAATGGGCACGGCCACGGACCGCACACCCCCACCGAGATCCCGCACCGCCACTGCCGGCTGCACCTCAGCCGACTCGCCCAGACCGTCCGCCATCAGCCTTCCTCCGCCCCGCCCCGCCCGGTCCCGCCGGCCCCACGGCCATTGCTCACTATAACGAGAACTGATGACTCGTCAGACAGGCGGTGGGCAAGTTCTCTTGACGGCGCCCTGACCTGCGCCCGGGCGTCATCCGATGCAGGGCGCGGCCCGTGCCCTGTCCAGGACGTGCCCGACGCGGAGCCGCGCCGCGGGGCGGACGCCGAGCGCGGGCGGGCCGGCCCGGGCGGTCCGGCGGACTCCGCCGTCCCGCACTCACCGACCAGGATCATTCGCAGGTCGGCCCCTTAGGGTCGGAGGCATGACGCTATCCCTTGCCGGCAGTGCCTTCGACTCGCTCTCTCTGGACGCCGTGCCCGATCAGGAGGCGTTGCGCCGGGCCTACGAACTGCCCGGCGCCGCGGCCGTGCGCAAGCAGATGACCGAACTCACCGAGCAGACCCGGCGGTTGATCGGCTGCTCGTCGCTGGTCCTGGTCGCCAGCGCGGACGCCGAGGGCAACTGCGACGTCTCCCCGCGCGGCGGCCCCGCCGGGTTCGTCGCCGTCCTGGACGCACGGACGGTGGCGATACCGGACGCGACCGGCAACAAGCGGCTGGACACCCTGCAGAACGTCGTGGCCACCGGACGGGCCGGGCTGCTGTTCGTCATCCCGGGGCGCACCACGACGCTCAGGGTGAACGGCCGGGCCTGCGTCTCCACCCGCCCGGAGCTGCTGTCGCAGCTCACCGCCGTGGGCAAGCCGCCGGCCAGTGCGCTGGTGGTGGGGATCGAGGAGGTCTACCCGCACTGCCCCAAGTCGCTCCTGCGCAGCGGGGCCTGGAAGCCGGAGCAGTGGCTGCCGGCGGACGCCCAGCCGACCTCGGCCGAGGTGACGCTGGCCCAGCTGCGCATGCCGGAGCTGACGATCGCCGACATCGAGCAGACGGAGGCGGATTCGCTGAAGTACCGGTACGAGTAAGGGGCCGGCCGCATATTGGTTTGCCGCCCGCCGGTGCGGCCGGATAGGAAGCTCGCATGCTTACAGGCAGCACGGTCGGGCTCAGGGCCCGGCACGAGGAGGACATCCCGGTCCTGCGGGCCCAGCTCTCCGACGACGTGGTCAACTCCTCGCGGGCCAACAGCAGTCCGTGGCGGCCGATTTCGTCCGACTCGAAGGACGCGCCGTTCACCGTGGACGACAAGGACGAGGGGAACGTCAAGTTCTCCGTGGTGGAGCTGGCGGGCGGCACGCTGGTCGGCACCGCGTCGCTGTGGGGCATCGACACCCACAACCGCGGCGCGCACGTCGGGCTGGTACTGCTGCCGGCCTCCCGCGGCAAGGGCTACGGCAGCGACGTGGTCGCGGTGCTGTGCCACTACGGGTTCGTCGTACGCGGCCTGCAGCGGCTGCAGATCGAGACGCTCTCGGACAACGCCGCGATGCTGGGCGCCGCCGAGCGCAACGGCTTCGTCCGCGAGGGCGTGCTGCGCTCCTCGGCCTGGGTGATGGGCGAGTTCCTGGACGAGGTGCTGCTCGGGCTGCTCGCCCGGGAGTGGCGGCCGGACTCGGAGGCCTAGGCCGTTTCTGATGGCTCTTGGACGATGTCGCGGAGCCAGATGACGATCGCGGTGACGGTGAGGGTGCCGTTGAAGACGTAGTCGCGTTTGT
>NZ_JBHXLU010000027.1:100738-114613 GCF_042720695.1 Streptomyces sp. NPDC058457 | reverse complement strand
TGCGGGTGCGGCGGGGCTTCGCCTCGACGGCTTCGGCGGTGTCCACCGCTGCCTCGGCGGCGGCGGCCGTCTTCCGGGTGCGGCGCGGCTTCGGCTCGGCCACGGCTTCGACCGCCTCGACGGCCGCCGCGGGGGCGGCTGCCTCCGGAGCCTCGGCCGTCTTGCGGGTACGGCGGCGAACGGGGGCTGCCGGCGCCTCCTCGGTCTCCGGCGCCTCGGTCTCCGGCGCCTCGGTCACCGGCGTCGTCGCCTCCGCGACCGCCGCGGTCTCCGCGGACCTGCGGGTGCGACGGCGGCGCGGCTGTTCCGGCGCGGCCGGTTCGACCACGGCCTCGACCGTCTCGACGACGGTCTCCGGCGTCACGGTCACCGGGGCGGCGGCCGCCACCGGTTCCTGGGACGCCCCGTTGCGCGTACGGCGACGGCGGCGCGGGGTCCGGCCGACCGTCGGCTCCGACGCCGCCACGGCGTCGTCGGCGGAGACGGGCGCCGCGGACTCGGCGGCCGGTGCCGTCGACGTCGTACCGGATGCCTGGTCCAGGGTCGTACCGCCACGCGTGCGACGGCGGCGGCGCGGGGTGCGGGCCGGACGCTCGCGCTCCTCGGAACGGGCCTCGGCGCGGGGCTCCGGGCGACCGCCTCGGCCACCGCGACCGCGGCCACCGCGGCCACCGGTCTCGCCCAGGTCCTCCACCTCCTCCGCCCCCAGCCCGGCGCGGGTGCGCTCCGAGCGCGGCAGGACACCCTTGGTGCCCGCGGGGATCTTGAGCTCTTCGAAGAAGTGCGGGGAGGTCGAGTACGTCTCCACCGGGTCGGGGAACTTCAGGTCCAGCGCCTTGTTGATGAGCTGCCAGCGTGGGATGTCGTCCCAGTCGACGAAGGTGATCGCCGTACCCGAAGCGCCTGCGCGGCCGGTGCGGCCGACCCGGTGCAGGTACGTCTTCTCGTCCTCGGGGGACTGGTAGTTGATGACGTGGGTGACGCCCTCGACGTCGATGCCGCGCGCGGCGACGTCGGTGCAGACGAGGACGTCCACCTTGCCGTTGCGGAAGGCACGCAGCGCCTGCTCGCGGGCGCCCTGGCCCAGGTCGCCGTGGACGGCGCCGGAGGCGAAGCCGCGGTGCTGGAGTTGGTCGGCGATGTCGGCGGCGGTGCGCTTGGTACGGCAGAAGATCATCGCGAGTCCGCGGCCCTCGGCCTGCAGTATGCGCGCGATCATCTCGGGCTTGTCCATGGAGTGCGCGCGGTAGACGAACTGCGCGATGTTCGCGACGGTCGCGCCCTCGTCGTCCGGCGCGGTGGCGCGGATGTGGGTGGGCTGGCTCATGTACCGGCGCGCGAGGCCGATGACCGCGCCCGGCATGGTGGCCGAGAACAGCATGGTCTGGCGCTTGGCCGGGAGCATGGCGATGATCTTCTCGACGTCGGGCAGGAAGCCCAGGTCGAGCATCTCGTCGGCCTCGTCGAGGACGAGTGACTTGATGTGCTTGAGGTTGAGCTTTTTCTGGCCCGCGAGGTCGAGCAGCCGGCCCGGGGTGCCGACGACCACGTCGACGCCCTTCTTCAGGGCCTCGACCTGCGGCTCGTAGGCGCGACCGCCGTAGATGGCGAGAACGCGTACGTTACGGACCTTGCCGGCCGTCAGCAGGTCGTTGGTGACCTGGGTGCAGAGCTCGCGCGTGGGGACGACGACGAGCGCCTGGGGGGCCTCGGTGAGGGCCTCGGGGGCGGCGCGGCCGGCCTCGACATCGGCGGGGACGGTGACGCGCTCCAGGAGCGGCAGACCGAAGCCGAGGGTCTTGCCGGTGCCGGTCTTGGCCTGGCCGATGACGTCGGTGCCGGACAGGGCGACCGGGAGCGTCATCTCCTGGATGGGGAAGGGGTTGATGATGCCGACGGCTTCCAGGGCCTCGGCGGTCTCGGGAAGGATTCCGAGTTCACGAAACGTCGTAGTCAGGGTGCTGCCTCTTCTGTGTGTCGCGGCGCGAGGCGAGCGCGGGGGTCTTTGACGGACCGTGCCGGGGGACGTCGGCTGCCTTACGTGCGGGCCGTTGGGGGCACGCCGTAGTGCACGGGACCTCTGCCGACGCTCTAGCGCTCGTACCGCTGAGGGTGTGTCCCTCCGGTCGTCGTACGCACAGTGCCGTACGAACCGGGAGGGCTGTCGGGTCGGAGCCGATCGGGCCACCGACCGGGCATCCTCATACGTGCGGCCTGTCGAGGTACGTCGGAATTCGACGGCGTACCAGCAGGCGCATTACCACCATACCCCGGAATCGTGCACATGTGATGGCCGATTTGGTCACGTCGTGGTAGTCACAGTGGTTGACCAGGGGCTTCGCGGAGACTTCCCTCGGCCTTCCCGGACCTCCCCGGCGGTTCCCAGGGCTTCCCCGGCGCGGCGGGCGGGCTATTGTGCGCTTCATGACGAGCTCTGACAAGCCTGAGACCGCCTCCGCCGAACCGACCGGTGTCGCCGCCCAGGACTGGGCGCAGGCGGCTGCCGACCCGCACTACCGTGCCGCGGTCGTGGACCTGCTCGGTGCGCTCGCGTACGGCGAGCTCGCGGCGTTCGAGCGGCTCGCCGAGGACGCCAAGCTGGCGCCCTCGCTGGTGGACAAGGCCGAGCTGGCGAAGATGGCGTCGGCCGAGTTCCACCACTTCGAGCGGCTGCGCGACCGGCTGACGGAGATCGGCGAGGACGCGACGCAGGCGATGGAGCCGTTCGTCGCGGCCCTGGACGGCTTCCACCGGCAGACGGCGCCTTCGGACTGGCTGGAGGGCCTGGTCAAGGCGTACGTCGGCGACTCGATCGCCAGTGACTTCTACCGGGAGGTCGCGGCCCGCCTCGACTCCGACACACGCGAGCTGGTGCTGGCCGTTCTCGACGACACCGGGCATGCCGGGTTCGCGGTGGAGAAGGTCCGGGCGGCCATCGACGCCGACCCCCGGGTGGGCGGCCGACTGGCCTTGTGGGCACGGCGGTTGATGGGCGAGGCGCTGTCGCAGTCGCAGCGGGTGGTGGCCGACCGGGACGCGCTGTCGACCATGTTGGTCGGGGGCGTGGCCGACGGGTTCGATCTCGCCGAGGTGGGGCGGATGTTCTCGCGGATCACGGAGGCGCACACCAAGCGGATGGCTGCGCTGGGGTTGGCGGCGTAGCGCTCTGAGGGGGGTGGTTCCGGGGGTTGCGCGGCCTGAGGCCGGTGGGGGCTGGTCGCGCCCACGCGGCGGAGCCGCACATCGACACAGCCCCGCGCCCCTTTGGGGCGCGCCTCGGTTCGGGGCGTTCGAGGAGTGCGGCGTGCTCGACGGGCTACGCCGGGATCGATCGTCGGCGCAGGCGGCGGCCCGCCGGGCGGAGCAGCAGCGAGAGGGATGCCGCCGAGACGATCGCCGCGCCCAGGAGAGTGACCAGGACCGCGCCGGGGCCGAGAGCGCTGTGGGTGACGAAGTCGCCGAAGAGGGCTCCCGCGACACCCGTGGAGAACACCAGGGGGCGGGCCGGGAGCCGGTGGGACAGGCGGCTGGTCGCGGCCCACGACAAGGCCAGGCCGAGCAGGGCGGATCCTAGGACTTCCAGGAGCATCACGAGGGGTCCCTCCCACGGCCGGCCGGTGCTTCACGGTCGTAGCCCGTCATACCCGTGACCTGCGGAATGCAATCCTCCCCTGTGGACGACTTGTGGGCCGGATGTGGAGGGCCGGCACGCGAAGGGGCCGGGTGGACACACGTCCACCCGGCCCCTCCGCGCTGCTGTGGTCAGACCGCGCTGAAGCCGACCTTGCGCACGGTCGGCTCACCGAGCTCGATGTACGCCAGCCGGTCCGTCGGGACCAGGACCTTGCGGCCGCGCTCGTCCTCCAGGGACAGCACCTGCGACTTGCCGGCCAGCGCATCGGCGACGAGGCGCTCGACCTCCTCGGCGTTCAGACCGCTCTCCAGCACGATCTCGCGGGGCGCGTGCTGCACGCCGATCTTGACCTCCACGGCTATGTCCCTCCGACGGTCAGTGAAGTGCGCGACCTTCCGCGCCGTACGCTGCACACATTAGCCCGGTGAGGGGACGTACACGCTGCGGGCGTGCACGCCAGGAGCGAACAGCGAACGGGAATGCCGCGCGGGTCCTGTCAGTGGTGGGCGTCGAGCCCGTGCAGCGGGAAGCCGGCGATGCCCCGCCACGCCAGCGAGGTCAGCAGCTGTACCGCCTGGTCGCGCGGGACGCTGCGGTCGCTGTGCAGCCAGGACCGCGCCACCACCTGGGCGAGGCCGCCGAGGCCCGAGGCCAGCAGCATCGACTCGGCGCTCGGCAGGCCGGTGTCCTCGGCGATGACCTCGCAGATCGCCTCGGCGCACTGGGTGGTGACCTTGTCGACGCGCTCGCGCACCGCGGGCTCGTTCGTCAGGTCGGACTCGAAGACCAGGCGGAAGGCCCCGCCGTCGTCCTCGACGTACGCGAAGTAGGCGTCCATGGTCGCCCGGACCCGCTGCTTGTTGTCGGTCGTCGACGCGAGCGCGCCGCGCACCGCCTGGATCAGCGCTTCGCAGTGCTGGTCCAGCAGGGCCAGGTAGAGGTCGAGCTTGCCCGGGAAGTGCTGGTAGAGGACCGGCTTGCTGACGCCGGCACGCTCGGCGATGTCGTCCATCGCGGCCGCGTGGTACCCCTGTGCGACGAAGACCTCCTGGGCGGCGCCCAGCAACTGGTTCCGTCGGGCACGGCGCGGCAGGCGAGTGCCCCGCGGGCGTGCCGCCTCTGTCTGCTCGATGGCTGTCACGCCGCGCCTCCCAAAGTCGTCCACATGCGGATCGCTCCGCGCGGCCATCGTACTTTTCGGTAACCGTGCTGTGCGCGGTGCGAGCGCAGAATTTCACGTACCGGACGACGGCGAAAGCCGCACCGGGAAATGCGACAGGCCAGGTGGGCCCGCCGGAGGCCGGTTCCGGTCAGCGGTAGTCGTCCTCGTCGAGGGAGACCACACGTGCCTGTTCGATCAGATCGGCCTCGTTCGCGCGGCCCGGGTCACCGGTGAGCGGGTCGTCGTGGGACGGTGTGACGTCCGTGTGCTGCTCGGCTGCGTCGCCCTCGGGAGCCTCGACACCGATCTCCGGGGCGTCCTCCGCCTCCAGATCGTCGAGCACGTCGGGGTCGGTGGGGTCATGGGCCATGGTGGGCTCCCTTCCTTCGAACATCCCTGCGGAAGCAGGGGGCCACAAACGGGTGCCCTGTGTACGAGCGTAGGAGACACCGGATGCGGGCGCTATGCCACCCGGGGCCGTTCGCTCCGGACGGCCGGTGCCCCTTCGCCCCGGCCGGCGCGCGGCTCGTACACGGCTCGCCCGGCAGGTCCTGTGACGGCGAACACATGAATCACTGTGTGATCGTCTCGTAACATTGGCCCATGTCTTCGACCGAGCTGCCCTCCGTGCCGCCCACCAGCGTGCTCTCCGGGGCGGCCGCAGTCAGAGTCGCGGAGGGCGAGCGGCTGCGCTCGGTGGGACTGCCCGGCGTCACCCTCTCGGTCCGTTCGCGGCCGCCCGCGCGCGCGAGCCTGCCGCCCGCGCTGTTCATCCACGGGCTCGGCGGCTCCTCGCAGAACTGGTCGGAGCTGATGGAGCGGCTCGAGGGCGTCGTGGACGGCGAGGCGGTCGATCTGCCGGGCTTCGGCGACTCGCCGCCGCCGGACGACGGGGACTACTCCGTCACCGGGCACGCCCGCGCGGTCATCCGCTATCTCGACGCGGCCGGCCGCGGCCCCGTCCACCTCTTCGGCAACTCCCTCGGTGGTGCGGTCGCCACCCGCGTCGCCGCCGTCCGCCCGGACCTCGTCCGCACCCTCACCCTCGTCTCGCCGGCCCTGCCCGAGCTGCGCGTCCAGCGCACGGCCGTGCCGACGGTCATCCTCGGCCTCCCCGGCGTCGCCGGGCTCCTCACCCGCACCACCGGCAAGTGGACCGCCGAACAGCGGGTACGGGGCGTCCTGGCCCTCTGCTACGGCGATCCCGGCCGGGTGACGCCCGAGGCGTTCGAGCATGCGGTGGCGGAGCTGGAACGGCGGCTGCGGCTGCCGTACTTCTGGGACGCGATGGCGCGGTCCGCACGCGGGATCGTCAACGCCTACACGCTGGGCGGGCAGCACGGGCTCTGGCGCCAGGCCGAGCGCGTCCTCGCCCCGACCCTGCTGATCTACGGCGGCCGTGATCAGCTCGTGGGCTACCGCATGGCCCAGAAGGCCGCGCGCAGCTTCCGCCACTCCCGGCTGCTGTCGATGCCGGACGCCGGGCATGTGGCGATGATGGAGTACCCGGAGGCGGTGGCCGGGGCGTTCCGTGAACTCCTCGAGTCCGTCGGCGGGTTGGCCGATGGATCGGCTGCCGGGACCGTCGGCGGCCGCCCGGTCGCGCCGGGCGCGGGGAGCTGAGGGGCGAGTGGGACGCCACAGCCGCCGCGGCCCGGCACCCAAAGGTGACGATGCGGACATAGCGGACGTGCGTGCGGCTCGAAAGCAGGGCCCGGGAGACGGGGAGCGCGGGCCCGCGGGCGCCACGGTGCCGCGTCCGGCCGAGGGGACACCCGCGGGCGGATCGCCCCGGTCCGCGGACGGTACGCCTGCCCAGGGCGTGCCGCGCATGCCGGATGGCACGCCCGCGCGAAGCGTGCCGCGGTTCGCGGACGGTACGCCGGCCCGTGGGGTGCCTCGCTACTCGGACGGTACGCCGGCCCATGGTGTGCCGCGTTTCCCGGACGGGACCCCGGCCCACGGCGTTCCCCGCCTCCCGGACGGGACCCCGGCTCGCGGCGTCCCCCGCGCCCGTGGTGGTCACCCCCCGCAGCGTGAAGCGGGCGGTGGCTGGGGCGAGTTGGGCGGGCGGGCCGGAGTCGCCGGGGCCGCCGGTGCTGCTGGTGCCGCCGGTGTGTCGATACCGCGGCAGCGGCGGAGCGGGCCCGGTGGGCCCCGGCAGGACTACGTCGATGCCTTCGACGAGGACGTCGACGTCTTCGCGCCCCGCCCCGACATCGGCGCCCAGCGTGCGGAAACGTATCCGCCCTTCTCCGACCCGAACGCGTCCCCGCTTCCGTCCCCGCTCCCTTCCGGGACGGACGACGGCGATGACGACGACGCGCCGCCCACCGGTGAACCTGCCGCCGAGCCCAAGGGCGGCAAGGGACGGACCTTCACCGGGATCGCGGCCGCCGCCGTCACCACCGTGCTCGCGGTGATCGTCGCCGGGCAGGTCGTCGACGGCCGCGACGGCGGTGCCGTACGGTCGCAGTCGGCCGCGGGCGGGACACGGGCCACCGACGGCGCCGCCTCGCGCGGAAACGGCCGTACGACGCCGTCCGCCTCCGTGTCCGCCTCGCCGGGCGTGGTGACGCTGTCGTACGAGCAGGCGATGGGCGAGAAGTACCCGCTCAGCGCCAAGCTGGCCGGGTCCGGGAAGTTCACCACCGTGCCCGGGAGCGCGAAGGCGCCGGGCAAGGGGCGGAAGTACACCTACCGCGTCGACGTGGAGCAGGGGCTGGGGCTGGACGGGAAACTGTTCGCCGAGGCCGTGCAGAAGACGCTCAACGACGACCGCAGCTGGGCCCACGACGGCGCGCGTACCTTCGAGCGCGTCTCCTCCGGCAAGCCCGACTTCGTGATCACGCTCGCCAGCCCCGGCACCACCGCCAAGTGGTGCGCCAAGTCCGGCCTCGACACGACCGAGGACAACGTGTCCTGCGACTCGGCGTCCACGGAACGCGTCATGATCAACGCGTACCGGTGGGCCCAGGGCAGCAAGACGTACGGCGACAAGATCCACGCCTACCGGCAGATGCTGATCAACCACGAGGTCGGCCACCGGCTCGGCTACGGCCATGTGACCTGCGAAAAGGACGGCGAGCTGGCGCCGGTCATGCAGCAGCAGACCAAGTTCCTCGACCACGACGGAATCCACTGTCTGCCCAACCCTTGGCCTTACCCCAAGAGTTGACAGGTGGCTCATACATCACATTGACATGCGCAGAAAGTTCGTACATATTTCTGGGCATGTCGTCCCTTCACGCCTCCGCGCGCGCCGCCATCGAGCTGGCGCTCATCGGCGTGACCGCGCTCTGCGTAGCCGACATTCACTGTCGCTGACGCCCGCCCTCGGGCGTTCGCGTCGCGATCTCCTTCTGTTGCCGTGACCTGGGTCACGGCTCTTTCGACGACCTGACGCCCAGGCAGACGTCTGTTCACTTTCGTCTCACTCCTCGTCAATCTGTCTCGCCCATCGAGACTTGCCTTCCGAGAGGTCGTCATTCCGATGCGTCACCCGTCCGTAAACAGCGCCCGCGCGGCGTACGTTTCGCTTGCCCTGGTCGTGGCAGCGGGCGCCGCCGCCTGCGGGCCGAAGGACAACGATGCCAACGGCTCCAGTGGCGACTCCACGCCGCACAAGGGCGGCACCCTCACCGTCCTGAACTCCGACCCCCAGTCGGACTTCGACCCGGCCCGCCTGTACACCTCCGGCGGCGGCAACGTGCCCTCCCTGGTCTTCCGTACGCTCACCACCCGCAACCGCGCGGACGGCGCCGCCGGCACCAAGGTCGTCCCCGACCTGGCCACCGACACCGGGCGCCCCAGCGAGAACGCGACCGTGTGGACGTACACCCTGAAGAAGGGCCTCAAGTACGAGGACGGCACGGCGATCACGTCTGCCGACATCAAGTACGGCATCGAGCGGTCTTTCGCCCCCGAGCTCTCCGGCGGCGCGCCCTACCTGCGGGACTGGCTGGTCGGCGCCGCCGACTACCAGGGGCCGTACAAGGACAAGAAGGGGCTGTCGGCGATCGAGACGCCGGACGACCGCACCATCGTCTTCCATCTCGACAAGCCCGAGGGCGAGTTCCCCTTCCTGGCCACGCAGACCCAGTTCACGCCGGTCCCGCAGGCCAAGGACACCGGCACCAAGTACGAGGAGCACCCGGTCTCGTCCGGCCCCTACAAGGTCGTGAAGAACGAGAACGACGGTGAACACCTGGTCCTGGAGCGGAACAAGTACTGGTCCGCGGCCGTCGACGACCAGCGCAAGGCGTACCCGGACAAGATCGACGTGCAGTCCGGGCTCGACTCGTCCGTGATCAACCAGCGGCTGTCGGCGTCCCAGGGGACGGACGCGGCCGCGGTCACCACGGACACCAACCTCGGGCCCGCCGAGCTCGCCAAGGTGACCGGTGACAAGGAACTCGCCTCCCGCGTCGGCACCGGGCACTTCGGCTACACGAACTACATAGCGTTCAACCCGAAGGTCAAGCCGTTCGACAACCCCAAGGTGCGCCAGGCGATCTCGTACGCCGTCGACCGGTCGTCCGTGATCAACGCGGCGGGCGGCAGCGCCCTCGCCGAGGCCGCGACCACCTTCCTGCCGAACCAGAAGTCCTTCGGCTACACGCCGTACGACCTGTTCCCGGCGGGTGACACCGGCAACTCGGCCAAGGCCAAGGAGCTGCTGAAGGAGGCCGGTTACCCGAACGGGCTCACGGTCACGCTGACCCACGACAACGCCCAGAACTTCAAGACGAGCCCCGAGATCGCGACCGCGATCCAGGACGCCCTCAAGAAGGCCGGCATCACGGTCAAGCTCCAGGGCCTGGAGGACAACAACTACTCCGACACGGTCCACAGCGTGAAGACCGAGCCGGGCTTCTTCCTCGCCGCGTGGGGTGCCGACTGGCCCTCCGGCGGTCCCTTCCTCGCCCCGATCTTCGACGGCCGGCAGATCGTCAAGGACGGCGCGAACTTCAACGCCTCCCAGCTCAACGATGCTTCGGTCAATGCCGAGATTGACGCGATCAACAAGTTGACCGATCTCGACGCGGCCGCCCAGCGGTGGGGTGCACTGGACAAGAAGATCGGCGCGCAGGCGCTGACCGTGCCGCTGTTCCACCCCGTCTACAAGCGGCTGGTCGGCAAGGACATCAAGAACGTCGTGATCAGCGACTGGACCGGCGTTCTGGACATCTCCCAGGTCGCGGTGAAGTAGCGCCGTGAGCGAGGCACTTGTCGCCACCCAGGCCCTCGAGGCGTCCGCCTCGGGGGCCTCGGGGGCTCGCCGGTTCTGGCGGCGGCTGCGTACGCAGCGGGCCGCCACGGTCGCGGCGGGCATCGTCGCGCTGCTCGTCCTGGTCGCGCTCGCCGCACCCCTGCTCACCGCACTGGAGGGCCAGGACCCGACCACCTACCACCCGTCGCTCATCGACTCCGCGCGCGGCGGCGTGCCGACCGGCTCCCTCGGCGGCATCTCCGGCCACCACTGGCTGGGCGTGGAGCCGCAGACCGGGCGTGATCTGTTCGCGCGGCTGGTGTACGGCGCGCGGGTCTCCCTGGGCGTCGCGTTCTCGGCGACCGTGATCCAGGTCTTCCTCGGACTGCTCGTCGGTGTGGCGGCCGCACTCGGAGGCGGATGGATTGATCAACTGTTGAGCCGGATCACGGACATCTTCGTCGCGCTGCCTCTGATGGTCATGTCGCTGGCACTGCTCGCGATCGTGCCGCAGAGCTTCCCCCGGCCCGTCCTGGTCACCCTCGTCATCGGGTTCATCTCCTGGGGCACCATCGCGAAGATCGTGCGCGCCCAGACGCTCACCCTGAAGGGGCTCGACTACGTCGCCGCCGCGCGGCTCAGCGGCTGGGGCGCCTGGCGCATCGCCCGTCGCGAACTACTGCCCGGCCTGGCCGCGCCGGTCATCACGTACGCCTCGATCCTCATCCCGGTCAACATCAGCGCCGAGGCGGCCCTGTCCTTCCTCGGCATCGGGGTGAAGCCGCCGACGCCCTCCTGGGGACAGATGCTCACCGCTGCCGACGTCTGGTACCAGGCGGCCCCGCAGTACCTGCTCCTGCCGGCCGGCGCGCTGTTCGTGACGGTGCTCGCGCTGACCGTCCTCGGCGACGGGGTCCGCACCGCCCTGGACCCGCGCGCCGCCTCCCGGCTCGGCGTCGGCACCGGCCGCAGGCGCGCGGCCGCGACGGCGAAGGAGGAGTCCGCGTGAACGGCTTCGGCGGCTTCCTGCTCCGCCGCACCATCGGCACCCTGGCGACCCTGCTCGCCATCTCGGTGATCGTCTACGTCGTCTTCTACGTCACCCCGGGCAACGTCGCCCAGATCACCTGCGGCCCGCGCTGCTCCCCGGAGCAGGTGCACCAGGTGGCCCAGCAACTGCACCTCGACGACCCCCTGTACGTGCGCTACTGGCACTTCCTGCAGGGCCTGGTCGCCGGCCAGGACTACTCCACCGGCACCTCCGTGGAGCACTGCTCGGCGCCCTGCCTCGGCCTCTCCTACCAGACCGACCAGCAGGTCCTGAGCATCATCCTGACCAGGCTTCCGGTCAGCCTCTCGCTGGTGTTCGGCGCGATGGTGCTGTGGCTGGTCCTGGGCGTCGGCACGGGCGTGCTCTCCGTCTGGCGGCGCGGCCGGCTCACCGAGCGGGTGCTGACCGGCCTCACGCTGGCGGGCTGGGCCACGCCGGTCTTCGTCATCGGCCTGGTCCTGATGATCGTCGTCTGCGGCGAACTGCAACTGCTGCCCTTCCCGCAGTACGTGAAGTTCACCGACGATCCCGAACAGTGGGCGTGGAACCTGCTGCTGCCCTGGCTCTCCCTCGCCCTCATCGAGTCCGCCGCGTTCGCCCGGATGACCCGGGCGTCGATGCTGGAGACCCTGGCCGAGGACCACATCCGCACCTTCCGCGCGTACGGCGTCGGCGAGCGGTCGATCGTCGGCCGGCACGCCCTGCGCGGGGCGCTCGCGCCGGTCATCGCGCTGAACGCCAACAACTTCGGCTCGGCCGTCGGCGGCGCCGTGCTCACCGAGACGCTGTTCGGACTGCCCGGTCTCGGCCAGGAACTCGTCCACGCCGTCAGCGTGGTCGACCTGCCCGTCGTCGTCGGCATGGTCCTGGTGATCGGCTTCTTCGTGGTCCTCGCCAACGCCGTCGCGGACGTGCTGTACGCGGTGGCCGACCGACGGGTGGTACTGACATGAGTCTCGTCCAAGTCACCGATCTGACCGTCGAGTTCGGCGACCTACGGGCCGTTGACGGGCTGTCGTTCACCCTGGAGCGCGGCGCCGCCCTCGCTCTGGTCGGCGAGTCCGGCTCCGGCAAGTCCACGGTCGCCTCGGCACTGCTGGGCCTGCACCACGGCACCGGGGCACGGGTCGGCGGCTCGATCGAGGTCGCCGGCACCGACGTACAGACCGCCTCCGACGGCGAACTGCGGCGGCTGCGCGGCGCGAAGGCGGCGATGGTCTTCCAGGACCCGCTGTCGTCCCTCGACCCGTACTACGCGATCGGCGACCAGATAGCCGAGGTCTACCGCGTGCACACGCACGCGTCACGACGAGCCGCACGCGCGCGTGCCGTGGAGGTCCTGGACCGGGTCGGCATCCCGGACGCCCGGCGGCGCTCCCGTTCCCGCCCGCACGAGTTCAGCGGCGGCATGCGCCAGCGCGCGCTGATCGCCATGGCGCTCGCCTGCGAGCCCGAACTCCTCATCGCCGACGAGCCCACCACCGCCCTCGACGTGACCGTCCAGGCCCAGATCCTCGACCTGCTGCACGCGCTGCGCGAGGAGACCGGCATGGGCCTGCTGCTCGTCACCCACGACGTGGGCGTCGCCGCCGAGAGCGTCGACCGGGTGCTCGTCATGCGGCACGGGCGCGTGGTCGAACAAGGGCCGGTGGCCGGCGTGCTCGGCGCGCCCGCGCAGCCGTACACCCGGGAACTGCTCTCCGCCGTGCCGCGCGTGGACGCGGTACGCGCGCCCTCCGCGGCCTCCGACGAGGTCGTCCTGGAGGCGTCCGGCCTGCGCCGCGAGTTCGGGCGCGGGAAGCGGGCGTTGGCGGCGGTGGACGACGTGTCGCTGACCGTGCACCGGGGCGAGACCCTCGGTGTCGTCGGCGAGAGCGGCAGCGGCAAGACCACCCTCGGCCGAATGCTGGTCGGGCTGCTGGAGCCGACGGCGGGGGAGGTCCGTTACGACGGCCACGCGCGCGTGGGCGTGCACCCGGCCGTCCAGATGGTCTTCCAGGACCCGGTGTCCTCCCTCAACCCGCGGCGCAGCGTCGGCGAGGCGATCGCCGACCCGCTGCGCGCGCGGGGCATGGGGGTCCCCCCGCTCGAGCGAAGTCGAGAGTGGGGGAGAGACGAGGGGCGCATCCGGGAGCGCGTGACAGAACTGCTGGAGCGTGTGGGGCTCGAAGGGGCGCACTACCAGCGCTATCCGCACGAGTTCAGCGGCGGCCAGCGCCAGCGCGTGGGCATCGCGCGGGCGCTCGCGGCCGACCCGCGCGTGATCGTCTGCGACGAACCGGTTTCCGCGCTGGACGTCACCACCCAGGCCCAGGTCGTCGCCCTGCTCGGCGAACTCCAGCGGGAACTCGGGCTCGCGCTCGTCTTCGTCGCCCACGACCTCGCTGTCGTGCGTCAGGTCAGCGACCGGGTCGCGGTCATGCGCCGCGGCCGGATCGTCGAGACCGGGCCCGCCGACGAGGTCTACGACAACCCCCAGGACCCGTACACCAGGCAACTCCTGGCCGCCGTACCCGCCCTGGACCCGGAGGCCGCGGCCCGGCGGCGGGCGGCGCGCCGGGAACTGGCGTCGGCGTGACGTTTCCGCAGATCTGGACGCGGATCAGGGTGTGACGTTCCGCCGCCGTTCGACTGCTTAGCGCGACCGAACGCGACCTGCACGGGAAAGTTACGACCGTTCACCCCTTTTGGTGGGGGCGTGGTCCAACCGCCAAAGCCCCCCCCCCGGGTTCGCCTAAGTTGGTGCCCCGGCGCGCCCCCCACCCACCCGGGGGCCCCCAACCGGGGGAAGGTAGGGGGGGGGCACCGGCGCAAAG
>NZ_JBHXLU010000027.1:0-100728 GCF_042720695.1 Streptomyces sp. NPDC058457 | reverse complement strand
TGCGCACCCAACCGCCAAGCTTTCCTTAATTTGACACTCTACGACCTATTTGTGGGGGGTGCTTTCCCACCCCCCCCCCCCCCCCACCGCCTTGTCCGCATACGTTCGTCCCGCTGCGAGCCACCGAGCCACGGTGGCTCCCCATACGGGAGATCGATCGGGGGTGCACACGTGCGCATCGGACTGGTTACGGAGGGTGGCTATCCGCATGTGAGCGGTGACGCCGTGCTCTGGTGCGACCGGCTCGTGCGCGGGCTCGGGCGGCACGAGTTCGACCTCTACGCGCTCAGCCGCACCCGGCGTCAGGAGGACGAGGGCTGGCTGCCGCTGCCGCCGCACGTCAGCCGCGTGCGGACGGCTCCCCTCTGGAGCGGCGAGGAGGACGGGGTCACGTACGGACGGCGCGCGCGCCGGCGCTTCGCCGAGAGCTACGGCGAGCTCGCGGGCGTGCTGTGTGCCGGCCCGGGACCGAACGGCACGGAGGACCCGCACGGCTCGACCGGCGCGGAGGGCCCAGGTGCTGCGGGCGGCTCCGGTGCCGTGCCCGGTTCTCTGGCGGACCGTTTCGGCAGCGCGCTCCACGGACTCGCCGAACTCGCTCGCGACGAGGGCGGACTCGTTGCCGCGCTCCGCTCCGACACCGCCATACGCGCACTGGAGCGCGCCTGCCGCGCGCCCGGCGCACTCGGTACGGCACGCGAGGCACGCGTGCCCGATCTGCTCGCCGTCGCCGCCCACCTCGAACGCGCCCTGCGCCCCCTCTCCCTGGACTGGTACGGCGACGACGGCCTCGGTGCGGCCGATCTCTGCCATGCCACCGCCGGCGGCCCCGCCGCCCTGGCCGGCCTGCTCGCCGGGCACTTCTCCGGCGTGCCGCTGCTGGTCACCGAGTACGGCGTGCGGCTGCGCTCGCACTACCTCGCCTCAGGCCCCGGCGTGGCCGCCCCCGCCGTACGCGCGCTGCTCGCCGCCTTCCACGGCCGGCTCGCCGCCGAGGTCTACCGCCGCGCCGCGATCATCACCCCGGACAACGCGCACACCCGCCGCTGGCAGGAGCGCTGCGGCGCCGACCGCGCCCGTATCCGGACCGTGCATCCCGGCATGGAGGCCGCCCGCTTCGCAGAGGTGGGCGAGGCCCCGGACCGCGCCGACCCGGACGCCCTCGTGTGGGTCGGCCGTATCGAACCGGCCAAGGACCTGGTGTCGTTGCTGCACGCTTTCGCCGAGGTCCGCAAGGAGGAGCCCAAGACGCGACTGCGGGTCGTGGGCGTCCCGGCGGGGCCGGAGGGCGAGGCCTATCTGGGGCACTGCAGGGCGCTCGCCGCACAGCTCTTCCCGGACGAGGCCGAGGGCGTGCACGCCGTCGGCGACAACCCGGTCTCCTTCGAGGAGATAGGCGGCCCGGAGGCACCGACCCTCGCCGACGCCTACGCGTCGGGCGCGGTCGTCGTTCTCTCCAGCGTCGTCGAGGGCTTCCCGGTGGGACTCGTCGAGGCGATGTTCTGCGGCCGGGCGACCGTCTCCACGGACGTCGGCGCCGTGGTGGAGGTCATCGGCGGCACCGGGCTCGTCGTACCCCCGCGCAATCCACGGGCGCTCGCGGAGGCGTGCGTGGCGCTGCTGCGCGACTCCGAACGCCGTGAGCGCCTCGGAGCCGCCGCACGCGCCCGGGCGCTCGAACTGTTCACCGTCGAGCAGAACATCGCGGCATTTCACGGCATTTACCTGGAGATCGTCTCGCACTGCCCGGTGCGCCGGGTCGTCCTCGACCAGGCGGGCGAGCCCCTGCCGTTCGCCGTCCCGGCCGAGGCCCATGTGCCCGGCCGCTGGACCGGCCCCGCGGCCCGCGTCGCCCATCGCGCCGGGCCCGGCTGGGCCCTGGGCGCCGCGATGCGGCCCACCCCGGTACGGGCCACCCCGCTCGCGGCCACCGAGGGGGCGCTGTGAACGGCGACGAAGGCGGCGCGGTGAACGGCGGTCTGGGGGAGCTGGACCGGCCCGGGCGCCCCGGCGCGGCCCACGCCTGGGACGCGCGGTCGGAGGAATGGCTCCCGGGAGTGGACGGGCCCGGCTCGGGAGACACCTTCCCCGGGGGCGGATCACCGGCGCCCGGCGGGAACCTGCCGGAGAGCCGAGCCGCTGCCGAGAACACCGCCGGCAGCCCCGGATCCACCCCTCGCCGAGGCGCCGCCGCCGACCCGGTGAAGGCGCTGATGCACCGTCACCGCGCGCTCTGCGAGCGTGCCGTGGACCCCCTGGAGATCGCGGCCGGCCTCGAAGCGCACGGTGTCACCGACCGCACCGCCGCCCGCTTCCGGCACCGTGACGTCTTCTCGCTCGCCGAAGAGCTCTACGCGCGCGTGCCCCGCGACGGTGACCGGTGCCCGCCCCCCGAACCGGTACCCGCGCCCCGGGTACGCGCCGACTGGGCGCTGCTCACACTCCTCCCAGGCACCGTGTGCGCGGCCGCCGTGACCGGCGTACGGCTCACCGAGGGCCGCCCACGCCTCGTGGCGGCAGCCGTGGGGGTGCTCGCCGTCGCCCTTGCCGTACGCCCGGCCCTGCGCCGCGGCCCGCTGGCCGTGCCCGCCCGTACCCCTGCCTGGCACACCGCCACCGGCACGCGCGTGTGGACCTGCTGGCTCCTCGCCTACGCCCTGCTCGGCGACGGCCTGCTGCGGGCCGTCATGGACGGCGGCCCCGACGGCCTCCCGACCGGTGCCGCCGACGGCCCCTGGCCGGTGACCACGGTCCCCGTCCTCGCCCTCACCCTGGCCTGCGCCCCGGCGGCCTGGAGCGCCCACCTCCTCACGGCGGGCGCCCGCCGCAGGCTCGCGGGCAGCCGGGGCCTGGAGGAGTTCACCGGCGCCGTACAGCCGTTGCTGCTCGGCACGTTCGCCCTCTTCCTCGGCGCCCTCACCGCCCTGCTCGCCCTGTGCGGCGCCGTCCTCGGCGAACCCGCCGGCTACCCGGTGGCCCTCACCCTCGGGGCCCTCCTCCTGCTCGCCCGCCTCCTCGCCGTCCACAACGTCCCGCAGGGGCCCACCCTCGCCATCGCGGCCGCCACGGAAGCGGCGGCCGTGGCCCTCGTCCTGGCCGGCCGGCTGCCCGGCTGCGCCTTCCTGGCCGCTCCCGTCGGCGCCCTGGCCGACGCCTGGGGTGCGGGCGGCATCCCGGCCCTCGTCTGCGGCGCCGCCGCCCTGGCGCTGCTGCTGCGGGCGATCCGCACCCTCACCCGGGCCTCGGCCCACGCGCCGACGGGAGACCCGCAGTGAGCAGAGCCGCCGATGTCCTCGCACGTCTCGCCGAGCCGTCCCGGCAGCAGTCGCCCGGCACCCCGCCGGAGGCAACCGCACCACCCCTTGAAGGAGACCACCAGATGACCACCTCCCGACCCGGACCCGGAGTGTCCGGAACCACCGGAAGCGCCGGAGCCACCGGAGTCGCCGGAGCGCACACCCCGGGAGCCGCACGATGAGGGTTCTGCTGATCGGAGCCAACGGATACCTCGGCCGCTTCGTCGCCGACCGGCTGCTCGCCGACCCGGCCGTCCAGCTCACCGCGCTCGGCCGCGGTGACGACGCCGACGTCCGCTTCGACCTCGCCACCGGCAGCCCCGGCGCGCTCACCCGGTTCCTCGATGCGGTCCACCCGGGCGTCATCGTGAACTGCGCAGGTGCCACCCGCGGCGGCGCCCGGGAACTCACCCGGCACAACACCGTCGCCGTCGCCACCGTCTGCGAGGCCCTGCGCCGCAGCGGCTGCGGCGCCCGCCTGGTGCAGGTCGGGTGCAGCGCCGAGTACGGCCCGAGCCAGCCCGGCTCCTCCACCGCCGAGGACGCCGTGCCACGCCCCGGCGGCCCGTACGGCGTCAGCAAGCTCGCCGCCACCGAACTCGTCCTCGGCTCCGGCCTGGACGCCGTCGTCCTGCGTGTCTTCTCGCCGGCCGGTCCTGGCACCCCGGCCGGCTCACCGCTCGGCCGCCTCGCCGAAGCCATGCGCCGCGCCATGCAGTCGGGCGACGGCGAACTCAAACTCGGCGGCCTCGGCGCCCAGCGCGACTTCATCGACGTACGCGACGTCGCCCGCGCCGTCCACGCGGCCTCGCTCTCCGCCGCCCAGGGCGTCATCAACATCGGCTCCGGCCGCGCCGTCCGGCTCCGCGACGCCGCTGCCGTCCTCGCCCGGGTCGCCGGATACGGCGGCGCCCTGCACGAACTCGACGGCCCGCCCGGCCCCCCGCTGCGCAGCCCCATCGGCCATCCCCGCCTGGACCCCGACCACGCGGCCCCGGTCGCGTACCCGTACCCGGACGGCTGCGGCAGCTGGCAGCAGGCCGACGTGCGCTGCGCCCGCGACCGGCTCGGCTGGCGGCCCCGCATCAACCTCGAGGAGTCCCTCGCGGACATCTGGATGGAGGCGGCGTGCCGCATCTGACCAGCACCCGGGCGAGCGCCGCGACCACCGGCGTCCGCACCGCCGTCGGCATCCCCGGCTACGCCCACCCTCTCCTCGCCCCCGCCCAGTGGGCCGAACTCACCCGCCCCGGCACCCCTTTGCACTGGGTCGTCCTGAATGTGGCGAACGGCCCCGGCAGCCGCCCCGACCCGCACTGCCTGGAGGCGGCCGGCCGGCTCCGCAACGCGGGCGTCCGCGTCCTCGGTCGCCTGGACACCGCCTACGGCGCCCGCCCCCACGGTCACCTGCTCACCGACGCCCACCAATTCCACGACTGGTACCGCGTCGACGGCTTCCTGCTGGACCGCTGCCCCACCGAGCGCACCGCGCTCCCCGAGATCCGCCGCGCGGTAGCCGCGCTCCGCACCATAGGTGACGACCCCCACATCGTCCTCGGCCACGGCACCCACCCCCACCCGGGCTACGCCGAGAACGCCGACCAGCTGGTGACCTTCGCCGGGCCCTGGAGCGACTACCGCTGGTCCCAGGTCGCCGAGTGGACCGCCGACTACCCACCCGACCGCTTCTGCCACTTCGTGCACGGTGTGCCCCTCGGCCACCTCGACGAGGCACTGCGCATCGCCCGCTGGCAGGGCGCCGCCACGATCTACTTCACCGACCGGACCGATCGCTGGGGCCGGGCCGACCCCTGGGAGACCATGCCCGGCTACTGGGACGAAATCGTCTCGCGGATCGGAACAGGTGTCTCGGAATGAAGAAGCCCGTGGCAGTGTTACAGGGAGAACAATTGTAGTGATTGACCGATCAACGGAGTCCCCGTGTCGCTGCCACCCCTGGTCGAGCCAGCCTCTGAGCTCACCGTAGACGAGGTCCGCAGGTACTCCCGCCACCTGATCATCCCCGACGTCGGGATGGACGGGCAGAAGCGGCTGAAGAACGCCAAGGTGCTGTGTGTGGGCGCCGGCGGCCTGGGCTCGCCGGCGCTGATGTACCTGGCCGCCGCGGGCGTCGGCACCCTTGGCATCGTGGAGTTCGACGAGGTCGACGAGTCGAACCTGCAGCGCCAGATCATCCACAGCCAGGCCGACATCGGTCGCTCCAAGGCCGCGTCCGCCCGGGACTCCGTCCTCGGCATCAACCCGTACGTGAACGTGGTCCTGCACGAAGAGCGGCTCGAGGCCGAGAACGTGATGGACATCTTCAGCCAGTACGACCTGATCGTCGACGGCACGGACAACTTCGCCACCCGCTACCTGGTGAACGACGCCTGCGTGCTGCTGAACAAGCCGTACGTCTGGGGCTCCATCTACCGCTTCGACGGCCAGGCCTCGGTCTTCTGGTCCGAGCACGGCCCCTGCTACCGCTGCCTCTACCCGGAGCCCCCGCCGCCGGGCATGGTCCCCTCCTGCGCCGAGGGCGGCGTCCTGGGCGTGCTGTGCGCGTCCATCGGCTCCATCCAGGTCACCGAGGCCATCAAGGTCCTCACCGGCACCGGCGAGCCCCTCGTCGGCCGCCTGATGATCTACGACGCCCTGGAGATGCAGTACCGCCAGGTCAAGGTCCGCAAGGACCCGAACTGCGCGGTCTGCGGCGAGAACCCGACCGTCACCGAGCTCATCGACTACGAGGCCTTCTGCGGCGTCGTCTCCGAAGAGGCCCAGCAGGCCGCCGCCGGCTCGACGATCACTCCCAAGCAGCTCAAGGAGTGGATCGACGACGGCGAGAACATCGAGATCATCGACGTCCGCGAGCCGAACGAGTACGAGATCGTCTCCATCCCCGGCGCCAAGCTGATCCCGAAGAACGAGTTCCTGCTCGGCACCGCCCTGGAGGGCCTGCCCCAGGACAAGAGGATCGTCTTGCACTGCAAGACGGGTGTCCGCAGCGCTGAGGTCCTCGCGGTCCTGAAGTCCGCGGGCTTCGCGGACGCGGTCCACGTCGGCGGCGGCGTGATCGGCTGGGTCAACCAGATCGAGCCCGAGAAGCCGGTCTACTGAGCACAGGCTCCGCGAAGGGCGGGGGCTCCGGGCGGCACGGCAGGTGCCCGGGACCCCCGCCTTCGTCATGAGCAGACCTTGCCGTCCTTCGGGACCGTGCCGTCCAGCAGATAGGCGTTCACCGTCGAGTCCACGCAGTCGCTGCCGCTGCCGTACGCACCGTGGCCCTCGCCCTTCCAGGTCAGCTCGACGCCGACACCCTTGCCCAGCTCGTCGGCCATCTTGCGGGCGCCCTCGTACGGGGTGGCCGGGTCGCCGGTGTTGCCGACCAGCAGGACCGGGGCCGCGCCCGGTGCGCTCACCTCCGGGGTGTCCCACTGTCCCGCCACCGGCCAGTCGTGGCACCAGCCGGCCGAGTCCCAGCCGAGGAAGTCCCCGAAGACGGGCGAGATCTTCTCGAACTCCGCCAGCCGCTTCTTCGTCTCGGCGAGCGTCGGCCGCTCCTTGTCGTCCAGGCACGATATGACCCGCTGGGAGTGGGTGGTGGTGCCGTAGTGCCCCGAGGAGTCCCGCTCGTTGTACTGGTCCGCGAGCGACAGCAGCTCCGAGCCGTCGCCCTCCTCGGCCGCCTTCAGTGCGCTGGTCAGCGTCGGCCAGCTGTCCTGGCTGTACAGCGGCAGCACGATGCCGGTCACCGCGAGGGTCTGGGTGAGCTTCCGCCCGGAAGACGTGGGCAGCGGCGAGGCGTCGAGCCTCTTCAGCAGATCGCCGATCTTCTGCGAGCCCTGTTCCGGGTCCTGGCCGGTGGACTTGAGGTAGTCGTCCAGTGCCCTCTGGAAGCCGGCGGCCTGGTTCTTCTCCTGGCCGACCGAGTCGGCCGTCGGGTCCACCACCGCGTCCAGGATCAGCCGTCCCACCTTCTTAGGGAACAGGTGGGCGTACACACCGCCCAGTTCGGTGCCGTACGAGATGCCGAAGTAGTGCATCTTCGCGTCACCGAGGACCTGGCGCATCAGGTCCATGTCGCGGGCCGTGTCGGTCGTCGAGACATGCGCGATCAGCGTGCCGGCGGCCTTCTCGCAGCCCTTGCCGAAGGCGGCGGCGTCCTGGAAGTACGCCGTCTCCTCCGCCGCGGTGTCCGGTGTCGCGTCGATCGACTCGGCGCTCTGGATGTCCTTGTCGCTGCGGCACCGGATCCCCTCACTGGCTCCCACCCCGCGCGGGTCCCAGCTCACCAGGTCGTACCGCTCGCGCAGCGCGGAGACGGTGGAGGCGTAGTACGGCATCGTCGAGACGCCGGAGCCGCCCGGCCCGCCGAAGTTGAACAGCAGCGAGCCGATCCGCTTCCCCGAACCCCCGCTCGCCTGCGCCCGGATCAGCGCCAGCCCGATCGTCTCGCCGTCCGGCTTCGACCAGTCCAGCGGCACCTTGAGCGTCGCACACCGCCACTCGTCCCCGGGTGCGGCGGAGTCCGAAGTGGCCTTGCAGCGGCTCCAGTCGAGCTTCTGGGCGGTGAGGGACGCGGGCAGGGCCGCCGAGCCTGTGGCGGCGGACGTGGCGGCAGACGGCTGCCCGGACGAGGCCTTCCCTTCGTCCCCGCCCCCACCTGACGACCCGCTGCTACACCCGGCCACGAGCAGCCCGGCGGCTACGGCAGCCGCCCACCGTACGAAACGCAACATGCGTGCCCACCCCCCACACGGGCTCTCCGCAGGTTCGTCGCGGAAAGCGGTCAGGCCATAGTAGGCGGATCGAGCGGAGGCCGTTGCAGCCTGTGGATAACCCTTCGACCTGCGTGTTTACGGCAACCCGAGAGGGGTGCGGCACTTTCGGCGCGCCCTCACGTACAGACCGTTCCGGCCTTCGGCACCGTCCCCTCCAGCAAATAGCCGTTCACGGCGCCCTGCACACACTTGTTCTTGCTGTCGTACGCCCCATGTCCCTGCCCCTTGTACGTCAGCTCGACCCCGACGCCCTGCCCGAGGGCGTCCACCATCTTCTTCGCGCCCTCGTACGGCGTCGCCGGATCCCCCGTGTTGCCCACGACCAGGATCGGCGCCGAGCCGGGCGCGCTGACGTCGGGGTGGTCGGCGGCGCCCGGCACAGCCCAGTCCGTGCAGCTGACCATCCCCCAGGCGAGGTAGTCGCCGAACAGCGGGGAGGCGGCGCGGAACTCGGGCAGTTTCTGCTGGACGTAGTCGGCGGTGTACCGCGGCTTCTCGTCGGCGCAGTTGATGGCGATGTTCGCCGCCGTGATGTTGCTGTACTCGCCGTTCAGGCTGCGGCCGTTCATCGAGTCGGACAGCAGCATCAGGATCCTCCCGTCGCCGTCGTACGCCTCCTCGAGCCCCTCGGTGAGGTACTCCCAGAAGTCCTTGGAGTACAGGGACTGGGCGATCCCGTTGGTCGCGGCGGACTGGGTGAGCTGGCGCGGGAGGACGCCCGGGATCGGCTTCTTGTCGAGGTCCACGAGGAGCTTGGCGATACGGTCCTTCACGTCCTGCGGGGTGTCCCCGATCGGGCACTCCGTCGTCTTCGACGTGCAGTCCTCGGCGAAGTTGTCGAGCGCGAGCTGGAAGCCCTTGGCCTGCCCGAGCGAGCTCTGCTCCGGGTCCTGGGTGGGGTCGACGACGCCGTCGAAGACGGCCCGGCCCACGTTCTTCGGGAACAGATGGGCGTAGACGCCGCCGAGTTCGGTGCCGTAGGAGATGCCGAAGTAGTGCAGCTGCCGGTCGCCGAGGACCTGGCGCATCAGGTCCATGTCGCGGGCGGCGTCGGTGGTGCGGACCTGCGGCAGGATCGCCCTGGAGTTCTTCTCGCAGGCGGCGTTGAACTGCTTGGTGCGGTTGATCAGCTGGGTGCGTTCGGCGCTGGTGTCGGGCGTCGCGTCCTGCTGGAAGTAGTCGTCGAGCTGCGCGTCGCTCTCGCACTCGACGGGGTCGCTGCGGCCGACTCCGCGCGGGTCGAAGCTGACGAGGTCGTAGCGCGTGCGCAGGGCCGCGTAGTCCTCGCCGAACGCGGGGAGGGTGGTGACGCCGCTGCCGCCGGGGCCGCCGAAGTTGAAGACCAGGGAGCCGATCCGCTTGCTCGGGTCGCCGCTGGCCCTGGCCCGGATCAGCGCGAGCCCGATGGCGGCGCCCTTCGGTTTCGACCAGTCCAGGGGTGCCCTCATGGTGGCGCACTGCCAGGTGCCGCCGCCGGGCAGCGGGGACGGTGCGTCGCCGCCGCCCTCGGCCTCGTCGGGTGCCGGGCAGTTCTTCCAGTCCAGCTTCTGCGCCGCCAGATCCCCGTCCTTGGCACCGTCGCTGCATCCGGTCAGCAGGGAGGACAGCGCCAGGGCGGTGGTCAGGGCGGCGACACGGATCCGGAAGGGGTTCGGCATGCTCCCATCCTGGGGTCGTGCACGGCCCCGCGCGCGGGGCGCGAGCCGTCCGAGGTACGGCCCTAGAGCGCGCCCTTGCGCGAGAGGTGGTTGAAGGCCAGCCAGCCCGGCAGGACCGGCAGCCACAGGGTCAGCAGCCGGTACAGCAGGACGGCGGGCGCCGCGACCTCCTTGGGGAGGCCGATGGCGATCAGGCCGACGGTCAGGGTCGCCTCGACCGCGCCGACACCGCCCGGGGTGGGCGCCGCGGAGCCGAGCGCGTTGCCGGCGAGGAAGACGACGGCGACGCTGGCGATGCTCAGCGAGGTCGACTGGTCGCCGAACGCGCGGATGGAGGCGTCCAGGCACATCACGAAGCAGGCGGTCAGCAGCAGCATGCCGCCGATGCCGGTGACGAGCTTCTGCGGCCGCTGGAGCACGTCCAGCATGCGCGGCACGACACCCGCGAAGAGCGACCGCACGCGCGTGCTGACGAATTTCCGCAGGAACGGCACCGAGGTCACCACGAGGACCAGCACGGCGACGGTCAGCAGGCCCGCGATGACCGTGCGGGAGGGGGACAGCGACGGGGTCTTCTCGGTGCCGGTCAGATAGCCGAAGGACAGCAGCATGAGGATGTGACAGCCGAGCGAGAACAGCTGTGAGGCGCCGACGCTTGCCACCGCGCCCCCAGGGCGCACGCCCGCGCGCTGCAGGAAGCGCGTGTTGAGGGCCACACCGCCGACCGCGGCGGGCGCCACGATCTTCACGAACGAACCGGCGAGCTGCGCCGCCACGGTCCGCACGAAGGGCACCCGTTCGGGCACGAACCCGAGCAGTGACATCGCGGCGGCGACATAGCTGAGCGCCGAGAACAGCACCGCGGCGATCACCCAGCCCCACTGGGCGTTCGCGACCAGGGGGCCGAACTCGATGTGGGTGAGCTGGGTCAGCAGGTAGTACCCGCCGATCGCACCGGCGATGACGCTGATCAGCGTGCGCGGCCGCACCCGCTCCAGGCGGGCCGGCTCGACGGGTGCCTGCGGCCTGATCCGCAGCACCTGGTGCCGGATCTGGGTGAGCAGGTCCTCCTCGCGGGCCTCTTCCAGCGCGTCGTCCAGGGCCCGCTTCTCGGCCCGCTGCTCCGCGCGCACCGTCTTCTTGTCGGGCTTCTCGGCTTCCTCCGCGCGGGCCTGCTTGGCCTGCCGGGACGCCTCCAGGACCGCGTCCCGCTCGCGCTGGGCGCGCTCCCTGGCCAGTCTGCGCAGCGTCGCGCGCGTGGAGCGCGTCAGTGCGATCGGCTGGAGCATCGGCAGACAGTCGGCCACGGCGTCGGGGCCGAGGACGCCGACCGCCGAGGCCACCGCGCGCTCGGCGCCCACCCGCAGACCGAGCGTGGTGACCAGCTGGGCCACGTCCATGCGCAGCAGCAGTTCGCCGGCCGCGATCTCACCGCCGCGCAGGTCGGTGAGGATCACCGTGCCGGAACGATCCACCAGGATGGCGTCACCCGCGAGCCTGCGGTGCGCGATCCGGCGCGACTGCAACGCCTGCACCTGGTGCCAGGTGTTGCGCAGCAGTTCGTCGGTGATCTCCTCGTCGGCCAGCGAGTCGAGGCTACGACCGCCGGTGTGCTCGTAGACGAGCATCACGGCGTCGGGGCCCAGCTCGGAGGTGGCGATCAGCTTGGGCGCGTTGGCACCGGCCGCGATCGCCGCGTACGCCAGCAGTGCCTCCTGCTCCAGGGCCTGGCGCAGGGACTGGAGGCTGGAGCGGGTGGCGAAGCCGCGCAGGGTCAGGTTGCGCCACGCGCGGTAGAAGAAGCCCTGGGCCTGCTGTTCCCGGTCGACGACCGTGACGTCCAGCGGCGGGCCGTCCTCCAGGGTGACGAAGTAGCGCCGGCCCCGGTCGCCGTTCTCGGTGTCCAGGGCCTCCTCGCGGGCCGCGCCGACCGGGTGGAAGCCGACGTGCCTGAGGCCCGCCAGCAGGGTCCGGCCGGTGGGGCGGACGTTGGGGGAGCCGACGGCGTACAGCGTGCCGTAGGCCACGGTCCAGCCGATCAGCACCGTGAGGATGATCGAGAACGGCGTCGTGTAGCCGGTGACGAGCATGGAGAACGCGTCGAGCATCAGCACGATCCACAGCACCGCGCGCCATCTCGGGCGCCGGGACATGCCGACGGCCGTCATGTAGGCGATGACGGGCGCGAGATAGCCGTGCACCGGGTCGGTGAGGGCGTGGATGTCACCGGGAGAGGGCTGGGTCAGCGCCTCCTGGATCGAGTCCGGGGCGGCTCTGGCCACCCACAGGTCGGTGGCGAGGGTCACGCCGTGCGCGAGGACGGCCGCGAGCACGCCGTCGGCGATGCGCAGCCCGTCCCGCTTGATCAGCCGCTCGATCGCGAACGCGACCGGTACCAGCAGGATCGCGATGCTGGACGCCAGCCCCGCGAACCTGATCAGCAGGTCGGGGGCCTGTCCGGTGCCCTTGTTGATGTCCTGCTCGAGCCCGGAGGTGGTGCCGTGCGCGAACGCGGCGATGCCGAGCAGCACGGCGATGGCGAGCACGCCGACCAGGAGCCGCATGAGGTCGGAGGGCCGGTGCACGCGCGCGGGGAGCAGCGGTTCGTCGCCCTCCACCTCGTCGGCGTGCGTTTCGTCGCACTGCTCGGAGTCCGGTTCGACGGCGTCCGACTGCACGGCGTCCGACTGCACGGCGTCCGGCTGTGTGACGTCGGGTTCTGCGGCGGCGGCCGGCTGTGTGGTGTCAGGGCGCACGGTGTCGGATTCGGGCGAGTTCGGGTGTGGCTGCGTGCCGGATTCCGCCGGGTCCGGGCGTGCGGCGGCGTCAGAGGTGCCGGCTCCGCCGTCGGAGCGCACGCCCTGCTGCTCGGTCGTCTCTTCTTGATCTCGTATCACCAGTCACCGCCCGCACGATGGTGGCATGCCCCACCGACACCCGGGGGCATCAGGGTGCAGATGCGGGGGCGCACAGTCTGCCCCAAGCGCCGCGAGAGGGCGAGGCGCAGGCCTGCCGCGGACCGCGCGGGTTGTCGGTGGGGTGCGGCAGGATGGGGCGAATGAGCGAGCAGAGCCTTCCCGAGGACACCCGAGAGGGGTACGCGGACGAGTTGCCCGAGTACGCCGAGCGGGTCCTGGAGGTCGCCGAGCGGATCCCGCCCGGGCGCGTGATGACGTACGGCGACGTCGCGGAGTGGCTGGAGGAGGGCGGTCCGCGTCAGGTGGGGCGGGTGATGTCCCTCTACGGCGGTGCCGTCCCGTGGTGGCGGGTGGTGCGTGCCGACGGGGTGCTGCTCCCGGGGCACGAGCTGGGCGCGCTGGACCACTACCGCGCCGAGGGCACCCCGCTGAAGCAGGCGAGCAGGGCCGCGGAGGGCCATCTGCCGCGGCTCGACATGAAGCGGGCGCGGTGGGACGGCGGCGCGGACGCGGGGGCTCACACCTGACAGCTTCCGCCATCGGAGGCCCTTGAGGGGAACCGGTGGCCCGTACGAGGGACACCGGGGACGTCCGTGGCATGACGTACGTTCGTGAGATGTGCGGCGCGCGTGCCGTGAGCGCCGCCCGGGGCGGACGGGAAGAATCGGAAGCCCTGCTTCCGTCCGGTTCGTCGGCGTAGCGTCGGCTGCGCGTGTCCCGCTCACCCCGCGGCCACCCCCGCGCACGCGCGACCGCGAACCGACCAGCACACCCACCAGGACCGGCGAACCACGTGAGCTCCTCTTCCTCCACCAGGCGCCTGCCGCACCTCCCGGTGCGGCAGGGGAGCCGTGGCGCTTACCGACTGGTCCGTACCCCGCCGGCCGACGTGGATCCCCCTCGTCTGGACGCCGCACAGCGCGCCGTGGTTGACCACGGGTCCGGCCCGCTCCTCGTCCTCGCGGGTCCCGGCACCGGCAAGACCACCACCCTGGTGGAGTCGGTGGCCGCGCGGATCGCCCGTGGCGCGGACCCCGAGCGGATCCTGGTGCTGACGTTCAGCCGCAAGGCCGCCGTCGAACTGCGCGACCGCATGGCCCTACGGGTGGGCGCGGCCCGTGCGCCGCGGGCGACCACCTTCCACTCGTACTGCTACGCCCTGGTCCGCGCCCACCAGGACAGCGGTCTGTTCGTGGACCCGCTGCGGCTGCTGTCCGGCCCCGAGCAGGACGTCGCCGTCCGCGACCTGCTGGCCGGCCAGCCCGACCTGGAGCGGCTCGGGCTGAACCACGTGCGCTGGCCCGACGACCTGCGCGCCTGTCTGACCACCCGGGGCTTCGCCGACGAGGTCCGCGCGGTCCTCGCCCGCAGCCGCGAGCTGGGCCTGGACCCGGCCGCCCTGGACGCCTTCGCCCGCCGCATCGGCCGCCCCGACTGGCGGGCCGCGGCCGCCTTCCTCGCCGAGTACCTCGACGTCCTCGACCTCCAGGGCGTCCTGGACTACGCCGAACTCGTCCACCGCGCGGTGCTGCTCGCCCACCGTCCCGAGATCGCCCTGGACCTCGCCGGCCGCTACGACGCCGTGTACGTCGACGAGTACCAGGACACCGACCCGGCCCAGGTGCGCCTGCTGCACGCCCTGGCCGGCGGTGGCCGCACCCTGGTCGCGTTCGGCGACCCCGACCAGTCGATCTACACGTTCCGGGGCGCCGACGTGAACGGCATCCTGGACTTCCCGTCGGCCTTCGCGCGCGTGGACGGCCGTCCCGCCCCCGTGGAAGTGCTGCGCACGTCCCGCCGCTCCGGCGCCGTCCTGCTGGCCGCGACCCGCCTGCTGACCCAGCGGATGCCGCTGACCCGGCTGCCCGCCGAGAAGGTGCGCGCGCACCGCGAGCTGACCGCAGCGCGGGACGACGGCCGCGTCGAGGTCTACACGTACCCGACGCCCGGCACCGAGCTGGACAACATCGCCGACATCCTGCGCCGCGCGCACCTGGAGGACGGCGTCCGCTGGAGCGACATGGCCGTCCTGGTGCGCGCCGGCTCCCACACCATCCCGACGGCCCGTCGCGCCCTCACCGCGGCCGGCGTCCCCCTGGACATCGACGGCGACGACATGCCGCTGCGCCACGAACCGGCGGTGGCGCCCCTGCTGACGGCGCTGCGGGCGGTGGCGACGGCGGAAGCGGCGCCCGATGCGGAAGCGGGCGCCCGCTGGCTCGACACCGAGACCGCGCTCACCCTGCTCGGCTCCCCCCTCGCCGGCATGGACGCCGCCGACCTGCGCCGCCTCGGCCGTGCCCTGCGCGACGAGGAGCGGGCGGCCGGCAACGCGCTCCCGCCCCCGTCCGACGACCTGCTCGCACGGGCGCTCGCCGAGCCCGAGCGCCTGGCCGTCCACGACCCCGGGTACGCGCGCGGGGCGCAGCGGCTCGGCGCGCTGCTCGGCCGGGCCAGGGAGTGCCTGGCGGACGGCGGTACGGCCGAGGAGGCGCTGTGGGTCCTGTGGAACGGCACACCCTGGCCCTCGCGCCTGGAGCGTGCCGCCCGCCGCGGCGGCGCGGCCGGCCGCAACGCCGACCGGGACCTGGACGCCGTGTGCGCCCTGTTCGCCACCGCCGCCCGCGCGGAGGAGCGCAGCGGCGGCCGGGGCGCGCTGAACTTCCTGGCGGAGATCGAGGCCGAGGACATCGCCGCCGACACCCTCGCCGGCCGCGCGGTACGCCCCGACGCCGTACGCCTGATGACCGCGCACCGCGCCAAGGGCCTGGAGTGGCGCCTGGTCGTCGTGGCCGGCGTCCAGGAGGGCCTGTGGCCGGACCTGCGCCGCCGCGGCTCGCTCCTGGAGGCCGACCGTATCGGCCGTGACGGACTCGCCGAACCCCTCACCCCGGGCGCGCTGCTCGCCGAGGAGCGCCGCCTGTTCTACGTCGCCGCCACGCGCGCGCGTGACCGCCTCGTCGTCACCGCTGTGAAGGCCCCCGCGGACGACGGCGACCAGCCCTCCCGGTTCCTCACCGAACTGGGCGTCGAACCCCAGGACGTCACCGGACGGCCCCGCCGTCCGCTCGCCGTGGCCGCCCTGGTCGCCGAGCTGCGCGCGACCACCGTCGACCCGCGCGCGTCCGACGCCCTGCGGGAGGCGGCCGCCCACCGCCTGGCCCGGCTGGCCGCGCTCGCCGACGAGGACGGGCGCCCCCTGGTGCCGTCCGCCCACCCCTACCGGTGGTGGGGCATGTTCGAGCCGACCGAGAGCAAGGTGCCGCTGCGCGACCGCGACCAGCCCCTGGTGCTCTCCGGCAGTGCCCTGGACCAGCTCGCCAACACCTGCAGCCTGCAGTGGTTCCTGGGCCGCGAGGTGAAGGCCGACGCGCCCGCCACCACCGCCCAGGGCTTCGGCAACGTCGTGCACGTCCTCGCCGACGAGGTCGCCTCCGGACGCACCCCCGCCGACCTCGCCGTCCTCATGGAGCGGCTGGAGTCGGTGTGGAACGCGCTCGCCTTCGACGCGCCCTGGAAGTCCGCGCAGGAGAAGGACAACGCGCGCGTGGCCCTCGAACGCTTCCTGAAGTGGCACGTCCTGGACCGCATCGCACGCACCCCGGTGGCCAGCGAGCAGGACTTCGACGTCACCCTCGGAGCGGGCGACTACGAGGTGCGCATCCGCGGCCAGATGGACCGTGTGGAGGCGGACGGCGAGGGCCGCGCGTACGTCGTCGACTTCAAGACCGGCAAGCAGGCGCCCAGCGCGGCCGAGGTGGCCAGGCACCCGCAGCTCGCCGTCTATCAGCTCGCGGTCCGCGAGGGCGCCGTCGACGAGGCCTTCGACGGCGTCCGGCCCGAGCCCGGCGGCGCCGAACTGGTCCACCTCAGACAGGGCGCCGCCCAGCGCGACGGCGGCGAGACCCTGCCCAAGGTGCAGGGGCAGGAGCCGCTGGAGGGGGAGTGGGTCGGAGAACTGCTGGCCACCGCCGCCGGCAAGGTTCTCGACGAACGGTTCGCGCCGACCACCGGCCAGCACTGCACCCACTGCGCCTTCCGCGCGTCGTGCAGCGCGCGGCCGGAGGGGCGGCACGTGGTGGAGTGAGCGCCGGTTCGTCGATTGCGTTGTTTCATCGATTGTCAGTGCCCGCCGCTAGCCTCTTTCCTCATGTCCGCCCGTATCACCGACCCCGAGCAGCTCAAGGAGCTCCTGGGCATCCCGTTCACCCCGGAGCAGACGGCCTGCATCACCGCGCCGCCCGCTCCGCAGGTGATCGTGGCCGGGGCCGGGTCGGGCAAGACGACGGTGATGGCGGCCCGCGTGGTCTGGCTGGTCGGCACCGGGCAGGTGGCCCCGGAGCAGGTCCTCGGCCTGACCTTCACCAACAAGGCGGCCGGTGAACTCGCCGAGCGCGTCCGCAAGGCGCTCGTCAGGGCGGGCGTCACCGACCCCGATGTCATCGACCCGGACAATCCGCCCGGCGAGCCGGTCATCTCCACGTACCACGCTTTCGCGGGCCGGCTACTGACCGACCACGGCCTGCGCATCGGCCTGGAGCCGACCTCCCGGCTGCTCGCCGACGCCACCCGCTACCAGCTCGCCGCGCGCGTGCTGCGCGAGGCCCCCGGCCCCTACCCGGCCCTGACCCGTTCCTTCGCCGACCTGGTCAGCGACCTGCTCACCCTCGACTCCGAGCTCGCCGAACACCTGGTGAGCCCCGAGGACCTGCGGGCCTGGGACGCCGGTCTGCTGAACACCCTGGCTGCCGTCAAACTCGGCAACGCCGACCTGCGCAAGGTCCCCGAGGCGGCCGCCGCCCGCCGTGAACTGGCCGAACTCGTCGTCCGGTACCGGGCCGCCAAGCGCGAGCGGGACCTGCTCGACTTCGGCGACCAGATCGCGCTGTCCGCGGCGCTGGCCGGCATCGCCGAGGTGGGCCGGCTGCTGCGCGACGAGTTCCGGGTCGTGCTCCTCGACGAGTACCAGGACACCTCGGTCGCCCAGCGTGTGCTCCTGGCGGGCCTTTTCGGCGACGGCACCGGCCACCCCGTGACCGCGGTCGGCGACCCCTGCCAGGCCATCTACGGCTGGCGCGGCGCCTCCGTCGCCAACCTGGACGACTTCCCCGAGCACTTCGCGCGCGCCGACGGGCGCCCCGCCACCCGCCAGGCGCTCAGCGAGAACCGCCGCAGCGGCGGCCGCCTCCTCGACCTCGCCAACGGCCTCGCCGGGCCGTTGCGCGCCATGCACGCGGGCGTGGCGGCCCTCCGCCCCGCCCCGGGCGCCGAGCGGGACGGCACGGTCCGCTGCGCCCTGCTGCGCACCCACGCCGAGGAGATGGACTGGATCGCCGACTCCGTCGCCCACCTCGTCCGCACCGGCACCGCCCCCGGTGAGATCGCGGTCCTGTGCCGCACGGCGACCGACTTCGCGGAGATCCAGGGCGCCTTGGTCGCCCGTGACGTCCCCGTCGAGGTCGTCGGCCTCTCCGGGCTGCTGCACCTGCCCGAGGTCGCCGACCTCGTCGCCGTCTGCGAGGTGCTCCAGGACCCGGGCGCCAACGCATCCCTGGTCCGGCTGCTGACCGGTCCGCGCTGGCGCATCGGCCCCCGCGACCTCGCCCTCCTCGGCCGCCGCGCCCGGCGGCTGGTGTCCCACGCGCGCGTGGGCGACGCCGACGACCCGGACCGCAGGCTCGCCGAGGCCGTCGAAGGGGTCGACCCCGCCGAGGTGATATCCCTCGCGGACGCCCTGGACACGTTCCTGGAGCTGCCGTTCGACGGCGGCCAGGAGGACGACGGGCTGCCGTTCTCGCCGGACGCGCGCGTGCGCTTCGCCCGCCTCGCCACCGAGCTGCGCGAGCTGCGCCGCTCCCTGTCCGACCCGCTGATGGACGTCCTGCACCGCGTCCTCGCGGTCACCGGCCTGGAGGTGGAGCTGTCGGCGTCCCCGCACGCGCTGGCCGCCCGCCGCCGCGAGACCCTGTCCAACTTCCTGGATGTCGCCGCCTCCTTCGCGGCCGGTGACCAGGAGGCGACCCTGCTCGCCTTCCTCGGCTTCCTGCGCACCGCCGCCCAGTACGAGAAGGGCCTCGACAACGCCCTGCCCGGCGGCGAGAACACCGTCAAGGTCCTCACCGCGCACAAGTCCAAGGGCCTGGAGTGGGACGTCGTCGCCGTTCCCGGACTGGTCAAGGGCACCTTCCCGAGCAGCCAGGGCCGCGAGAAGTGGACCGCCCAGGCCAAGGTGCTCCCGCACGCCCTGCGCGGTGACACCGCCACCCTGCCCGACGTCGAGGCCTGGGACTCGCGGGGCATGAAGGCCTTCCACGAGGCCATGAAGGACCACCAGCACACCGAGGAACTCCGCCTCGGCTACGTCACCTTCACCCGCCCCCGCTCCCTGCTCCTCGGCTCCGGCCACTGGTGGGGTCCCAGCCAGAAGAAGCCGCGCGGCCCCTCCGACTTCCTCCGGGCCCTGTACGACCACTGCGCCGGCGGACACGGCGAGATCGAGGCCTGGGCCGACGAACCGGAGGAGGACGAGGAGAACCCGGCCCTGCACGCGGCGAGCGCCGACCAGGTGTGGCCGCTGCCCCTGGACGCGGCCGCCCTGGCCCGCCGCCGAGCGGCCGCCGAGACCGTCCTCGCCCACCTGGACGCCCTCACTGCCGAAGCCGACGGAGGCGCTCCCGCCGGCCGCGACCCGGCCGTCGTCGAGGACCCGGACTGGCCCCCGCCGCCCGAGGACGACGAACCCGACGCCTACGAGGACGCCTTCCCGGACACCGACTCCGCCGACTGGGAATCCTGGAGCACCGACCGCCCCACGGTCCCGCACCAGGCCACGCCCACCGAGCGCACGCCCCCGCGCACGCCGGTGCATGGGCGCGTCCCGGAACGGGAGCACGTGCGTGCCCCCGAACCCGAACCCGAACCCGAACCCGAACCCGAACCCGAACCCGAACTCGAACTCGAACTCGAACCTGATCACGAACACGGGCACGCGCGCGTGCCGGAAGCCGGGCGCACCCTCCTCACCCCCGAGGAAGCCCGCGCCATCGCCTCCTGGGACCGCGACCTCGACGCGCTCACCGGCGAGTTGCTGCGCGCCCGCCGGAACGTCACCGATGTCCCCCTGCCGGCCACGCTGTCCGCGACCCAGCTGATGCGGCTGGCCGAGGACCCGGACGGGCTCGCGCAGGAACTCGCGCGCCCCATGCCACGCCCTCCGCAGCCCGCCGCACGCCGGGGCACCCGCTTCCACGCCTGGGTCGAGGCACGCTTCGAGGAGCTCACGCTGCCCATGCTGGAGCCCGACGAGCTGCCCGGCAGCGATGCCGAGATCGCCGACGAACGCGATCTCGAAGCCCTCAAGGAGGCCTTCGAACGCACCGAGTACGCGCACCGCACGCCCCACCGCGTCGAGGCTCCCTTCCAGCTCGCCCTCGCGGGGCGGGTCGTCAGGGGCCGTATCGACGCCGTCTACCGGACGGACCACGGGGACGGGGCCGGGGTGACATACGAGATCGTCGACTGGAAGACCAGCCGTACCCGTGCCGCCGACCCGCTCCAGCTGGCGATCTACCGGATCGGCTGGGCCGAGCAGCAAGGCGTGCCGCCCGAGTCGGTCACGGCCGCGTTCGTACACGTACGCACCGGCGAGGTCGAACGACCGGACGGCCTGCCGGACCGGGCCGCCCTGGAAAGACTGATCGTCGGACAAGCCGAGTGTGACGAACCGCCCGCCGAGGATGTCGGTCCGGGCCGATAGGCTCGTGACCATGAGCCAGACCCCGGACAGCGCTGTCCGTACGTACATCGAGCAGCACCGCGCCGCCTTCCTCGACGACCTCGCCGAGTGGCTGCGCATCCCCTCCGTGTCGGCCCAGCCCGACCACGCTCCCGATGTACGCCGCAGCGCCGACTGGCTCGCCGCCAAACTGACGGAGACCGGCTTCCCGACCGCCGAGGTCTGGGAGACACCGGGAGCCCCGGCCGTCTTCGCCCAGTGGCCCGCCGACGACCCCGAGGCGCCCACGGTCCTCGTCTACGGCCACCACGACGTGCAGCCCGCCGCCAGCGAGGACGGCTGGGACAGCGCCCCCTTCGAGCCCGTCGTCCGCGAGAACCGCCTCTACGCGCGCGGGGCGGCCGACGACAAGGGCCAGGTGTTCTTCCACACACTCGGCGTCCGCGCCCACCTCGCCGCCACCGGCCGCACCGCCCCCGCGGTCAACCTGAAGCTGCTGATCGAGGGCGAGGAGGAATCCGGCTCCCCGCACTTCCGCGCCCTCGTCGAGGAGCACGCCGAGCGGCTCGCCGCCGACGCCGTGATCGTCTCCGACACCGGAATGTGGTCCGAGGACACCCCCACGGTGTGCACGGGCATGCGCGGGCTGGCCGAGTGCGAGATCGTCCTGCACGGCCCCGACCAGGACATCCACTCCGGCGCCTTCGGCGGCGCGGTCCCCAACCCGGCCACCGTCGCCGCCCGCCTGGTGGCCGCGCTGCACGACGAGCACGCGCGCGTGGCGATCCCCGGCTTCTACGACGGCATTGTGGAGCTGAGCGACCGGGAACGGCAGCTCTGGGCCGAGCTGCCCTTCGACGAGGACAGCTGGCTGCGCGAGGCGCATTCGTACGCCACCGAGGGCGAGGCCGGGCACACCACCCTGGAGCGCGTCTGGGCCCGCCCCACCGCCGAGGTCAACGGCATCGGCGGCGGCTACCAGGGTCCCGGCAGCAAGACGATCATCCCTTCCTCGGCGCTGCTGAAGCTGTCGTTCCGGCTGGTCGCCGGGCAGGACCCCGACCGCATCGAGAAGATCGTCCGCACCTGGGCCGCCGAGCGGATCCCCGCCGGGATCCGGGCCGAGATCACGTTCCTGCCGGCCACGCGCCCGTGCCTGACCCCGCTCGACCACCCCGGTCTCCAGTCGCTGGCCCGCGCCATGGGCCGGGCCTTCGAGGGACCGGTCCGGTTCACCCGTTCGGGTGGCTCGGGGCCCGCCGCGGACCTCCAGGACGTCCTCGGCGTACCCGTCCTCTTCCTGGGCATCTCCGTCCCCTCCGACGGCTGGCACGCCCCGAACGAGAAGGTCGAACTGGACCTCCTCCTCAAAGGCGTCGAGACCAGCGCCTACCTGTGGGGCGACCTCGCCGAGAACTGGCGCCATGCCCCCTGAGCCACCGACGCCGTCCGGAGCGGCACCGCCGACGGGGCACACTGGAAGGACCGCACCGCCCGCCCCCGCCCGACCTGGTCTCCTCCCGCCCTTCGTCCCGCTGAACCGCCCGCTGAAACATCCGTTGCACTGGGGGAGTTGGAAGCACCCGTGACCACCTGGACCGACCACACCGCCGACCGCCCCATTTCGCTCACCGCCCCGAGCGGCATCGACCGCGCCGCCCACCACCGGCTCGACGAGGCCTGGCTCGCGGCGGCGTGGAGCCACCCCGACACCCGCTGTTTCGTGGTCTCCGGCGGTCAGGTCCTCATCGACGAGACACCCGACGGCCGCACCGAACTCGTCATGACGCCCTCCTTCGAGGCCCCCCTCACCGAGGCGCACCGCTACTTCCTGGGCACCGACGAGGACGGCGTCAGCTACTTCGCCCTCCAGAAGGACGCCCTGCCCGGCCGCATCGACCAGTCCGCGCGCCCCGCGGGCCTGCGCGAGGCCGGACTGCTGCTGTCACCGCGCGACGTGGGCCTGATGGTGCACGCGGTCGGCCTGGAGAACTGGCAGCGCACCCACCGCTTCTGCTCCCGCTGCGGCGAGCGCACGGTCATCGCCGCCGCCGGCCACATCCGCCGCTGCCCCGCCTGCGGCGCCGAGCACTACCCGCGCACCGACCCCGCCGTGATCATGGCCGTGACCGACGAGGACGACCGCATCCTGCTCGGCCGCCAGGTCCACTGGCCCGAGGGCCGCTTCTCCACGCTCGCCGGCTTCGTCGAGCCCGGCGAGTCCATCGAGCACGCGGTACGCCGCGAGGTCTTCGAGGAGGTCGGAGTCACCGTCGGCCCGGTCGAGTACGTCGCCAGCCAGCCCTGGCCGTTCCCGTCCAGCCTCATGCTCGGCTTCATGGCCCGCGCGACCTCGACCGAGATCAACGTCGACGGCGACGAGATCCACGAGGCCCGCTGGTTCTCCCGCGACGAACTCGGCGCCGCCTTCGACTCCGGCGACGTCCTGCCGCCGTACGGCATCTCGATCGCGGCCCGCCTGATCGAGATGTGGTACGGCAAGCCGCTGCCGACGAGGAGCTTCGTCTGAGACGGCCGTCATGAGCGCAGAGGAGTACTGGAACCACAACGTCCACTACCACCCCGTGGTGGTGGACGCGGTACCGGACGGCTGCCGCACCGCTCTGGACGTCGGCTGCGGCGACGGCCTGCTGGCCGCCAAGCTCGCGGCCAGGGCGGAGTCGGTGACCGGCGTGGACCGGTCGGCGGAGATGATCAGGCTGGCAGGCAAGCGGGCCGCTGCGAACGTCACCTTCCTGGAGGGCGACTACCTCGACGGCGCCGCCCTCGACGAGGAGGGCTACGACTTCGTCAGCGCGGTCGCCGTCATCCACCACTCCCCTTTCGACGATGCGATCGACCGGCTGGTGGGACTGCTCGCGCCCGGCGGGCGGCTGGTCATCGTCGGTATGGCGTACAACCACACCCCGCTGGACTGGGTGATCAGTGGCTGCGGAGTCCCCGCGAGTCGGTTGAACGCGCGTCTGCGGGGCGGCAAGCGGGCCCCGGTGGGGATGCCCGTCGAAGACTCCCCCATGCACTGGGGAGAGGTCCGGCAGTCCACCGCGCACCGGCTCCCCGGCCGCCGGTACCGGCGCCGCCTGCTGTGGCGCTACACGCTGGTGTGGGACAAGCCGACCCGAACATGCGAAGGCGGCCCCTGAAATGAGTCAGGAGCCGCCATGCGCCGGGAAACCTACGCGCCGACCTTCTGCTTCACCTGGGCCAGCGACGGGTTCGTGAGCGTCGAGCCGTCGGCGAAGAGCACCGTGGGGACCGTCTGGTTTCCGCCATTCGCCTTCTCCACGAATGCGGCCGACTCCGGGTCCTGCTCGATGTTGATCTCGGTGTAAGCGATGCCCTCGCGGTCCATCTGGCTCTTCAGCCGGCGGCAGTAGCCACACCACGTGGTGCTGTACATCGTCACAGTGCCCTGCATCTCGCTCGCACTCCTTCGGCAGGTCGGGGAAGGTCGTCCAGGAAAGGAACGTACGCGGCCCGTCCGCCATTCCCGCAGCACGGGCCCCGAGCATTCCCGCAGCACGGGCCCGAGTGACGCCTGCCGCATTAGTACGACTGCGTGGGGCTGCCTGTGGACAACCGGCACAGCCGTCTCCGGCGACCTGGCAGCATGGCCATGTGACAGCAGCAACGCATTCCTCCCTCTTCCCGCCGGTACCGGACTCTGCCGACGCGGTGCTCGAAGGGCTCGACCCCGAGCAGCGCGCGGTGGCGACCGCCCTGCACGGTCCCGTGTGCGTGCTGGCCGGAGCCGGTACCGGCAAGACCCGGGCGATCACCCACCGGATCGCCTACGGGGTGCGGGCCGGCATCCTCCAGCCGTCCAGCGTGCTCGCCGTCACCTTCACCAACCGCGCCGCCGGGGAGATGCGCGGCCGGCTGCGCCAGCTCGGCGCCCAGGGGGTGCAGGCCCGCACCTTCCACTCCGCCGCGCTACGCCAGCTTCAGTTCTTCTGGCCGAAAGCGATCGGTGGCTCCCTGCCCCGACTCGTCGACCGCAAGATCCAGCTCGTCGCCGACGCGGCCGCCGCCTGCCGCATCCGCCTCGACCGGGGCGAGCTGCGGGACGTCACCGCCGAGATCGAGTGGTCCAAGGTCACCCGGACCGTCCCCGCCGACTATCCGCTCGCCGCCGTGAAGGCCGGCCGGGAGGCCCCCCGTGACCCCGCCGAGATCGCCCAGGTCTACTCGGTCTACGAGGACCTCAAGCGCGACCGCGCCGTCATCGACTTCGAGGACGTCCTGCTGCTGACCGTCGGCATCCTGCAGGACCGGCACGACATCGCCGAACAGGTCCGCGCCCAGTACCAGCACTTCGTCGTCGACGAGTACCAGGACGTCAGCCCGCTCCAGCAAACGCTGCTGGAACTGTGGCTCGGCGAGCGCGACAGCCTGTGCGTCGTCGGCGACGCGAGCCAGACCATCTACTCGTTCACAGGAGCAACCCCCGACCATCTGCTCGACTTCCGCACCCGCCACCCCGGGGCCACCGTCGTCAAGCTGGTCCGCGACTACCGCTCCACACCCCAGGTCGTCCACCTCGCCAACGGTCTGCTGGCCCAGGCCCGTGGCCGGGCCGCCGACCACCGCCTGGAGCTGATCTCCCAGCGCCCCGCAGGACCCGAGCCCGCGTACACCGAGTACACCGACGAGCCCGCCGAGGCCGAGGGCGCCGCCCGCCGCATCCGGGAGCTCGTCGCCGCCGGGGTGCCGGCCGCCGAGATCGCCATCCTGTTCCGCACCAACGCCCAGTCCGAGACGTATGAACAGGCCCTCGCGGACGCTGGGGTGCCCTACCAACTGCGCGGTGCCGAGCGGTTCTTCGACCGGCCCGAGGTGCGCAAGGCGGGTGTCGCCCTGCGCGCCGCGGCCCGCTTCGGCGGCAACGACGCGCTGCTCGACGACACCGTGGACCTGCCCTCGCAGGTGCGCGCGGTTCTCTCCGGGGAGGGCTGGACCACCTCGCCCCCGGCCGGCTCCGGCGCGGTCCGGGAGCGCTGGGAGTCGCTGGCCGCTCTGGTCAACCTCGCCCAGGACGTCGCCGCCGCCCGGTCCGCCGCGACCCTCGCCGACTTCGTCGCCGAACTCGACGAGCGCGCGGGCGCCCAGCACGCCCCGACCGTCCAGGGCGTCACCCTCGCCTCCCTGCATTCGGCGAAGGGCCTGGAGTGGGACGTCGTCTTCCTGGTCGGCGTCGCCGAGGGCATGATGCCGATCACCTATGCGAAGACCGACGAACAGATCGAGGAGGAACGCCGGCTCCTCTACGTCGGCGTGACCCGCGCCAGGGAACGGCTCCATGTCTCCTGGTCCCTCTCCCGCACCCCCGGCGGCAGACCCGGCCGCAGGCCCAGCCACTTCCTGGACGGTCTGCGCCCCGGCTCCACCGGCACTGTCGGCCGGGCCGGCGGCGCCGGCGGCGGAGGTGTCGAACGCGGCTTCACCGGCGGCCCCGCGTCCGCACCCCGGCGCACCCAGCGCACCCCCGCCCGCTGCCGGGTCTGCGGCCGCACGCTGACCGACGCCGGCGAGATGAAGCTGATGCGCTGCGACGGCTGCCCCTCCGACATGGACGAGGGACTCTACGAGCGGCTGCGTGAGTGGCGTGCGGACCAGGCCCGGCTCAGCGGTCAGCCCGCCTTCTGCGTCTTCACCGACAGGACGCTGATGGCCATCGCCGAGAGCGCCCCGGACGACGACCGCGAGTTGGCCCGCATCCCCGGTGTCGGCACGCGCAAGCTCAACCGTTACGGTGCCGATGTTCTGGCCATCTGTGCAGGCCAGGAGCCCGAGGGAGAAGAAGTGGGGGGCTGATGCGAACTCGTCGAAAAAATAGTTTGCGCATGCCCCAGCAATCCCCATAGGTTCTAAGCACGGAAGCGGCGGCCTTCTCGAAGGCCCGGTTCCGTGTTGTACTTGCATATCCGAGCGGATCGGCTCAACACCGGTCCCCTAGACGCCGAGAGGAGGCGAGTCCAGTGATCAGCATCAAGACCAACATCAGCGCGGCCAAAATGACCGATCTCTCGGCCGTCTCCGTGTGCATGCTCGGCGTCTCGAACCTGGGCACCGGTCTGTCCGGCATTCCTGCCGTGCGTCCGGCGTCCTCCGTTTCTCTCGCGGGTCTTCCTGTCCGTGAGCGCAATGAGCGACCGACGAAGGCACTGGAAGCAGTAGCGGCACAGGCCCAGGCCTATGCCTTTACGGCAGCCGGTGCCGGTAGCCGGAAGCAGACGACGCAGCATCACCTGATGTGGGCCTTCCGTGGGCCAGAACCCTGGAGTGATCCAGCCTGATCGATCAGGCCGGCGCCTTCAGGGCCGCGGAACCCCATCCGGGATCCGCGGCCCTTCTGTTTTCCCCGAACGGGGAGAGCGGAGCGAAGGGGCCTCGGGACAAGAGCAGAACCCGGTACCAGCCGCCAACCGGTCCAACCCGACCGGCACGACCAGACGAGGAAGAACAACCGTGCAACTCGAAGCGCACGCCCCGTCCGTACCGCCTTCCGAAACGATCCCCCCGCCCGGCCTCACGGAGGACTCCACCTTGATCCCGCTCACCGCGCTCACCGCGCTCGACGACGCCATCGAGAACCTCGGCGTACCCGTCCCCTGCCGTTCCTACGACCCGGAGGTCTTCTTCGCCGAGTCGCCGGCGGACGTCGAGTACGCCAAGTCCCTGTGCCGCACCTGCCCGCTGATCGAGGCCTGCCTCGCCGGGGCGAAGGAGCGGCGTGAGCCCTGGGGCGTCTGGGGTGGCGAGCTGTTCGTCCAGGGTGTCGTTGTCGCCCGCAAGCGGCCGCGTGGCCGCCCGCGCAAGAACCCGGTCATGGCATGAACATCCACGGAACGATCGACCGCCCCCTCACGCACGATCCCAAGAAGCAGGCCCCGATGAAGCCGTCCACCAGCGAGCCCGCAGGCTCCGCGATCCCAGACTTCACCACCGCCGGTACCGCCACCGGCTCGCGTCAGAACAGGACCCGAGAGATGCAACTCATCCCAGAAGCCTTGGCTCGTGCGCATATGCACGAGCGACTGCACGAGGCCGAGCGGGAACGCAGGGCCGTGCGCCTGGCGACCGCTCGCCGGATGCAGCGCCGGGCCGAGCGTGCCTCGATGCGCGCCCGCCGTGCGCTCGCCATGGCCGTGATGCAGTAACCCAGTACACCTGAAGCGGTGGCCTCCCGACCCCGGGAGGCGAAAGCTCCCAGCGGGGGCCGGTCCGGCCGAACGGACCGGCCCCCGCGGTGCGTTGTCCCGACGGATCCGCGCCGCGGAGTTATGGTCACCGGGTGACGAGTCTTTCCGGAGGCAGTGATCACGGCGGCTCCACCACGGAGCCCCACCCGCTCGTGTGCGCCCGCTGCGGCACCCCGGCCGACGGCCCCCAGCCCACCACCTGGACCTGCTCCGTGGAGAACGGCGTCCGCCAGTTCTTCTGCGACACCTGCTCCAGGGAGAACCTCAGAGCGATCGAGGGCAGGCTCGATTCGTCCTGGTGGTGAACACCGGCCCCCTACTGCGCCTCTACGGCCGCCTCGGTCCCTTCCACTTCCCCGTCTTCTTCGGCTTCCAGTTCGGCTTCCACGGCTTCTTCGAGTTCCTCGAGCTCTTCGAGCTCCTCGAACTCTTCGGGTACGAACCCGGGCAGCCACGCCTCCAGCTCCTCCCGCAGCCGTACCGTCGCACCCAGCTGGCACAGCACGCCGATGGTGCTCAGGGTCACCCGGTGTATGAGGAGATAGGCCGGCGGCAGGTTGAGCTGCTTGCCCAGCTGGTGGGCGGGGTTGCGGGGGTCGGCGATGCGGGCCGCCTGGCTGCGCATCCAGTTGCGGGTGAAGGTGAACTCGTCGACCTGGGCCGGTTCGATGATCGGCAGCAGATAGTCCAGGACGGCGTCGGGGTCCAGCTCTATGGAATCCTTGACGAACCCCTCCGCGCGCAGCAGCTCGTAGACCGCCTCGGCGTCACCGTCCAGCGTCATCCGCAGGGAGTCGCCGATCGGGCTGGGCAGGCCGCCGGAGAGGCGGTCGACGGTGCCGAAGTCCAGCACGCCGAGGCGCCACTCCTCCTCGTCCTCCGGCGCACCGGGCAGCAGGCGGAAATTGCCGGGGTGCGGGTCGGCGTGCAGCAGGCCGGTGCGGGCCGGGCCCGAGAACAGGAACCGGGCCAGGAGCTGACCGGCCCGGTCGCGCTGCTCCTGCGTACCCCCCGAGATGATCTCGGAGAGCGGTATCCCGTCGATCCACTCCGTGACCAGGACCTGGTCGCACTGGTGCACCACCGCGGGCACCACCACATCGGGGTCGCCCTCGAACTCCTCCGCGTGCGCCGCCTGGGCCTGCGCCTCCAGGGAGTAGTCCAGTTCCTCGGAGACCCGGTCGCGCAGCTCCGCGATCAGCGGCTTGATGTCCATGCCGGGGATCAGCGGCCCCAACAGACGGGCGAAGCGGCTCAGTTGTCCCAGGTCGGACAGGAGGGCCTCGCCGGCTCCCGGGTACTGCACCTTGACCGCCACCACCCGGCCGTCCTGCCACACCGCCCGGTGCACCTGCCCGATCGAGGCCGCCGCCGAGGGCTTGTCCTCGAACTCCAGGAACAGCTCCCGCCAGTCCTCCCCGAGGCGCTCGGCGAGCACCGAGTGCATGGTGCGGGTCGGCATCGGCGGCGCAGCGTCCTGGAGCTTGGTGAGAGCCGCCCGGTAGGGGCCGGCGACCTCCTCCGGAAGGGCCGACTCGAAGACGGACATGGCCTGCCCGAACTTCATCGCCCCTCCCTTCAACTCGCCCAGGACCTTGAACAGTTGCTCCGCCGTGCGCTGTTGCAGCTCCCGGCCGACGATCTCCGCGGACTCGCCCACGATGCGCTTGCCCAGACCCCAGGTCGCCCGGCCGGCGAAGCCGAGCGGGAGCGCGGCGAGCTTGGCGGTCCGGGTGACCGCCTTCCGGGGAAGATCAGACATGCGCCCTCCAAGTCCCAGTCGGCCGTGCCGCGTCCGCGTGCTGTCCTCGCTCCGCCGACGGCCGTTGCACCACCATTGTCGCGTGTGGATCCCCGTTGGTTGAGGAGTGTTCCCCCTTAGCTTTCTCCGCCGCCCCACACGGGCATGCGGGGTGCGGCCAGACCGGCCGCGCGTGCCAGTGCAGAGCCGGCACGGACGCCTCCCAGCGTGCCCCCGCGCCGGTCGGCGATTCTCCGTCGAGGAAGGCCAGGGCGTGCGCGGCGGCCAGCCCGGCCACGGCCGTCGCCAGCGTCAGATCGCAGGCGGCCACCCGGCGGGCCTGCCCGGACCGCCACTGGGCGATCAGGCGCGGCCAGGCCGGATCCCGGTCCGTGCGGTGCTCGTGCAGACAGCGGGCGCACCCTGTTCCACCGGGCAGGACGAGGGGGCCGACTACGCCCGTGCCCTCCACGACACCCGTGTAGAGATGAGGGGTCCCCGAGGCCATGAGCGGTTCGGCGGCGCGCGCGTCCGGGGCATGCACCAGCACATCGTCGCGCGGGGCGATGATCACCAGTGCCAGGCCCGGCTCCTCCGCCGAAGAGTCCGGGCGGCGGGGCGGGCGGTCCGGGGCCGCCCGGCGGACGACTCTGCGCGCGGCCTCGTCGCGGCGCTCGCCGATCGCCTCCGCGGGCAGCCCGCCCGGCGCCACGTCCCACGGCTGGACGCGGCCCACGTCCCGTACGTCGACCTCGCCGACGCCCGCGCCCGACAGCAGCGCGGCCAGCGTGACACCGACCCGGCCCGCGCCCTGCACCCGCACCCGCAGCGCCCGCCGGGCCGCCAGCCGGCCGATCGCGCCACCGGGCTCCGGAGTGATCAGGGAGAGCGAGGCGAGGTCGGGACGCAGCCGCTCCAGAACCTCCTTCTTCTCGCGCAACGCCTGCGCCGCCGGCCCGCCGCCGAGTGCGTCGTCGACGAGCCCGGCCCGGGACAGCCGTTCCACCAGGGCGTCGACATGCCCGTCCGGCAGGTCCATGCGGCGCCCCTCCTCGCGCAGCAGCGCGAGCCCCCGGGCGCCGTTGAGCAGGTCCAGGAAGCTCCCGGTCGCCGTGTCCATCGGCCCCAGTGTCATCGCGTGCGCGGGAGTCATCCCGAACTGCACGGTGTTGAGATCGCGCCAGCCGCGCCGCAGCGCGGGCTTCACCAACGGATGCATGACAGGCCCCCGTATCTGTCGAAAGGTCACAGAACATCCCCGTGTGCCGGTGGAGCCGGTCACGCTCCGCCGACGAGTGCCAGCATGCCCGGGCCGCCCGGTGGGCGCCGAAAGTTGTCCACAGGCGGTGGGTATTCGTCGTACAAATCAAACGCATGGTGGGGGATCGGCACCGAACCGTCCCGGACCCGGGACTTCCCGCATGTGCAGCGGGTAACGTCGGGGCGTGCCCGCCGACCCACTGCACCGCGCCGGAAAGCCACAGCGCAGCACGACGAGCCAGCCGCCCAGCGGCTTGGGGGCGAGCGCGATCGAGGTTCGCAGAAGCGCCCGCCGCCGCCGGACCGTTTCTGCGTACCGCGAGGGCGATCGCACCGTCGTGCTGATTCCCGCCCGGATGTCCGAGGCGGAGGAGAAACGCTGGGTGACCGTCATGCTCAACAAACTCGCTGCCCAGGAGAGCAAGCGAGTGCTGGGCGACGCCGAACTGGCCGAGCGTGCCGAGCGGCTGTCGGCCCAGTACTTCGGCGGCCGGGCCCGCCCCGCCTCGGTGCGCTGGGTCACCAACCAGAACACCCGCTGGGGCTCCTGCACCCCGTCCGAGGGCAGCATCCGTCTCTCGCACCGGCTCCAGGGCATGCCCGAGTACGTCGTCGACTACGTGCTCTGCCATGAACTGGCGCATCTGCTGGTGCCCGGACACGGCCCCGGGTTCTGGCGACTGCTGGAGGCGTACCCGCGGACCGAGCGGGCCCGGGGCTACCTCGAAGGGGTGGTCGCGGCCGACCGGCTGCCCCATGTGCCCGGCGCGCGTGATGAGTGACACACCCCGGGAGCGCTCCCTGCGGGGTCGCTGAGCGCGGTTGTGTACCGGGTCTGTACCGACTTCTTCCGATGTCCGAGTTAGCCGTTAGCCTGGCGCGACGCACTCACATTCGGGATGGGGGACGGTCGTAACGCATGGCCAGGGAATTCCAACGCGGCCACAAGGCCAGGATCAGTGACCTCACGGCGGGCACGGATCTGTACGTAGGCGTGCAGATCTCCGGCCCCGGACTGACCTTCGACATCAGTTGCTTCGGCCTCGACGCGGACGAACGGCTGTCGGACGACCGGTACTTCGTCTTCTTCAACCAGCCGAAGTCGCCCGAGGAGTCCATCCAGCTGCTGGGTGCGCAGGCGGGCGACACGGAGTCCTTCCGGGTCACGCTGGACCGGATCCCGTCGCGGATCCAGAAGCTGGCGTTCACGGCGACCATCGACGGCGCCGGGCAGATGTCGCAGGTCGCGCCCGGATACATCCGGATCGTCGCGGGCGGCGAGGAGGTGGCCCGGTACTCCTTCAACGGCTCGGAGTTCTCCACCGAGCGGGCCGTGATGCTCGGCGACTTCTACCTGAAGGACGTGTGGCGCTTCGCCGCCGTCGGCCAGGGCTTCGACGGTGGTCTGGAGGCGCTGCTGAAGAACTTCGGCGGCGAGGTGGCGGAGGAGGAGGCGCCCGCCGCACCGGAGCCGCAGCAGCCGCAGACCGGGTCCGCGCCCGGCTTCGCGCCGCCGGCGTTCGGAGCTCCCTCCGCGCCGGCGCCGGCGCCCGCGTCCACCCCGGCGCCCGCGCCCGCCCCCCAGGGCTTCACCCCGCCGCCGGCCCCCGGTCCGGTGCCGGCTTCGAATGTGCATCATGCGCCCACCATCATCGCCCCGTTGACCCCGTCGGCGCCCGGCATGGTGCCGCCCCCGTCCCCGGCGCCCGCGCCCTACGGTCAGCCGCCGGCCCCGCCAGGCTACGGCCAGCCCCCGGCGCCCCCGCAGGCCCCCGCCCCGCCGCCCGGATACCCACAGGCGCCCCAGGCCCCGACCCCGCCCCCGGGCTACGGCCAGCAGGCGCCGTTCGGGCAGGTTCCCGGTCAGCAGAGCTACGGCGTCCCGCAGGGCGCTCCGCAGGGCGGTGCCGGGGTGAGCGCCGCGCTCCAGAAGTTCAAGGAGACGCCCACCGGGCAGCGCTGGACGCCGCAGAACAGCAAGCTCATCCGTGTCGACCTCGGCATCGGCGGCCAGCCCGTGCTGGCCCGCCAGGGCAGCATGGTGCTCTACCAGGGCAAGGTCGACTTCAGCTACAAGGGCGCCGGATTCGCCGGCCGGATCGTGGGCAACGCCACCGGCCAGGAGATGCAGCTGATGCGCTGCACCGGCAACGGCCAGGTGTTCTACGCCGAGAACTCCGCCCATCTGCACCCCGTCGAGCTTCAGGGCGACGCGATCTGCGTCTCCGCCGAGAGCGTCCTCGCCTTCGACGAGAGCCTCCAGTACGAGGTCCGCCGGATCGAGGGGCACGGCATCCCCGGCGGCGCGCTGTTCACGATGCAGTTCCAGGGCACCGGCACGATCGTGGTCAAGACGCACGGCACGCCCGTCGTGCTGCCCGTGACCCCGACGACGTTCGCCGACTGCAACGCCGTGGTCGCCTGGTCTGCGGCCTCCCAGGTGATCGTCTCCAGCCAGGTGCGGATGCGCCGCAACGCCTACCCGGGCGACACCGGGGAGAGCGTCAACCTGCAGTTCCGGGGCGCGCCCGGCAACTTCATCGTCGTCCAGCCGTACGAGGTCTGAGGGAGCCCGTCATGAACCAGCCGCTCGCGGGCTACGCCCCCGCACCCGTCACCGCCCGTATGGAGAACCACGGCGACCACATGCTGAAGGTCGCCATGCAGACCGGGAACGACCTCCTCGCGCGCGTGGGGTCGATGGTCGCCTACGAGGGCTTCGTCCAGTACGAGCCCAACCCGCCGGCCGTCCGCCAGATCGCCCGCGACTGGATGACCGGCGAGGGCGCGCCCCTGATGAAGTGCTCCGGTGACGGTCTGCTCTACCTCGCCGACTACGGCGCGAACGTCGTCGTCATCAACCTCAACGGCGACGGCATCTCCGTCAACGCCACCAACCTGCTCGCCTTCGACGCACATCTGACGTGGGGTGTGGAGCGGGTCAAGGGGCTGGCGAAGTTCGCCGGTCAGGGCCTGTGGAACACCAAGATCTCCGGGCAGGGCTGGGTCGCACTGACCTCCCGGGGCAAGCCGATCGTCGTCGACTGCGGAGGCGGCGAGGACGAGACGTACGTCGACCCGGACGCGCTGGTCGCCTGGTCCCCGAACCTCAAGGTCAAGGGCAAGCGCAGCTTCAAGGCGCAGTCGCTGATCGGCCGGGGCAGCGGCGAGGCCTACCAGATGGCCTTCTCCGGCCAGGGCATCGTCGTCGTCCAGCCCAGCGAGGACAGCACCGACCGCCTCCGGTTCCGGGGCTGAGGGGGAGTCAGGAAACCATGCAGAGCCCGCTTTTCGCCTTCAACGACTCCCAGGCCCCAGGCCGCTACAGCCTGCAGAACAAGCAGATGCTGCGGGTCGTCCTGGAGGGCCACGACGACATCCTCGCTCGCAAGGGCACCATGGTGGCCTACCAGGGGCTCGTCGAGTTCGACGCCGAGTACCAGGGCCACAACCAGGCACGCGCGCGTGCGTACACCGGTGAGGGCCTGGACCTGATGCGCTGCCACGGGCAGGGCACGGTCTACTTCGCCAACCTCGCCCAGCACATCCACGTCCTGGACGTCGAGCAGGACGGTCTGACCGTGGACAGCGGCTACGTCCTCGCCATGGACTCCTCGCTGCACTACGAGGTCGTCGCCGTCGACAGCCTCTACGGCATCTCCGGGTCCGGGAAGTACCAGCTCAACATCACCGGACGCGGCCAGGTAGCCCTGATGACCTCGGGCGCGCCGCTGCTGATGCAGGTCACGCCCGACAAGTACGTCAACTGCGATGCCGACGCGATCGTCGCCTGGTCCACCGGGCTGCGTGTCCAGATGCAGGCCCAGACGCACTCCTCGGGGGTGTGGCGGCGCCGGGGCAGCACCGGGGAGGGCTGGGAGCTGAGTTTCATGGGAAGTGGCTTCGCGTTGGTCCAGCCGAGTGAACTGCTGCCGCCGCAGCACGCTCAGGTCGGTCAGGGCATCGCCGCCCAGTTCGGCATGGGCCAGCAGGGCGCGCGTGGCATGAACCAGGGCAACGTCTGGAGCTGAGGGCCCGGGAGGGCCCTGAAAGAGAGCCCGAAAGTAAGGGGCGCCCGCCGCGGCGGGCGCCCCTTACACATGCGCCGATGTCTCCAGAAGTTCCAGGTCAGAGCCGCGCACGGGTCCCTTCCAGCAGCAGTACGACCGAGTCGTCGGCGACCTCCGGCACCCTGTCGTAGTCGAACCAGCGCAGGTCGAGGGACTCGTCGCTGATCGCGTGGGCGGCGCCGCGCGGGGCGAGGGCCGCGTACTGGACGTCGAAGTGCCAGTGGCACGGCGCCGGGATCGGGTGCCGGTCCAGCCGGACCGGGCCGCCCGGCAGCAGCGTCAGCCCGGGGATCCCGGACTCCTCGGTCGCCTCCCGCAGGGCCGCCGCCGCCAGCGTGGCGTCGCCCGGCTCGCAGTGCCCGCCCATCTGCAGCCACATCCGCAGCTTCTTGTGCAGGGTCAGCAGTACCCGGCCGTGCTCGGGGTCGACGACCAGCGCGCTCGCCGTGACATGGCCGGCGTGACAGGCCTTCCACATGCCGTCCGGGTGTGCCGCGAGGTGGTCCAGATAGGCCTGGCGCAGCTCGTTCTGGCCCTCGTACCCCTTGAGGACGAGGACCGCGTCGTCGTACAGGCTCACTCGGTGTCGTCGCCCTTTGCCTGGTCTTCCTGTTCGTCCTTCTTGTGCAGGTCGGGCTTCTGCGCGGCCTCGCCGAGCATCTTGTCCAGCTCGGAGAAGTCCAGCTGCTCGCGGTGCACGAAGCCGTCCGGGTCGTCCAGGTCGCTCGCCGTCGGCAGCATGTCCGGGTGCGCCCACAGCGCGTCCCGGCCGTCGACACCGCGCGCGTCCGTGAGCGAGGCCCACAGGCGGGAGGCGTCGCGCAGCCGGCGTGGGCGCAGCTCCAGGCCGATCAGCGTGGCGAAGGTCTGCTCCGCGGGACCGCCCGTGGCACGGCGGCGGCGCAGGGTCTCGCGGAGCGCGTCAGCGGACGACAGGCGCGGCTTCGCGGCCGCGTGGACCACCGCGTCGACCCAGCCCTCGACGAGCGCCAGAGCCGTCTCCAGACGGGCCAGGGCGGCCTTCTGCTCGGGCGTGTCCTCCGGCTGGAACATGCCCTGCTGAAGGGCGTCCTGGAGCTGCTCGGGGTTCTGCGGGTCGAACTGGCCGACCACGTCCTCCAGCTTGGCGGTGTCGACCTTGATGCCGCGCGCGTACCCGTCGACCGCGCCGAACAGGTGCGAGCGCAGCCACGGCACGTGTGCGAACAGGCGCTGGTGGGCCGCCTCGCGCAGTGCGAGGTACAGCCGCACCTCCTCCTTCGGCACGCCGAGGTCCTTGCCGAACGCCTCGATGTTCACCGGCAGCAGCGCGGCCTTGCCGGCCGGGCTCAGCGGCAGGCCGATGTCGGTCGAGCCGACGACCTCGCCCGCGAGCACGCCCACGGCCTGCCCGATCTGGGTGCCGAACATGGCGCCGCCCATGGAGCGCATCATGCCGATCAGCGGGCCCGCCATGGCCTGCATCTCCTCCGGCAGGACGTCGCCCATCGCGGCGCCGACGCGCTCCGCGACCGGGTCGACCAGCTCCTGCCAGGCGGGCAGCGTCGCCTCGACCCACTCCGCGCGGGACCACGCCACGGCCGAACCGGAACCGGACGGCAGCGACGTCGCGTCGTCCAGCCACAGGTCGGCCAGCCGGACGGCCTCCTGGACCGCGGTGCGCTCGGCGGGACCGACGCTCGCGTCCTTGACGCCGTCCGAGGTGCCCTGGGAGACCGTCTGGCGGGCGATCTGCTTGGCCATATCCCAGTTCACCGGGCCGCCCTCGTACGAGAGCATCTGGCCCAGCTGCTGGAAGGCCGCGCCCAGGTCGGTGGGGTTCAGCGAACCGAACATGGCAGCGAACGGATTGTCGGCGCCGGGGCCGCCGAAGCCGCCGGCTCCGGGCGTGCCGAAACCGAACGGGTTGGCCGGTCCCTGCCCACCACCGCTCTGCTGGTCCTTCTTCTTGCCCTCGTCGCCGTCTTCCGGCTCCTCCGGCGGAAGGCCGAAACCGAATGGGGTGTCACTCACGGGAATCCTCGGCTGGTAAGGCCACCGGTTCTCTCCGGCGGCGCGGCTGCCCGACAACACCACCCAGCGTAGACACCCCGACCCGATCGGGCCTCGGTGCTTCGCCGACAGTCGGCCTGCGGCAGGATGGATGCCACCTGGTACGTACGCGTCACGCACGCTCGTACTGAAGACAACCGCTGGAGACGCCCGGTGAGTTCCCCAGATCCGCAGGTTCGCGCAGCGCGAAACCATTCAACCCCTCCCGCGGTGCGCGGGCCCGTCGTCGCCGTGACCGGCGCCGCGACCGGGGTCGGCGCGCTGCTCACCGAGCGGCTGGCCGCGTCCGAGGAGATCAGGCAGGTCATCGCCATCGACGAGCGGCGCGGGGAGTGCGCCGACGCCCAGTGGCACATCCTGGACGTGCGGGATCCGGCCATCGCGGACAAGCTCCGTGGGGCCGATGTGGTGGTGCATCTCGCGCTCGACCTGGATCTGGAGACCGATTCGGCCGCTCGTACGGCCTACAACGTGCGGGGGACGCAGACCGTGCTGACCGCGGCCGCCGCCGCCGGGGTGCATCGCGTGGTGCTGTGCACCTCCGCGATGGTCTACGGCGCGCTTCCGGACAACGAGCTGCCGTTGTCGGAGGACGCGGAGTTGCGTGCCACCGCGGAGGCCACCGGCGTGGGCGACCTGCTGGAGATCGAGCGGCTTGCGCGCCGGGCGCCCCGCGCGCACCCCGGGCTCAATGTCACCGTCGTGCGCCCCGCGGTGCTCGTCGGGGAGACGGACACCGCGCTGACCCGGTATTTCGAGTCGCCCCGCCTGCTTGTCGTCGCCGGGTCGCGGCCCGCCTGGCAGTTCTGCCACGTCGAGGATCTGTGCAGTGCCCTGGAGTACGCCGTCCTGGAGAAGGTCGACGGGGAACTCGCCGTCGGCTGTGACGGGTGGCTGGAGCAGGAGGAGGTCGAGGAGCTCAGCGGGATCCGGCGGATGGAGCTGCCGTCGGCGGTCGCGCTGGGGGCGGCGGCACGGCTGCACCGGATCGGGCTGACGCCGTCGCCGGCCGGGGATCTCGCGTACACGATGTATCCGTGGGTGGTGAGCGGGAGCCGGCTGCATGACGCCGGGTGGCGGCCGGGGTGGACGAACGAGGAGGTGCTGGCCGAGTTGCTGGAGGAGGTGGCTGGGCGGCACACCGTTGTCGGGCGGCGGCTCGGTCGTAAGGACGCGACGGCTGCGGGGGCTGCGGGGGCGACGGTCGCGTTGCTGGGGGCGGCGGCCGTGGTGCGGCGGGCTCGGAAGGCGCGGCGGCGGATCTGAGGGGTTTCTCGCCCCCGCCGCCCCTACCCGTCCCGTCCTCCAGGGGGTGGGCCCCCTTCGACCGCCCGCTTCGGGGGCTGCCGCCCCCGCACCCCCGCATCGGCCTGAACGGCCTCGTCCTCAAACGCCGGACGGGCTGAGAAGGTGGGGGTGCGGACCGGTTCTCGTCTTCGGACGTCGGACGGGGTGGATTGTGGTGGCGTCCGGTGTTCGTCCTCGGACGTTGGACGGGGTGGGACGGACCGGTGTCGGCGTCGGTGCTGTAGGAGTCTCCGAAGCCGTATGTGTGTGTGCTTGGTGATAGCGGTATTCCGTGTGGTCGTGGGCTTGCGGCACGATGGGGGGTATGGCTGCTGTTAGTGATCATCCTGGGGAGCGGGGCGCCGTCGATCCCGTGAAGTTGATCGGGATTCGGGAGAGCGCGCTCTCGGTGGACGAGGTCTTCGCGGCCGTGGGGGACTACGCGGCCGGTGGGATCGCGCTGTTCGTGGGGACCGTGCGGAATCACGACGGGGGCGCCGACGTGGACGCGCTCGGGTATTCGTGTCATCCCAGTGCCGAGAGCGAGATGCGGCGGATCGCCGAGAAGGTCGTCGCCGAGTACCCGGTGCGGGCGCTGGCCGCGGTGCATCGGGTGGGGGACCTGCGGGTGGGTGATCTCGCCGTGGTCGTCGGCGTGTCGTGTCCGCATCGGGGCGACGCCTTCGAAGCCTGTCGGAAGCTGATCGACGACCTCAAGCACGAGGTGCCCATCTGGAAGCACCAGAAGTTCTCGGATGGGACGGAGGAATGGGTCGGGGCCTGCTGAAGGGCCCCTGTCCGGCCTCCGCTTGCGTAACCCTACCCCTCGCGTGAGCGTTGTCAGTGCGGGTGATTAATCTGCTGATCAGTCAGTCGCGGACGCTCATGGGGTTGGGAGGTCGGCATGGCGGCGCTCGTCTGGTTGCTGATTCCGCTTGTGGCGGCGGTCGGTGCCGGTCTGTGGGGCAGCTGGGCCAACCGGACGAGGAAAGCGCGCAGCGACGGGCCGGAACTCGACGGGTACGCGCGCTTCCGCGAGGCCATGGAGAAGTCCCGCTCCGGCGGCTGAGCTGCGTGTGACGGGTGGCCCTGACGGTGCGCTGACAGACCCGTCCCGTACTGTCTTCGCATGCCACGCCGCACCGCGACGATGCTCGCCTCCACTCTGATGCTGATCGCGCTCCTGTGCGCCGGAGTGCTCATCAACGTGCCGTACTCGGAGATGTCTCCCGGCCCGACCGTGAACACGCTCGGGGACCACGACGGCGAGCCGGTGCTGCAGATCTCCGGTCACAAGACCTACGCGACCTCCGGGCATCTGAACATGACCACGGTGAGGGTCACCAGTGCCGACTACAAGATGAATCTTGTCGAGGCGGTCTACGGCTGGCTCTCGCACGACAACAAGGTCGTGCCGCACGACACGCTCTACCCGGACGGCAAGACGGAACAGCAGTCCACCCAGGAGAACGCCGAGGAGTTCAGCGAGTCCCAGGAGAGCGCGAAGGTCGCCGCCCTGAAGGAGCTGGGCGTACCGGTGAAGTCCTGGGTGATCGTGTCGACGGTCCTCAAGGGCTCGCCTTCCGAGGGCAGGCTGCACGCCGGTGACGTGATCAAGGCCGTCGACGGCACGGTGGTCAAGCAGCCGGCCGACGTCGCCACCCTGGTGACCAAGCACAAGCCCGGCGAGAAGGTCGTCTTCACCGTGGTCCCGGTCAAGGAGCAGGCCGCCGCCGAGAAGGCGAACAAGACGGCCACCAAGACGCAGAACGTCACCATCACCACCGCCACCTCCGACGACAGCGGCCAGAAGCGCGCCATCGTCGGGATCTCCGCCGGGACCGATCACACGTTCCCGTTCTCCATCGACATCAAGCTCGCCGATGTCGGCGGGCCGAGCGCGGGGCTGATGTTCTCGCTCGGGATCTACGACAAGCTCACACCTGGCAGCCTCACCGGCGGCAAGTTCGTCGCGGGTACCGGCACGATCGACGACGACGGCACGGTCGGCCCGATCGGCGGCATCTCGCTGAAGACCATCGGCGCGCGCAGCAAGGGCGCCCAGTACTTCCTGACCCCGGCCGACAACTGCGCCGAGGCCGCCAAGGACACCCCGAGCGGGCTCACCCTGGTCAAGGTCAAGACCATCGACGACGCCCTCGGTGCCCTCAAGGACATCCGCAGCGGAGACACCGGCGCCCTGCCGAAGTGCACCACCAAGGGCTGAGCCGGCGGGTACACGGCCGGGGGCGCCCTTTCTGACGAGGGGCGCCCCCGGTGCCGTTCGACGAGCCGGTCTCAGTCCTCGAACGTCGCCTTCAGCGCGTCCGCCAGGCCGGGGACCAGCTCGGGGCCGGTGAGGACCTCCGTCGGCGAGTCCTTCTCACGCAGGCGTACCGCCGAGTCGCGGCTGCCGTCGCGCAGTACGGCGACCGTCATCCGGACCTCCTGGCGGTCGGGGTGGCTCGCCACCCACTTGGCCAGCCTGGCCTCGCTCAGCCCCTCGGGGACCTGGGCCTCGGCGGACGGCGGCAGCATCAGCCGCTCCACCGTGAGCGCGCAGCCGACCACCGCGTCCGGCCAGGCGATGGTGCCGAGGAACTCGTCCAGCGCCTTGTCCGTTGGCACTTCGTCCTGCTCGATCGGGGTGAGACCGGTGGTCGCGGACTCGTCCTCCAGACCGAGCTGGGCCGCGAGGGCCGGTTCCTGGGTGCGCAGCCTTGCGGTGTCGACGAGGGCGAAGAGGCGAGCGGGCTGGTCCCAGCCGAGGCCGGAGGCGTACTCGTCGATCTCGAGGACGGCCCGGGTGAGCGGGTTCGCTGCCATGGGAGTGTTGGACATGGTCACAATCCTGCCTCGTTCATGGCCGGAATCGGGAACCGAGTAAGCCGTGAGTAAGTTGCATAGGTGTGGCCCCGCGATCACAGGGGGCCACGGACGGCCCCCGAACACGGGGGCCTGACAGAACAAAAGCGGATCAACAGCAGATCTACGGCGACAACAGCGACTTCGAGGTGCGCACCTTGGCTTTCCAGATGCCGGACCGCGGCGGAGGCCCGACGGGGCCACGGATCAGAGCGACCGGACGTCCGTCCCGGCGGGTCCGGACCCTGCTCCTGACACTGGGCGTCCTTTCCGTGCTCGGCATGGCGTTCACCATGTTCGCGGGCTTCTGGACGGACTGGCTCTGGTACCGGTCGGTGCACTACTCCTCGGTGTTCACCACCACCCTGTGGACCAAGATCGGGCTGTTCTCCGTCTTCGGTCTGCTGATGGCGGCCGCCGTGGGGTTCAACATCTGGCTGGCGCACCGGCTGCGGCCCCCGCTGAGTGCCATGTCCATGGAGCAGCAGAGCCTCGACCGCTACCGGATGGGCATCGCGCCGTACAAGAAGTGGCTGCTCCTCGCGGTCACCGCGCTCGTCGGGCTGATCGCCGGCGCGTCCGCGGCCGGACAGTGGCGCACCTGGCTGATGTGGGTCAACGGCGTGCCCTTCCACCAGAAGGACCCGCAGTTCCACCTCGACGTCTCCTTCTACGCCTTCGACCTGCCCTGGTACCGCTTCCTGCTGGGGTTCGGCTTCGCCACCGCGATCCTCTCCCTGATCGCCGCCGCGCTCACCCACTACCTGTACGGCGGGCTGCGCGTCACCAGCCCCGGTGCGCGCGCCACCGGTGCCGCGACCGGCCACCTGTCGGTGCTGCTCGGCATCTTCGTCGCCCTCAAGGCGGTCGCCTACTGGCTCGACCGCTACGGACTCGCCGTCAAGTCCAGCGACTTCAAGGCCACCGACAACTGGACCGGCCTGCGGTACGTCGACGCGAACGCGTATCTGCCGGCCAAGACGATCCTGTTCTGCATCGCCGTCATCTGCGCGCTGCTGTTCTTCGCCACCCTGTGGCGGCGCACCTGGCAGCTGCCCGTCATCGGCTTCGGCCTGATGGTCCTGTCCGCGATCCTGATCGGCGGCCTCTACCCGGCGATCGTCCAGAAGTTCCAGGTCCAGCCCAACGAGCAGGCCAAGGAAGCCCCGTACGTCCAGAAGAACCTCAAGGCGACCCGCGAGGCGTACGGAATCGACGACACCCAGGTCACCGAGTACACGGGCAAGAGCACCACCACGGACAAGACCAAGCTCCGGGGCGACGTCGACTCCACGGCGAGTATCCGGATCATGGACCCGAACATCGTGTCGCCCACGTTCCAGCAGCTCCAGCAGATGCGGAACTACTACGCGTTCCCGACCAACCTTGACGTGGACCGCTACACCAAGGACGGCAAGGTCCAGGACACCGTCATCGGGCTGCGCGAGCTGAACCTGGCCGGCATCCCGAAGAACAACTGGATCAACGACCACTTCCGCTACACCCACGGCTACGGCGTGGTCGCCGCCAAGGGAACCGAGGCCGACGACCAGGGCCAGCCGGTCTTCACCGAGTCCGACCTGCCGTCCACGGGCTCCCTGGGCACGTACCAGCAGCGTGTCTACTACGGCGAGAAGACGACCACGTACTCGATCGTCGGCGGTCCCCAGAAGGAGATCGACTACTCCGACGACAACGGCGAGAAGACCACCAGCTACGAGGGCAAGAGCGGGGTCAGCCTCTCCAGCCCGATCAACCGGGCCGCGTACGCGGTGGCGTTCAACGAGCCGCAGATCCTGTACTCCGGTGCGATCGGCAAGGGTTCGCGGATCCTGTACAACCGCACGCCCAAGGAGCGCGTGGAGGCGGTCGCCCCCTGGCTGACCATCGACGGCGACGCCTACCCGGCCGTGGTGAAGGGCCGTATCCAGTGGATCGTCGACGCCTACACGACGTCGAACGGCTACCCGTACGCGTCCCGTACGACCCTCGGTGACACGACGGCCGACTCGCTGACCGCGACCAACAACTCGCGCGCGGTGGTCGCCCAGCAGAACCAGGTCAACTACATCCGCAACTCGGTGAAGGCGACCGTCGACGCGTACACCGGCGAGGTCAAGCTCTACCAGTGGGACACCGAGGACCCGGTGCTGAAGACCTGGATGAAGGCCTTCCCCGGCACGGTGCAGCCGAAGAGCGCCATCTCGCAGGACCTGATGGACCATCTCCGGTACCCGCAGGACCTGTTCAAGGTGCAGCGCGAGCTGCTCACCCGCTACCACGTGACGGACGCCCAGACGTTCCTGACCGGCAGCGAGGTGTGGCAGGTGCCGGACGACCCGACCAACAACTCGGGCGACGCGGTGCCGCCGTACTACCTGAGCATGAAGATGCCCGACCAGAGCTCGCAGGCGTTCTCGCTGTCGACGACGTTCACGCCCAACGGCCGGGACAACCTCAGCGCGTTCATGTCGGTCGACTCCGAGGCCGGTTCCAAGGACTACGGCAAGATCAGAATCCTGAAACTGCCGACCAGTACGACCGTCGACGGACCCAAACAGGTCCAGAGCAAGTTCAACTCCGAACAGGACATCGCCGCCGCCATCAAACTCCTCAAGGGCGGCGACTCCGAGGTGGAGTACGGCAATCTGCTGACCGTGCCGTTGGACGGGGGCCTGCTGTACGCGGAGCCTGTCTACGTACGCGGTGCCGGGGTCAAGTACCCGCTGCTGCGCAAGGTCCTGGTGACCTACGAGGGCAGGACCGCCTTCGAGAACACCCTCGACGAGGCGCTCAACAAGGTGTTCGGGACGGACAGTTCGGACACGGGGTCCTCGGACACCGGGACGACCACACCGCCGACGTCCGGCAACCCCACGGTCCAAGAGGCTCTGAACGATGCGCAGAAGGCCTTCGAAGCGGGCCAGGAGGCCCTGAAGAAGGGCGACTGGACGGCGTACGGCAAGGCGCAGGACGAGCTGCAGGACGCGCTCAGGCGGGCCGAGGAGGCACAGTCCAAGGCCGGCAAGACCGGCGGGGGCACGACGTCGAGCAGCAGCCCCAGCCCCAGCCCCAGTGCCAGTCCGAGTACCACCGTGAGCAGCGGTCCCAGTCCGAGCGGGAGATCCAGCCCCAGCGGATGATCAAGAACGGATGATCAAAAGCGGGTGATCCAGAGCGGATGATCGAACCGGCTCCGCGCCGTGGTACGGTTGAGTCACAACGGCGCGGGGTGGAGCAGCTCGGTAGCTCGCTGGGCTCATAACCCAGAGGTCGCAGGTTCAAATCCTGTCCCCGCTACTGGAATCGAAGGCCCGGATCCTTTTGGGATCCGGGCCTTCGTGTGTTCGGGGGCAGGTCCAGCACTTCCCCTCCGGACGGCTTCCGGTGTCCGGACGGGCGGCGAACGCATGTACCGGTGGACTGGGTCGCCGTGCCGCTGTGGGGAGTTGGCCGAGATGTGTTTGACTTGTCGTTCTGTGGGCATGTCGACAAAACGCTGAAGTGACCTCACGGTCTGCGGTATACGTGGTGTACCCAGGTTGCAGGTGGTGCGACGATGAACGTTATGGGGGACAAGGCAACTCTGTTCGAGACAGGGCGATTTGTGCAGCCTTCGGGCGAGGAGCCGACCCGCGACGAGGCCGCCGAGGCCGCCGAGGAGGCGCGCCGCCGGCTCCAGGCCGAGGCGGGTGACGTCGAGTCGATGAGCGTGCTCGGCGCCATGTTGCTGCGCCGTGGCGACCTCGACGGAGCCGAGCCCCAGCTGCGCGCGGCCACCGCCGCCGGTGACCGGGCCGCCGCGAACAACCTGGGTGTCCTGCTGCATCAGCGCGGCTACCCGGAGGAGGCGGCCGGCTGGTGGCGGATCGCCGCCGTCGCCGGATCCGCGGCCGCCGCCCATGCGCTGGGCCGCCACCACCGCGAACGCGGCGACGAACCCGCCGCCGAGTACTGGCTGCGCCAGTCCGCCGAGCAGGGTCACCCGCTCGGCGCCTACGCGCTGGCCGACCTGCTGGAGCATCGGGGGGAGGCGGACGCCGGACAGTGGATGAGGGCCGCCGCCGAGCGGGGGCACCGGGAGGCAGCGTACCGGCTGGCGCGCGCGCTCGACCGCAGGGCGGCCGCGGACGAGGGCGAGACCGGGTCCGACAACGGTGTCGACACGGAGACCCCGGCCGGGGCTCCGGAGGCCGACGAGGCCGAGCAGTGGTACCGGCAGGCCGCCGCGCGCGGACACCGGAGGGCCGCGCTGCACCTGGGCGCGATCCTGGAGCGGCGCGGCGAGCTCAAGGAGGCCGGGCGCTGGTACCTGACCTCCGCCAAGGACGGCGAGGCCCGGGCCGCCTGCGCGCTCGGCTTCCTGCTGCGCGACGCCGGGGACACCGAGAGCGCCGCCGTGTGGTGGCTGCGGGCCGCACAGGACGGCGACGGCAACGCGGCGAACGCGCTCGGCGCGCTGCACGCCGAGCGCGGCGAGACACAGACCGCCGAGCGCTGGTACCGGGCGGCCATGGACGCCGGCGACGACAACGGGGCGTACAACCTCGGGCTGCTCTGCGCCGAGCAGGGGCGGACCGCACAGGCCGAGCAGTGGTACCGGCGGGCCGCGTACGCGGGGCACCGCGAGGCTGCGAACGCGCTCGCCATCCTGCTGCTCCAGGTCGGAGACACGAGCGGCGCCGAGCCGTGGTTCTCCAAGGCCGCGGAGGCGGGGAGCGTGGACGCCGCGTTCAACCTGGGGATCCTGTACGCCGGGCGGGGCGAGGACCGGATCGCGCTGCGCTGCTACGAGCAGGCGGCCGCCGCCGGGCACACGGAGGCGGCTCTGCAGGTGGGCATCGCGCGGCTGCGCGAGGGCGACGAGGCCACCGCCGAGCGCCATCTGCGGTGCGCGGCGGGCGGGGGCAGTGCCGAGGCGGCCTACCGGCTCGCGGCCGTCCTCGACGCGCGCCGGCCGGCGGTGTCCGAGCACGAGCTCGGGGAGTCGTCCCTGAACGTGAAGACCGAGTGCGAGGAGTGGTACGAGCGGGCCGCCTCGCAGGGGCACCGGCGGGCCCAGGTGCGGGTCGGGATGCTGGCCGCGGCGCGCGGGGACGTGGTGGAGGCGGCCCGCTGGTACCGGGCGGCGGCCGAGGCCGGGTCGCGCAACGGTGCGTTCAACCTCGGGCTGCTGCTGGCCCGGGAGGGGAGCGAGCCGGAGGCGGCCGTGTGGTGGGAGCGGGCCGCCGACGCGGGGCACGGGCGGGCGGCGTTGCGGCTCGCCCTGGTCTACGCGCGTCGTGGCGAGCTGGCGGAGGGGCAGCGGTGGGCCGACCGGGCGGTGGCGCTCGGTCCGGCGGAGGTGACCGAGCGGGCGGGGCGGCTCCGGGACGCGCTGCGGGAGGAACTGTCGGCGTAGGCCGATGCGTTTCCGCAGGTCAGGAGGGGGCACCGGTATTGATTTGCTTCCGTCCGCATCCCTCACGTAGTGTTCAGTTCATCGACGCGGGGTGGAGCAGCTCGGTAGCTCGCTGGGCTCATAACCCAGAGGTCGCAGGTTCAAATCCTGTCCCCGCTACTGAAGGCCGAGGGCCGGAGTCCGGAAACGGATTCCGGCCCTCGGTTTTTATGCGGGTGCCCCGGAGGCCGGGCGGATACGGCAAAGGCCCCGGCGCTCGTTCGTCACGAGTGCCGGGGCCTTGCGGAACGTTCGTCAGACGGCTGCCGCGCAGTCCGGGCACAGGCCGCGGTACGTCACCTCGACGTCGGAGACCGTGAAGCCGAAGCGCTCCGAGGCGGGAAGGTCGGCCATCGGGTTGCCGGTCGGGTGGACGTCGCGGATCGAGCCGCAGCGGGCGCAGACCAGGTGATGGTGCGGCCGGTGCGCGTTCGGGTCGTACCGCTTGGCGCGCTTGTCCGTCGAGACCTCGATGACCTCACCGAGCGAGACCAGCTCGCCCAGCGTGTTGTAGACGGTCGCCCGGGAGATCTCGGGCAGCTTGACGACGGCCTTGGCGTGCACCTCGTCGGCCGTCATGTGGACGTGCTCGCCGTCCAGGACCTCGGCCACGACGCGTCGCTGCGCGGTCATCCGCCATCCGCGTCCACGCAGCCGTTCCAGAAGGTCACTCATGGCATTCAGCCTAACAGCAGGGGGCTCCTTTTTCCGAACAGGTGTGACTTTGGAGCTCTGCTTGACTTGGACTAAGTCCAATGTAGGATCGAGTTCGGGGTCAGCAAAGTGACAGGAATGGTGTGAAATGGCGCAGGAGACAGGTGTGACGCAGGGGTCGTTGACCACGGAGGCGGGGGCGCCGGTGGCCGACAACCAGAACAGTGAGACCGCGGGCATCGGCGGTGCGGTCCTGGTCCAGGACCAGCTCCTGCTGGAGAAGCTCGCCCACTTCAACCGTGAGCGCATCCCGGAGCGTGTGGTGCATGCGCGCGGTGCGGGCGCCTACGGCACCTTCACGGTGACCGCCGACGTCACGCCGTACACGCGCGCCGCCTTCCTCTCCGAGGTCGGCAAGCAGACCGAGACATTCCTGCGCCTCTCGACCGTGGCCGGCAACCTCGGTTCCGCCGACGCCGTGCGCGACCCGCGCGGCTGGGCGCTGAAGTTCTACACCGAGGAGGGCAACTACGACCTCGTCGGCAACAACACCCCGGTGTTCTTCATCAAGGACGCCATCAAGTTCCCCGACTTCATCCACACCCAGAAGCGCGACCCGTACACGGGCAGCCAGGAGGCGGACAACGTCTGGGACTTCTGGGGGCTCAGCCCCGAGGCCACGCACCAGGTGACCTGGCTGTTCGGCGACCGGGGCATCCCGGCGTCGTACCGCCACATGAACGGCTACGGCTCGCACACCTACCAGTGGAACAACGCGGCCGGCGAGGTCTTCTGGGTCAAGTACCACTTCAAGACCGACCAGGGGATCAGGAACCTCACCCAGGCGGAGGCCGACAGGCTCGCCGGTGCGGACCCGGACAGCCACCAGCGCGACCTGCGCGAGTCCATCGAGCGCGGGGACTTCCCGACCTGGACCGTGCAGGTGCAGATCATGCCGGCGGCGGACGCGGCGGCCTACCGCTTCAACCCGTTCGACCTCACCAAGGTGTGGCCGCACGCGGACTACCCGCCGATCGAGATCGGCAGGCTGGAGCTGAACCGCAACCCGCAGAACGTCTTCGCGGAGGTCGAGCAGTCGATCTTCTCCCCGGCGCACTTCGTGCCCGGCATCGGCCCGTCCCCCGACAAGATGCTCCAGGGCCGCCTCTTCGCCTACGGCGACGCGCACCGCTACCGCGTCGGCATCAACGCCGACCACCTGCCGGTCAACCGCCCGCACGCCGTCGAGGCGCGCACCTACTCCCGCGACGGCTCCCTGTACGACGGCCGGCACGGCGGCGCGAGGAACTACGAGCCGAACAGCTTCGGCGGACCGGCGCAGACCGATCGTCCGCTGTGGCAGCCGTACGACGGTCTCGCCGGCGGCACCGGCAACCACCCCGCACCCGTGCACGCCGAGGACGACGACTTCGTGCAGGCGGGCAACCTCTACCGCCTGATGTCCGCGGACGAGCAGGAGCGGCTGATCGAGAACCTGGCCGGCTTCATCGCCAAGGTGTCGCGCGACGACATCGCCGAGCGCGCGATCGGCAACTTCCGTCAGGCCGACGGAGACTTCGGCAAGCGGCTGGAGGCCGCGGTCCAGGCCCTGCGCGGCTGACATTCCAGTACTGGACCGCTTGTCGTGGGCGGGCGGGCCGGATCCCCGGGAGGTCGGGGTCCGGCCCGTTCGGCATGCCCGGGGGGCCGCTACACGGGCTGCGGTGCGCGGGCCGGGGCCCAGCAGCGGATGATGTCGCGGACCGAGACGATGCCGGCCGGTTCGCCGCCGTCCAGGACGATCAGATGGCGGAAACCGCCGTGGGCCATCGCCCGGGCCGCCTCCTCCAGCGTCCAGGTCGGGGTGGCGAACACGACGTCGTTGGTGGTGTGGGCGTGGATGGGCTCCGTGTCCGGGTTCTGGCCGAGGCCCACGGAGTTGAGGATGTCGCGTTCGGTGAGGATTCCGATGCCGCCGGCGTCCGGGTCGTGGACGATCGCCGCGCCCACGCGGCGCGCGGACATCAGGGCGGCTGCCTGGCGGAGGGTGTGGGCGGGGCCGACGGTGAGGACCACCGTGCTCATGGCGTCACGGACGAGCATGAAAGGTGCCACCTCCTAGGGAACCGCCGGGATAGTGCGGCGATTCACAAATGCACAAGTGAGGGTTCTCTCAGGGTGGCAGGTAAAGCGAGGGTCAACAAGGGGGTGTGCGCATCCAATTGAGGGCGCACGCGCTCATATGTGCTGCGGTCAGTAACCCCGTTCAGCCCCGTTGTGCCTCAGAAGACTGTTTCAGTAACGCTGGGCGAGGTACGACAGCAACTCGTCGTGGAGCAGACCGTTGGACGCGGCCGCGTTGCCACTGTGCGGGCCGGGACGGCCGTCGAGGCCGGTGAAGGTGCCGCCGGCCTCCGTCACCACGATCGCGTTGGCCGCCATGTCCCACAGGGACAGCTCCGGCTCGGCACAGATGTCCACGGACCCCTCGGCGACCATCATGTACGGCCAGAAGTCGCCGTACGCGCGCGTGCGCCACACGTCGCGGGTGAGGTCCAGGAACCCGTTCAGGTGTCCCCGCTCCTCCCAGCCACCCAGCGAGGAGTACGCGAAGGACGCGTCGGCCAGCTTCGAGACCTTGGAGACGTGCAGGCGGCTCGCCGAGGACAGGCTGCGGCCGGTGAAGGCGCCGTGCCCCTTCGCGGCCCACCAGCGGCGGCCCAGCGCGGGTGCGGAGACCACGCCCACGACCGGCTGGTAGCCGCCCTCGGCCACCTCCATCAGGGAGATCAGGGTCGCCCAGACCGGGACGCCGCGCACGTAGTTCTTGGTGCCGTCGATCGGGTCGATCACCCAGCGGCGTGGGCCGGTGCCCTCGATGCCGTACTCCTCGCCGAGCACCGCGTCCCGCGGGCGGGCGCGCTGCAACTGGCCGCGGATCAGCTCCTCGGCGGCCTTGTCCGCCTCGCTCACCGGGGTCATGTCCGGCTTGGTCTCGACCTTGAGGTCGAGGGCCTTGAAGCGGTCCATGGTCGTGGCGTCGGCCGCGTCCGCGAGCACATGGGCGAGACGCAGGTCATCACGGTAGTCCGGCATGTGACGAACGGTATCTGCCGGGGCGGCGCGGGGCTACAAGGGGAGGGCGGGTGATGCCGGTAAGTGATCGGGCGGTGACCTCGGTACGGCTGCGGTGCGCCCATGGCCCGCTCGTGGCACGCCCGCGTGTGTTGGCCGAAGGGCGCCCCCCGATGCCTTCGCGAACCCTTGACAGTGGATTCGTGCGCGTCAAATCTGGGCGCAGAGTCGCTCGCCCCAGGGAGGCGATGATGCCTGCAGCCCGGGAATCCCTTCTGGACGCCGCGTACGCCGCGCTTGCGCGCCGGCCGTGGGCTGCCGTGCGGATGGTCGACGTGGCAGCCGCGGCCGGGGTGTCCCGGCAGACGCTGTACAACGAGTTCGGCAGCAAGGAAGGCCTGGCGAGGGCGCTGGTGCGCCGGGAGGCCGACGGGTATCTCGCCGGGGTCGAACGGGCGTTGGGAAGCCATGCCGAGGCGCGCGAGCGGCTCACCGCGACCGCCGAGTGGATGACCTCCACGGCCCGCGAGAACGCGCTCGTACGAGCCATGCTTACCGGCTGCTGGAGCGAGCGCCTGCCCGCGCCGACGCTCTCCGCCGTGCCGTCCTCCTCCGCGGTGCCCGCGCAGCGCCGGGCGGACGGGCCGCTGCCCTCACCCGGCGACTTCGTGCAGATCGTGCGGGACCGGGCGGTGGCCGTGCTCTCCGGGACCGGCGCGGCCAGGTCGGACGGCGAGCTGGCCCGCTCCTGCGAACTGGCCGTCCGGCTCGCCCTGTCCTGTGTGGCCGCGCCCCCGGTGGACGGCGCGGTGGCGGACCTGGTCCGCGGCGCCCTCCACCGGCAGCCCGTGCACGACCGGGCTATTTGAGCCAGCCCACCTTCGTGTAGTCGTCGGAGGCCAGTCCGGTCGCGCCGAAGTTCGCCAGGTCGGAGCGGACCGCCAGCACCTGCGGACGCTGGTAGAGCGGGATGGAGTGGCCCAGCGCCCAGATCTTCGCGTCGGCCTCGTTGTACAGCTTGTTCGCGGCGGCCGTGTCGGTGGTCTCGCCCGCCTTCTTCAGCAGCGCGTCGATCTCCGGCGAGCCCACCGAGCCGTAGTTCTGGTAGAGGTTCTTGCCCGACGGCTGCCGGTAGATCGGGTACGCCTGGGAGCGGAACGTCTGGTCGACCCAGCGGAAACTGGTCAGGTCGAAGTTGCCGATGGTGACGTACTTGGAGAAGTAGTCGTCGCTCGGCACCTTCTGGATGTCGACCTTGATGCCGGCCTGCGCCAACTGCGCCTGCACCAGCTCCGACTGGTCGACCTGCGCCGAGGTGGAGCCGGCGCTGAGCGTGTAGCCGAGGGTGAGCTGCCTGCCGGACTTGACGCGCTTGTCGCCCTGGAGCTTCCAGCCCGCCGCGTCCAGCAGTTCGCCCGCCTTCTTCAGGTCGTACGTGGCGTAGCCGCCGGAGTTGTCCTGGTAGCCGGCCTGGTTGGGCATGAAGAAGTGGTTGCCGTACGTCCTCAGTTCGACCGGCAGGTCCTTGCCGAAGGCGGTGGCGATGGCCTTGCGGTCGATGGCGTGCTGGAGGGCCTGGCGGACCCGGACGTCCTTGAGCGGCCCGTGCGCGCCGTTGATCTCGATGTGCACCTCGTCCCAGCGGGCGCCGACCCGGACGTCGGTGCCGGCCGCCTTGTCGAGCCGCTTGTAGTCCTCGGGGAGGATCGCGGAGGCGTAGTCGATCTCCTTGTTGAGGTAGGCGTCGGTCCAGGCCGTGTAGTCGAGCGCACGGAAGACGATCGAGTCCAGCTTGGGCTTCGTTCCCCACCAGTTCGGATCCGGAACCGCAGTGATCGTCTGGGCCGTCCTGTCGTACGACGAGATCTTGAAGGCGTTGCCGGTGACCGGGATCTCCTCGGTCCAGCCCTTGTTGAACTTGTCGGGTGTGTCGATCGCGGCGGCCGGCAGCAGCGGGTCGAACAGCCGTTGCCAGTCGGCGTACGGACTGGCGAAGACGACCTTGACCTGGTGGGCGTCGGCGCCCTGGGCGACCTCGGTGATCTGCTCGTATCCGGAGGTGTCGGCGGCCTCGTACGCCTTGTTCCTCCCGTTCTGCGCCTGCCATACGGCCTTGAAGTCGCGCCAGCCCAGGGACTTTCCGTCGGACCATCTGGCCTTCGGGTTGAGCGTGTAGACGACCGTCTGCGGGCTGGTCGAGGTGACCTCGGCGGAGACCAGGAAGTTCTTGTTGAGGTGGCTGTCGCCCTGCGCGTCCGCGTCGAACAGGTCGGGTTCGACCAGCTCGTTGATGCTGGCGGCGTCGCCCTGGTTGCCGTTGGCGGTGTAGCGGTTGAAGTCGGCGATCCACTGCGAGATGGGCAGCTTGAGGGTGCCGCCCTGCTTGATGTCGCTCAGCGGGTGGGCGTTGATCTGCTGACTGCCGGCCGGGGCCGCGCTCTTCTGCGCGACGGGTTTGCCGTCGTCCGAGGAGCCGCAGCCGGTCACCAGCAACGCCGTCGCCGCGGTGGCGGCGAACCAGGCGGTGGCGGTGGTGGAGCGCAGGGGCGGGCGCATGTGGGGGTCCTTCGCGGAGAGGCGGAGTGGATGCGCCGAACGTAGAACGGGCCGCGACCGCCGGGGGAGGCCTCCCGGATTTCTGACATGTTCTCTTCATGATTTGGCAACAGGAGGACTACACCATTTCTTCTGTGCCTGCCTACCTGGCCAAACGCCTCGGCTACTACGCCGTGCTGCTGCTGGCCGCCGTCTGCCTGTCCTACCTGCTGGCGTCCCTCGCGCTCGACCCCCGCGCGTACTACGCCGGGCGGCAGCCGCCGATCCCCGCGGCCTCGGTGAACCACCACCTGACCGAGATCGGCGTCAACGACCACGACCCGCTGCTCTTCCGTTTCCTGCACTGGGCGGGCAGAGCGGTGCGCGGCGACCTCGGGCAGACCATCGACGGCACGTCCGTCAACGCCGAGTTCGGCCGCCGGATCGGCGTCAGCCTGCGGCTGCTGCTCGCCGGCACCGTCCTCGGCACGGTCGCGGGCGTCCTCGCCGGCGCCTGGACGGCCGTCCGGCAGTACCGGCTCAGCGACCGCGCGGTCACCGTCGCCTCCTTCGCGCTGCTCTCCACGCCCGTGTTCCTGCTGGCCATCCTGCTCAAGACCGGCGCGATCTGGTTCAACCAGAGCACCGGCACCGACCTCATCCAGTTCACGGGGGAGAAGAGCCCCGGCCTGACCGGCGGTTTCTGGACGATCCTCAAGGACCGCTCCGTGCACCTCCTGCTGCCCACCCTCTCCGTCGCCCTCTTCGCCGTCGCGAGCTACAGCCGCTACCAGCGCAACACCATGCTCGACGTCCTCGGCTCCGACTATCTGCGCACCGCGCGGGCGAAGGGGCTGGGGCGGCGGACGGTGCTGCTCAAGCACGGCCTGCGCACCGCCCTCATCCCCATGTCGACCTACTTCTCCTACGGCTTCCTCGCCCTGTTCACCGGCGCCACCTTCACCGAGACGATCTTCGGCTGGCACGGCATGGGCGAGTGGTTCGTGGACTCCATCGGCAAGAACGACGTCAACTCGGTCGTCGCCGTCAACGTCTTCGCCGCCGTCACCGTGCTCCTGTCCGGCTTCCTCGCCGACCTGCTGCACGCCGCCCTCGACCCGCGTATCCGGCAGGCGTCATGAGCACCGCTCTCGAAACACCCCCGGAGGGACTCGAACCGGAGGGCCCCGAACAGGCGGTGCCGGACAAGGCCCCGGTCGGCCGGGGCACCGTCGTCCTGCGCCGCTTCCTGCACGACCGCACCGCCCTCGCCGGCGCCGTCGTCCTGCTGCTGCTCTTCCTGCTGGCCTTCGCCGGCCCGTACGTCACCCCGTGGTCGTACAGCCACATCGACTACACCGCGCTGCGCGCCGCGCCCAGCGCCGACCACTGGTGGGGGACGAACCGTATCGGCCAGGACGTGTTCGCCCAGACCGTGCGCGGACTCCAGAAGTCCCTGGTCATCGGGTTGCTGGTGGCCGTGCTCGCCACCGGCCTCGCCTCGCTGGTCGGCGCCTCGGCGGGCTACTTCGGGGGCTGGACCGACCGGCTGCTGATGTTCCTCGTCGACCTGCTGCTGGTCTTCCCGGCCTTCCTGGTCATCGCGATCATCTCGCCCAGACTGCGCTCCGGCGGCTGGATCGCCTTCGTCGGGCTGCTCGCCGTCTTCGGCTGGATGATCACCGCACGGGTGGTGCGGTCCATGACCCTGTCCCTGAAGGAGCGTGAGTTCGTGCGCGCCGCCCGCTTCATGGGCGTCGGCCCCTTCCGGATCATCTGGCGGCACATCCTGCCCAACGTCGCCTCCTTCCTCATCATCGACGCGACCATCCAGGTCGGCGGCGCCGTGATGAGCGAGACCGCGCTGTCCTACTTCGGCTTCGGCGTCCAGCCGCCCGACGTGTCCCTGGGTACCCTGATCGCCTCCGGGACGAGCGCGGCGGTGACGTATCCCTGGATGTTCTTCTTCGCCGCCGGGCTGCTGGTGCTGTTCGTGCTGGCCGTGAACCTGGTGGGCGACGGCCTGCGGGACGCACTGGACCCGACCGCCCGGGGAGGAACCCGATGAGCACCACGCCCCTGCTCGAAGTGGCCGGTCTCGACGTCGACTTCGACGGACGCCCGGCGGTGCGCGGGGTCGGCCTCACCCTCCGCCGGGGCGAAGTCCTCGGTCTCGTCGGGGAGTCGGGGTCCGGGAAGTCCGCGACCGCCCTGGCCGTCCTCGGACTGCTGCCCGGCAACGCGGCCGTGCGCGGCTCCGTACGACTGGACGGAACCGAACTTCTCGGCCTCCCCGAGCGGGAACTGACCCGGATCCGTGGCCGGCGCGTCTCCATGGTCTTCCAGGATCCGCTCTCCGCGTTCACGCCCGTCTACCGGATCGGCGACCAGATCGCCGAGGCCGTACGCGCGCACCAGGACGTGTCCCGGGAGCGGGCGGCCGAGCGTGCCGTCGAACTCCTCGACCTGGTCGGGATCCCGGAGCCCGCCCTGCGCGCAAGGTCGTTCCCGCACGAGTTCTCCGGCGGCATGCGCCAGCGCGCGATGATCGCCATGGCGATGGCCAACGACCCCGACCTGATCCTCGCCGACGAACCGACCACCGCCCTCGACGTCACCATCCAGGCCCAGGTCCTGGACGTGCTGCGAACCGCCCGGCAGGCGACCGGAGCGGCCCTGCTGCTGGTCAGCCACGACCTCGGGGTCATCGCCGGGACGGCCGACCGGGTGGCCGTGATGCGCGACGGGCGGGTCGTCGAACAGGGCGCGGTGGACGACGTCTTCCGGCGGCCCCGGGAGCCGTACACCCGGGAGCTCCTGGCGGCGGTGCCCCGCCTCGACGCGCCGCGCCGGCCCCGGCCGGGCGGCGGGGAGCCGGTGCTCAGGGTGCGTGGCCTGGCCCGCACCTTCCCCGTCCTCAAGGGCACCGCCTTCCGGCGCCGCGTCGGCACCGTGTACGCCGTGGACGGCGTCGATCTGGAGGTGCGGCGGGGCGAGACGCTCGCGCTGGTCGGCGAGTCGGGGTCCGGGAAGTCCACGACCCTCTTCGAACTGCTGGAACCGGCCCGGCCGGAGGGCGGCTCGATCGAGTTGTTCGGGCAGGACCCGGGCAGCCTGGGCAGGGCGGAGGCCAGGGCGCTGCGGAGGCGGATCCAGATCGTCTTCCAGGACCCGATGGCCTCGCTCGATCCCCGGATGCCGGTGGGGGACATCGTCGCGGAGCCGCTGCGCACCCAGGGGGCCGGCCGGGCCGCGGCCGGACGGCGGGTGCGGAAGCTGCTGACGCAGGTCGGGCTCGATCCGGCGGACGCGGAGCGGTACCCGCACGAGTTCTCCGGCGGGCAGCGGCAGCGGATCGGCATCGCCCGCGCGCTGTCCGTGGAGCCGGAGCTGCTCGTGCTGGACGAGCCGGTGTCCGCGCTGGACGTCTCCGTCCAGGCGGGGGTGCTGGACCTGCTGCGGCGGCTGCAGGACGAGCTGGGGCTGGCGTATCTGTTCGTCTCGCACGACCTGTCGGTGGTGCGGAACATCGCCGACCGGGTGAGCGTGGTGTACCTCGGCCGTACGGTCGAGGCCGGGCCGGTGGACGAGGTGTTCGCGGCGCCCCGGCATCCGTACACCCAGGCCCTGCTGTCGGCCGTGCCGCTGCCCGATCCGGAGCTGGAGCGGAAGCGGACGCGGATCCTGCTGGCGGGGGACCCGCCGAGCCCTACGCGCAGATACGAGGGGTGCCGGTTCCGGGGGCGGTGTCCGTTGTACGCGGAGCTGGCCGAGGAGGAGCGCAGGAGATGCGCCGTCGACGTGCCGGTGTTCGAGGGGGACGGGGTCGCCTGCCACTTTCCCCGGGTGCGCTCGGTCGTGTGACGCCGGGCGCGCCCGGTCCGCCGCCGCTCAGTGGGACGAGCCCGAAAGCTGCAGGCCGATCACTCCCACGATCACCAGGCTGATCGAGACGAGCTTCAGCGTCGAGACCAGGTCGCCCAGGAAGACCATGCCGTAGATCGCCGTGCCCGCCGCGCCGATGCCGGTCCACACCGCGTACGCCGGGCCCACGTCCAGCTTCCTCAGGGAGAGGGTCAGCAGGCCGAAGCTGCCCAGGGCGAAGGACGCGAAGGCCACCGTCGGCCACAGCCGGGTGAAGCCGTGGGAGAGCTTGAGGCACACGGCGAAGCCGGTCTCCAGGATCCCGGCCACGATCACCAGCAGCCACGCCATGTGCTGTCCTCCCGTATGTCCAGCTCGGTGCGATTATGCACTTACCGAACTCGGGCCATGACAAACACCCCGGTGGTCAGTCGCCTTCCTTGCGCTCCCGCGTCGCCAGCAGCCGGCGCAGCGAGTACAGGCGGGCCGGGTCCGCATGTCCCTCGGCGACCCACGCGTCCAGTGCGCAGTCCGGCTCGTCGTGGCTGCACGCGCGCGGGCAGTTCTCCGTGCCGGGCTCAAGGTCGGGGAACGCGTGGATCACCCGGGACGGGTCGATGTGGGCCAGGCCGAAGGAACGGATGCCCGGGGTGTCGATGACCCAGCCCTCGTCGTCGGACAGGGGCAGGGCGAGAGCGGAGGTCGTGGTGTGCCGGCCCCGGCCCGTCACCGCGTTCACGTGTCCGGTCGTACGGCGCCGGTCCTCCGGGACCAGGGCGTTCACCAGCGTGGTCTTGCCGACGCCCGAATGACCGACGAACGCCGTGATCTTGCCGTCGAGAAGCTCCCGGACCCGGCCGGCCGCGTCGCCCGTCGCCAGTTCCTCGCGGCTCGTGACCACGTACGGGATATCCAGGTCGCCGTACAGCTCCAGGAGCTTGTCCGGCGGGGCCAGGTCCGACTTGGTCAGGACCAGCAGCGGGGTGAGGCCGCCGTCGTAGGCCGCGACCAGACAGCGGTCGATGAGCCGGGGGCGGGGTTCCGGGTCGGCCAGGGCCGTGACGATCGCCAGCTGGTCGGCGTTGGCGACGACCACCCGCTCGAACGGGTCGTCGTCATCGGCGGTACGGCGGAGCAGGGACGTGCGGTCCTCGATGCGCACGATACGGGCGAGGGTGTCCTTCTTGCCTGACATGTCACCGACCAGGGCCACCCGGTCGCCGACCACCGCGGCCTTGCGGCCCAGCTCACGGGCCTTCATCGCCAGGACCGTACGGTCCTCGACCAGGCAGGTCAGACGGCCCCGGTCCACGGTGAGGACCATGCCCTCGGCGGCGTCCTCGTGTGCGGGGCGGATGTTCGTCCGGGGCCGGGTGCCCTTGCGGTTGGGACGGCTGCGGATGTCGTCCTCGTCGGTGTGCTTGCCATAGCGGCGCATCTCGTACGCCCCTAGGCCCCGTCGCTCCCGAGCATCCCGGTCCACAGGTCGGGGAAGTCCGGCAGGGTCTTCGCCGTCGTCGCCACGTTCTCGATCTGCACGTCGGGCACGGCCAGGCCGATGATCGCGCCGGCCGTCGCCATGCGGTGGTCCTCGTAGGTGTGGAAGACACCGCCGTGCAGCCTGCGCGGGCGGATGCGCAGCCCGTCGGCGGTCTCGGTGACGTCACCGCCGAGCTCGTTGATCTCCTTGGTGAGCGCGGCCAGCCGGTCCGTCTCGTGCAGCCGGAGGTGGGAGACCCCGCGCAACGTGGAGGGGGTGTCCGCGAGGGCGGCGACCGCCGCGATGCCGGGGGTCAGCTCGCCGACGTCACCGAGGTCGACATCGATGCCGTGGATCCGGCCCGAGCCGGTGAACTCCAGGCCGTACTCGGCCAGTTCGCAGGAACCACCCATCTCGGTGAAGATCTCGCGCAGCCGGTCGCCCGGCTGGGTCGTCCGGGACGGCCAGTCCGGGATCAGCACCCTGCCGCCCGTCACCAGGGCCGCGGCGAGGAACGGCTGGGCGTTCGAGAGGTCCGGCTCGACGGTGAGGTCCCGGCCGAGCAGGGCGCCCGGGGTGACCCGCCAGACGTTCGGCTCGCCGCCCGACTCCGGGGTGTCCACCTGGGCGCCGACCGCGCGCAGCATGTCGACGGTCATCCGGATGTGGGGGAGGGAGGGGAGGCTCCGGCCGGTGTGGCGGACCTCGACGCCCTGGTTGAAGCGCGGGCCGGAGAGCAGGAGGGCCGACACGAACTGGGAGGAGGACGAGGCGTCGATGGACACCGGGCCGCCGTCCAGCGCGCCGCCGCCGTGCACGGTCAGCGGGAGCGCGCCCCGGCCGTCGTCGTCGATCCGGGCGCCGAGGACGCGCAGGGCGTCGATCACGCCGTGCAGGGGGCGCTCGTAGGAGCGGGGGTCGCCGTCGAAGCGGATGTCGCCTGCGGCGAGGGTGGCGACCGGCGGGAGGAAGCGCATCACCGTGCCGGCGTTGCCGACGTCGACGGTGGCGGGGCCGCGGAGCCCTGCGGGGAGCACCCGCCAGGCCTCGCCGGAGCCGTCGGGGCCCACGCCCTCATCGATGCCGACGCCCATCGCGCGCAGGGCGCCGGCCATCAGCAGGGTGTCGCGGGAGCGGAGGGGGCGGCGCAGCCATCCGGGTTCGGAGGCGAGGGCGGCGAGGACGAGGGCGCGGTTGGTGACCGACTTGGACCCCGGCACGTGAACCGTGGCGTCGACGGCTCCGCGCGCGTGAGGGGCGGGCCAGAGGGCGGTTGGTGCGGTGGGGTTTGCGGCCATGGGGTCACTTTAGTGGCAGGGGGCGGTGACGGCCGGTGGGCGGCCGGCCGGTGGGCGGGTGCGGCGCCGCTTCGCGGAGAGGCCGGTGGTCGGGTGCGGCGCCGTGGGGGCTGATCGCGCAGTTCCCCGCGCCCCTTTGGGGCGGCTGTGGTGCCGTCGGCTGCGATGTGCTGGTCGCGCCCGCGCGGCGGAGCCGCAAATCGAATACAGCCCCGCGCCCCTCAGGCCCGCTGTGGTGCCGTCGGCTGTGAAGTGCTGCTCACATCCCCAGGAGCCACCTGCCGCCGCCGATCAGTGAGCACAGCGACACCGTGTGGAACAGGAACAGCCATACGCCCGCCGGGAGATGGGTCAGCCTCGACAGTTGGTCCGCGTCCGAGTCGCCGGCGCCGCCGCGGGATCGCTTCGCCTGGAGTTCGAAGGCCGGGCGGACTCCGCCCAGCAGCAGGAACCACACCACGGCGTACGCGAACGCCGCCTGTACCTGGGGGCCGGCCAGCCAGGACACCAGCAGGAAGGTGCCGCCCGTCAGGAACACCGTCAGGACGCCGTACGCGTTGCGGATCATCACCAGCATGACGACGAGCAGGGCGGTGGCGAGCCAGAGCAGGAGGGTGATGCGGCCGGCGCCGAGGAGGGCCGCGCCGCCCAGGCCGAGCAGCGGGGGAGCGGTGTAGCCCGCCACCGCCGTGAGGATCATGCCGATGCCGTGCGGCTTGCCCCGGCTGAGCGTGAGGCCGCTGGTGTCGGAGTGCAGCCGGATGCCGGTGAGCTGGCGGCCGGTGAGCAGGGCGGTCAGACCGTGGCCGCCCTCGTGGGCGATCGTGATGGCGTTGCGGGATATCCGCCACAGGTTGTGCGGGACGACCACCGCGAGCGCGGCGGCCAGGGTCGCGAGCACCACCCACAGATCGGGGTCGGACTGGGTGCCCGTCAGACGGTCCCAGAGGTCGGGCAGCGCGAGGGCGGCGATGCTGTCCATGGTGCGGCGGTTGCTCCCTCTGGTCAGGCGGAGTCTGGCAGTGTTGCACGTATGTGCGGACGGTATGCATCCAGTCGTAGGCCCGAGGATCTCGCAGGAGTCTTTGAAATAGACAAGTGGGAGCCCGAGGAGACCCTGGAGCCCGACTACAACGTGGCTCCGACCAAGGAGGTCTACGCCGTTCTCGACCGTCCGTTGAAAGACGCCGACGACCGCCGTCCGGTTCGCCAGCTGCGCAGGCTCAAGTGGGGGCTGGTGCCCTCCTGGGCCAAGTCGCCCGAGGGCGGCGCCCGGATGATCAACGCGCGGGCCGAGACCGTGCACGAGAAGCCGTCGTACCGGCGCGCCTTCGCCGCCCGCCGCTGCATCCTGCCCGCCGACGGCTACTACGAGTGGGTCACGGCGAAGGAGGAGCGGGACCTGGAGGTCGAGGGGAAGAAGAAGCGGCCGCGCAAGCAGCCGTACTTCGTGCTCCCGGCCGACGGCTCGGTGTTCGCGATGGCCGGGCTGTACGAGTTCTGGCGGGACCGTACGCTGCCCGACGAGCATCCGCTGGCCTGGTGGGCGACGTGCTCGGTGATCACCACCGAGGCGGAGACCGGGCCGCTGGCGGTGGCGCCCGCCGAGGGGCCGAGTTCGCTGTCCGACATCCACCCCCGGATGCCGCTGATGCTGACCCCGGACCGCTGGGACGCCTGGCTCGACCCGGCCCGGACGGACGTCGAGGACCTGCGCTCGCTGCTCGCCCCGCCGCCGGAGGGCCTGATGCGGGCCTACCCGGTCTCCACGGCGGTCAGCAGCGTCCGCAACAACGGCCCGGAGTTGCTGAAGGAGCTGGAGGGGCCCGAGGAGGGCACGCTCTTCTAGCCTTCTGGTGTGACCACAGCGAAGATCGTCGGTACGGAGGCGGGGGACGCCCGCATCACCTGGTACGAGGCGGAGAAGGCGCGCCTGGTGCTCGCGGTCAGCCATGGGGCGGGCGGGGGCATCGAGGCGCGGGACCTGCAGGCGATCGCAGCGGTCCTGCCGGAGCACGGCGTGACCGTCGCGCTCGTCGAGCAGCCCTGGCGGGTCGCCGGGAAGAAGGTCGCGCCCGCGCCGAAGACGCTCGACGCCGGCTGGCGGGGGGTGTGGCCCGCGCTGGCCGCGCCGGGGCTGCCGGTGGTGTCGGGCGGGCGCAGCGCCGGAGCCCGGGTCGCCTGCCGTACGGCGACCGAGCTGGGGGCGGCCGCCGTCCTCGCGCTCGGCTTTCCGCTGCATCCGCCGGGCAGGCCGGAGAAATCACGGGCCGAGGAGCTGCTGGGCGCCGGGGTGCCCACGCTGGTCGTGCAGGGCGGGAACGATCCGTTCGGGAAGCCGGCCGAGTTCCCGGACGGGGAGTACGAACTCGTCGAGGTGCCGGGCGCCGATCACGGGTTCGCGGTGCCCAAACGCGCGGAGATCGGACAGGAAAGGGCAGTGACTATCATCACGGACGCGGTCGTCGCGTGGACCGCGGCACTCGGGTAACGCCCGGGAATGTTGTGCGAAGGACCACTGTTGAGGCGGACAGAAGTGCTGGGGCACCAGCGCCGACGCCGAAGGAGAGGAAGTCCGCCGCATGGGTTCGACCATCTGCCCGAGCCGCGACAGCCGCGTTGACCTGGACTGGTCGGTGCTGCACGCGGCCAAGACCGCTCCTATTCGAGCGGCGGCAGGCACGGGTCGTGTTCTATCCTCCGAGACGAGTGGGATCGGTTTCGGTCCTGCCCGGGAACTTGAGGAGGTGGGTCCGGTCACCGGTACCGACGCAGGGACCGACAACGGCCAGGCGGAGCTGCCCGAGGGCCAGGGCGTCAGCGCGGAGTCGACCTCGGAGCGCACCGCGCGCTTCGAACGGGACGCGCTCGAATTCCTCGACCAGATGTACTCGGCCGCGCTGCGCATGACCCGCAACCCGGCCGACGCCGAGGACCTGGTGCAGGAGACCTACGCCAAGGCGTACGCGTCCTTCCACCAGTTCCGCGAGGGCACCAACCTCAAGGCCTGGCTGTACCGCATTCTCACCAACACCTTCATCAACTCGTACCGCAAGAAGCAGCGCGAACCCCAGCGCTCCGCGGCCGAGGAGATCGAGGACTGGCAGCTCGCCCGCGCCGAGTCGCACATGTCGACCGGTCTGCGCTCCGCGGAGTCGCAGGCGCTCGACCACCTGCCCGACTCGGACGTGAAGGAAGCGCTGCAGGCGATCCCCGAGGAATTCCGCATCGCCGTCTATCTCGCCGACGTAGAGGGCTTTGCGTACAAGGAGATCGCGGACATCATGGGGACACCCATCGGTACGGTGATGTCCCGGCTGCACCGGGGCCGCCGTCAACTGCGCGGCATGCTGGAGGACTACGCGCGTGAGCGCGGGCTCGTCCCGGCCGGTGCCGGAGAGTCGAACGAAGCGAAAGGCTCGGGCTCATGAGCTGCGGAGAGCCGCACGAGACGGACTGCAGTGAGGTACTCGATCATCTGTACGAGTTTCTCGACAGTGAGATGCCGGACGTCGATCGCGTCAAGTTCAGGCAGCACTTCGACGAGTGCTCCCCCTGCCTGGAGAAGTACGGGCTGGAGCAGGCCGTGAAGAAGCTGGTCAAGCGGTGCTGCGGGCATGACGACGTGCCCAGCGACCTGCGGGCCAAGGTGCTCGGGCGGCTGGATCTGATCCGCTCGGGCCAGACCGTCCCGGAACACGACGTCACCGTTGCCCCGGCCGTACAGGTCACTCCGGTCGCGCCGGAGAGTTGACCGCGGCGGCGCCGAGCCGTTCCCGCCCCGGTGTCCCGTCACCCGAACGTGCTAATCCTCCGGTCATAAGCCCCCGGACCCTCCAGCTCCCGCCCTAGGCTCCGGAGCCTGGACAGGCATGGTCGGGGGAGGGGCGAGATGGAGGCGGTTCCGGCACGGGTGCGGGCGTACGTGACCTGTGTCGCCCTCGCCGCACTGCTCTGTGTACTGCCCCTGCCGGGCGTACATACGCCGTGGTGGGCCGTCGCGCTCCTCGCTGCGCTGTACGCGGCCTGCGAACACGTCGTACGGCGCCGTCTCGGCGGCACCTTCTACCCGGTGCTGCTCGCCGCCGCCTTCCTGCTGCCTCCGCCGGCCGCGGCGCTCGTACCGCTGCCGGGTGCGTTGCTCTCACGCGCGGAGCAACGGCCGCAGGCGCTGCGCCGGACCTGGCGGGCCGCCGAGCTGGCGCTCGCCGTGTGGGGCGCGGGGCGCGTGCACTGGGCGCTGGGCGGGCGGGACGCGGTGGTGGACTCCGACTTCCCGTACGCGCTGCTGCCCTGCGGCGCGGCCGTGCTGGCCTTCTGCGCGGTTCTCGCCGTGCTGGACGGCGGGATCCTCACCGTGGCCGAGAGAGTCCCGGTACGCCGGGCCTGGCGCGGTCTGCTGTCCCGCTCCCTCGCCCCGGTCGGGGTGCACGGGCTGGCCGGGCTGATGATGGCCGTGCTCTGGCGCAGCCCCTACGGTCCCGTCGCCGCGCTGCTCGTCCTGCTGCCGATGTGCGTGTCCTGGTGGGTGTTCGCCCAGTACCACCGGGAGCGCGCCGCCCACCAGGCCACCATCCGGGCGCTCGTCCAGGCCGTCGACATCAAGGACGGGTACACCCGCGGGCACAGCGAGCGGGTCGGACAGGCCTCCGTGATGATCGCGCGCGAGCTGGGCATGGACGACGACCGGGTGGAGGTGCTCCGTTTCGCCGGCATCCTCCACGACGTGGGAAAGCTGGGCGTGCCCACCCGGCTGCTCCGCAAGAACGGGCCGCTCACCCCGGAGGAACGGCGGATCATCGAACTGCACCCCGAGTACGGCCACGAGATGGTGCGCGGGATCTCCTTCCTCGGCGAGGCCCGCGCGGCGATCCTCCACCACCACGAGCGCATCGACGGCAGCGGCTACCCCTACGGACTGGTGGGCACCCAGATCCCGGAATCCGCCCGCGTGGTCGCCGTCGCCGACGCCTTCGACGCGATGACGTCGACCCGCTCCTACAGCCGGGCCCGGCCGGTGGCCGCCGCGGTGACGGAGTTACGGCGGTGCGCCGGACGGCACTTCGACGCGGGGGTCGTCGACGCCCTGGCGCGAGCGCTGGCCAGACAAGGCTGGCACCCCGCGGTCACCGCGGACGTCCACCCGACCGACCCGACCGACCCGACCGAGCCGCCCGACCCGACCGAGCCGCCCGACCCGACCGAGCCGACCGAGCCGACCGACCAGGCTGAGCCGACCGACCAGGCCGATCCGTCCCACCAGGCCGATCCGTCCGACCGGGCCGTCTCCGGTCCGCCGGGCGGTGACCGCGAAAGCGTCGGGCGGGGTGCCCTGTGATGCCCGGTGAGCCGGCGTTCGCCCCGGGACAGGCCGGCGGCGGCTCCGCACAGACGGGCGGTGGCTCCGCCGGTCCGGCCCCGGGACTCGGCTTCCGTCGTCCCGCCGCGCTCGGGTGCATCCGTCTCGCCGCCCTGCTCCTCGCCCTCGGCTGTCTCGCCGGCACCCTCTGGCAGGGCCTCGACGACCGCGGTGTCGCCGTCGCCTTCGGCGTGCTCGTCGGCGTCGGGGAGTGGGCCCGGTGGACCGGCGCCGAGGTGCGGGAGGCCGCCCCGCTCGGGGCCGCCGGCGGGCTCGCGTACGCCCTGCTCGGCGCCGATGCCGGGATGGCCACCCACGACGGGGCCTTCCAGGTCGTCACCGTCGTCTGCGCGGCCTCGCTGCTGGGGAACGTCCCGCACATAGCCAGTGGGCGACGGCCCACCCTCGACCACCTCGCCCGCCGCGTCCTCACCGTCGGCTTCGCCGCCGTCTGCTTCCAACCCCTCTACAGCAGGGGCGTGTTGGAGCAGTGGGGCGGACCGGCGTACGCGCTGCTGCTGGTCGCGCTGCTCGTGCTCACCGCGCTGTGCGACGCCGTGCTCGCCGCCGGGCAGGCCCACTCCCGCACGGGGTGGCCGTTCGGGCCGCTGCTGCGCGACGAGCTGCGCGGGCTGCTCGGCATCGGGTCCGCCGTCTGCGCCACCGGAGCGGTGATGGCGCTGGCCGTCGCCGTCGTGGGGCTGTGGGCGCTGCCCGTCTTCTGTCTGCCCCTGCTCCTCACCCAGCTGTCGCTGCGGCGGTACGCGGCCGTCCGGGCCACCTACCGGCAGACCATCGCCTCCCTCGCCCGCGCCACCGAGATAGCGGGGTACACCCCGGCCGGGCACGCCCGCCGGGTGGCCACGCTGAGCCAGGCCGTCGGGCGGGACCTGGGGCTGTCCCAAGCGGAGCTCACCGTGCTGGAGTACGCGGCGCTGATGCACGACATCGGCCAGCTCAGTCTCGTCGACCCGGTGCCCGCCGGGGCCACCGCCGGGCTGCCGACGGCGGAGCAGCGACGGATAGCCCTGCTCGGCGGAGCCGTCGTACGGCAGACCGGGGTGGACGCGGCGGTCGCCGTGGTCGTGGAGCGGCAGGCCGACCCGTACCGGGAGCAGCCGGTCGCCGCGCGGATCGTGCGGGCCGTCAACGCGTACGAGGAGAAGACCCGGGATTCCGGGCCCGGCGGGCCGTTGACGGCGCTGGAGGAGTTACGCCTGGCCACTGCCGGGGACTACGCTCCCGAGGTCGTGGAGTCGCTGGCCCGCGTGCTCTCCAGGGACTGTCTGACCTTGCGCGCGGCTGGGTAACCCATGGGTAATGAGCGGCCCTCCCGTCGTACGTGGTTGGATGCGAGGGAGAGGGTGATGTCCGGGGGCACAAGCCAGCCCAAGGTGCGGAAATGGAACTGGCAGGCGGGAATCGTGAGGATCTTCGGCAAGGGACGGCACCGGCCCTCCGCCTCCTGGCGGCAGGCCACCGACCGCGCGTTCACGCTGATCGGTGACGGCCGGTACGAGGACGCGGGCGAGCTGCTGACACGTGCCGCCGACCTGGAGCCCTGGCTGTCGGAGTCCTGGTTCAACCTCGCCCTGCTGCACAAGTTCCGGCACGACTGGGAGCAGGCACGCGCGGCCGGACTGCGCGCGGTGGCCCTCCTCGACCGGGAGACCGGGGCGCCCGACTGGTGGAACGTGGGCATCGCGGCGACCGCGCTGCAGGACTGGCCGCTGGCCCGGCGGGCCTGGCAGGCGTACGGGCTGCGGGTGCCGGGAGGCGCCACCGCGTCCGGTGAGCCGGACGGCATGGACCTGGGCAGTGCCGCCGTGCGGCTGTCCCCGGAGGGGGAGGCCGAGGTGGTGTGGGGGCGGCGGCTGGACCCCGCCCGGATCGAGGTGCAGTCCATTCCGCTTCCCTCGTCCGGGCGGCGCTGGGGCGAGGTCGTCCTCCACGACGGGGTGCCGCACGGCGAGCGGACCACGGCGACCGGGCACGCGTACCCCGTCTTCGACGAGATCGAGCTGTGGGCGCCGTCGCCGGTGCCGACGTGGGTGGTGCTGCTGGAGGCGGCGACCGAGGCGGACCGGGACGCGTTGGAGCAGCTGGCCGGTGATGCCGGGTTCGCGGCGGAGGACTGGTCCTCTTCGGTGCGGTTGCTGTGCCGGATGTGCTCGGAGTCGCGGATGCCGTCCGACGAGGGGGACGGGGTGCATCTCGATCCCCACGACCACAGTGAGCCGGGGCATCCGGGGCCGCTCGGGCATCGGACGGACGGGCAGCTGTGGGTGCCGGAGCGGGAGTGCGGGGTGGCTGCGCCGGCCTCGCTGGTGAGGGGGTTGCTGGACGGGTGGGTCGCGGACAGCCCTGACTCTCGGGACTGGCGGGATTTGGAAGAGGTCTGCTGAGGCCGGTGGATCACTGCGGGCCGTGTGCGGTTGCTCGCGCCCACGCGGCGGAGCCGCATATCGCACACAGTCCCGCGCCCCTAAAAGACAGGGCAGTCCACGTACCCTGTATCAGCAACATCACCCCCGTTTTACCTAGGAAGGCTTACGTCGGTCATGGCCCAGCAGGACACCGATCAGCAGCACGTGGGCGTGCTCCCCGTGGATGACGAGGGCTTCGTCGTCGACACCGAGGGGACCGAGGAGCGCGAGAACGCCTGGCGTGAGCGGGGGACCTCGCGGCCCATCACCGTCGTCGGGAACCCGGTGCTGCACAAGGAGTGCAAGGACGTCACCGAGTTCGGGGCGGAGCTGGAGCAGCTCGTCGCCGACATGTTCGCGAGTCAGCGGACCGCCGAGGGTGTCGGCCTCGCCGCCAACCAGATCGGCGTCGACCTGAAGGTCTTCGTCTACGACTGCCAGGACGACGCGGGCGCCCGGCACGTGGGTGTCGTCTGCAACCCGAAGCTGGTCGACCTGCCGGCGGACAAGCGGCGGCTGGACGACAGCAACGAAGGGTGCCTGTCGGTGCCCACCGCCTACGCCCCGCTCGCCCGGCCCGACTACGCCGAGGTCACCGGGCAGGACGAGAAGGGCAACCCGATCAAGGTGCGCGGCACCGGCTACTTCGCTCGGTGTTTGCAGCACGAGACCGATCACCTGTACGGCTACCTCTACATCGACCGGCTCTCCAAGCGCGAGCGCAAGGACGCGCTGCGACAGATGGCCGAGAACGAGCCACGCTACCCCGTGGTCGCCAACGACTGAGACGGAGAAGGGCAGCTGTGACGCCTGGTCGGGACTCCTCCGACCAGGCGTTCGTCATGTTCGGCCAGACTCGCTCGTCTGTGCGTCGCACATTCGATCCTTTGTGCACCCCTAACGATCCTTAATCAGTCACACAAGGGGAGATTCTCGGCACTGTGGGGTAGTGAGTGAAGCAAATCCGTTCCCAGACTGGTCAGTTGTGGTGCTGAATGGGAACTGCGGGGATACGCAACGGCGCACGCCCGGCACAGCGGGAGGGGCGTGCGCACCTGGCTCGGCTGAGAGGGGTTTGTTCGTGCATGCTTTCCCACGCAGCACCACATCGACGCCGACGGCGGTCGCGGTTCCACCGCAACTCGCCCTCCCGGTGATCGAGGCCGAGTTTCCCCGGCAACTGCATCCGTATTGGCCGCACCTACAGGAGAAGACCCGTCTCTGGCTGCTGGAAAAGCGGCTGATGCCGGCCGACAAGGTACAGGAATATGCCGACGGCCTTTGCTACACGGACCTCATGGCGGGGTACTACCTGGGTGCGTCCGACGAGGTCATCCAGGCGATATGCGACTACAGCGCCTGGTTCTTCGTCTGGGACGACCGCCACGACCGTGACGTCGTGCACCGCAGGCCGGCCGACTGGCGGCGGCTGCGGTTCCGGCTGCACGCGGCCCTCGATGCCCCCCTGCACCACCTGCACCACCCCGACACCCTGGTCGCGGGGTTCGCGGACAGCGTCGCGCGGCTGTACTCGTTCCTGCCGGTGACCTGGAACCAGCGCTTCGCCCGGCACTTCCACGCGGTGGTCGAGGCCTACGACCGCGAGTTCCGCAACCGTAGGTCGGGATATGTTCCCGGAGTCGAGGAATACCTGGCCCTGCGGCGCCTCACCTTCGCCCACTGGATATGGACTGATCTGCTGGAGACGGCGTCCGGGACCGAACTCCCGGACGAGGTAAGGAAGAACCCGGCGTACCGCAGGCCGGCGCTGCTCAGTCAGGAATTCGCCGCCTGGTACAACGACCTGTGCTCGCTGCCGAAGGAAATAGCGGGCGACGAGGTGCACAATCTCGGAATCAGTCTCGTCACCCATGAGGGAATGAGCCTGGAACAGGCCGTCGAGGAAGTCAGGCGACGCGTCGAGGAATGCATTCGCGAATTCCTGGTCGCCGAGCGGACCGCGCTGCGGTTCGCCGATCGGCTCGACGACGGCACCGTGCGCGGAAAAGAACTCGGCGCCGCCGTCACGGCCTCCGTCGGCAATATGCGGAACTGGTTCAGCTCCGTCTACTGGTTCCACCACGAATCCGGCCGTTACATGGTCGACAGCTGGGACGACCGGTCCACGCCCCCGTACGTCAACAACGAAGCGGCAGGTGAGAAATGACCGTCGAGTCCGTGAACCCCGCGACCGCGGAGGGTTCCGAACACAGTCAACTGCGCGTACCGCCCCTCGCCGGCGGCGGTGTGCCGGTCCTCGGACACGGCTGGCGGCTGGTCCGCGACCCGCTCGCCTTCATGTCCGGACTGCGCGCCCACGGCGACATGGTGCGCCTCAGGCTCGGCCCCAAGGAGGTGTACGCCGTCACCACCCCGGAGCTCACCGGCGCCCTCGCCCTGAACCCCGACTTCGTCATCGCCGGCCCGCTGTGGGAGTCGCTGGAGGGACTGCTCGGCAAGGAGGGCGTGGCCACCGCCAACGGCCCCCGCCACCGGCGCCAGCGCCGCACCATCCAGCCCGCGTTCAACCTCTCCGCGATCCCGGACTACGGGCCGGTCATGGAAGAGGAGGCGCACGCGCTGACCGAGCGCTGGCAGCCCGGCGCCACTGTCGACTGCACCGCGGAGTCCTTCCGGGTCGCCGTCCGCATCGCCGCCCGCTGCCTGCTGCGCGGCGAGTACATGGACGAGCGCGCCGAGCGCCTCAGCGTCGACCTCGCAAGCGTCTTCCGCGGTATGTACCGGCGGATGGTCGTACCACTCGGCCCGCTGTACCGGCTGCCGTTGCCGGCCAACCGCGAATTCAACCGGGCGCTGGCCGATTTGCATCTCCTCGTCGCCGAGATCGTCGCCGAGCGCCGGGCATCTGGTCAAAAGCCGGACGATTTGCTGACGGCATTGCTCGCGGCGAAGGACGAGAATGGCGATCCCATCGGGGAACAGGAGATCCACGACCAGGTGGTGGCGATACTCACCCCCGGCAGCGAAACAGTCGCCTCCACGATCATGTGGCTGCTCCAGGTGCTCGCCGAACACCCGGAACACGCCGAGAAGGTACGGACCGAGGTCGAATCGGTGACGGGCGGTCAGCCGGTTGGTTTTGAGCACGTTCGCCGGCTCACGTACACCAACAATGTCGTCGTCGAGGCGATGCGTTTGCGGCCCGCCGTATGGATATTGACGCGGCGCGCCAAGGCCGACACCGAGCTCGGCGGCTATCGCATTCCGGCCGGGGCCGACATCGTCTACAGCCCCTACGCCATCCAGCGCGACCCGCACTCGTACGCCGGGCACCTCGACTTCGACCCGGACCGCTGGCTGCCGGAGCGGGCGGGGGACGTGCCCAAATACGCCATGAGCCCCTTCAGCGTCGGCAACCGCAAGTGCCCCAGCGACCACTTCTCCATGACCCAGCTCAGCCTGATCACGGCGGCCCTGTGCGCCAGGTACCGCTTCGAACAGGTCGCAGGATCGAACGACACGACCCGGGTGGGCATCACCCTGCGCCCGCACCGGCTGCTGCTCGCACCCGTGCCCTGGTGACCTGCCGACCGGCGGGTCACGCCTGATACCGGCGCGCGCTCAGGCGGCCTCAGGGCCCCGGAACGCGCGCCGGTAGGCGTTCGGCGTCGTACCCAGCGACCGCACGAACTGGTGCCGCAGCGCGGCCGCCGTCCCGAAGCCGGTACGGCCCGCGATGGCGTCCATCGTCTCGTCCGTCCCCTCCAGCAACTCCTGTGCCAGCAGCACCCGTTGCCGCAGGATCCAGCGGTACGGCGTGGTGCCGGTCTCCTGCTGGAAGCGGCGGGCGAAGGTGCGCGGGGCCATCAGGGCGCGGGCGGCCAGCTGCTCGACGGTGACCTCCTCGTCGAGGTGCTCCGTCATCCAGGCCAGCACCCCGCCGACCGTGTCGCAGGGACCCTCCGGCAGCGGACGCTCGATGTACTGGGCCTGGCCGCCGTCCCGGTGCGGGGGCACCACCATCCGCCGGGCGATCTTCGCGGCGACCTCCGGGCCCTGCTCCTTGCGCACGATGTGCAGACAGGCGTCGATGCCGGCCGAGGTACCCGCCGAGGTGATCACCGGGTCCTCGTCGACGTACAGCACGTCCGGCTCCACCCGGGTCCGCGGGAAGCGGCGGGCCAGCAGGTCCGCGTGCCGCCAGTGCACGGCACACCGGCGCCCGTCCAGCAGCCCGGCCGCGCCGAGCACGAAGACGCCGGAGCAGACGCTGAGCACCCTGGCCCCCCGGTCCACCGCCCGGCGCAGCGCGGCGAGCAGCTCGGGCGGGTAGTCCCGGGCGAGATTGGTGTCCGAGGCCGGAACGGCGATCAGATCGGCCTCTTCCAGCCGGTCCAGACCGTACGGCGTGGAGACGGTGAGGCCCGGCACGTGGGTGCCGAGTGCCGGCCCCTCCGCCGAGACCACCGCGAAGTCGTACACCGGCAGCCCCTCGTCGGAGCGGTCGAGGCCGAAGACCTCGCAGACCACTCCGAGCTCGAAGGGGTGCACACCGTCGAGGAGCACCGTGGCCACGTTCGTCAGCATGCTGCCAGTGTGCCTCGCCGCTGGCAGTAATTCGAGGGTGTGTGGCAGTGCTGCCACTGACGGTAAGGAGTCTGGAGAGCCACAGTGGTGTCCATGAACGGAAACCAGATCGAAGGTCTCATCGGAATGGTCCTGGTCCTCGGCATCCTGGTCCTCATGGCCCTCCCGTCCCTGCTCGGCATCGTGCGCGACCGGCGCATCGACCGGCAGATCAGGGAGGCCCATGAGGACCGCGGGGAGCGGGAGGCTCAGAAGTCCTCGTCCAGGTCGACGGTGCCCTCGACCGCCACCTGGTACGCGGACGGGCGGCGCTCGAAGAAGTTCGTCAGCTCCTGAACGCCCTGGAGCTCCATGAAGGAGAACGGGTTCTCCGAGCCGTAGACCGGGGCGAAGCCCAGGCGGCCGAGCCGCTGGTCGGCGACGCACTCCAGGTACTGGCGCATCGAGTCGGTGTTCATGCCCGGCAGACCCTCACCGCACAGGTCCCGGCCGAACTGCAGTTCCGCCTCCACGGCCTCCCGCAGCATGTCGGTGACCTGCTGCCGGAGCTCGTCGTCGAAGAGCTCCGGCTCCTCCTTGCGGACGGTGTCCACGACGTCGAACGCGAAGCTCATGTGCATCGTCTCGTCACGGAACACCCAGTTGGTGCCGGTGGCGAGACCGTGCAGCAGCCCCCGGCTGCGGAACCAGTAGACGTACGCGAAGGCACCGTAGAAGAACAGGCCCTCGATGCACGCGGCGAAGCAGATGAGGTTGAGCAGGAAGCGGCGGCGGTCGGCCTTGGACTCCAGGCGGTCCAGGTTGTCCACCGAGTCCATCCACCTGAAGCAGAACTCGGCCTTCTCGCGGATGGAGGGGATGTTCTCCACGGCGGCGAACGCGGCGGTGCGGTCGTCCGGGTCGGGGAGGTAGGTGTCCAGCAGGGTCAGGTAGAACTGGACGTGCACGGCCTCCTCGAAGAGCTGGCGCGACAGATACAGGCGCGCCTCCGGGGAGTTGATGTGCTTGTACAGCGTCAGCACCAGGTTGTTCGCCACGATCGAGTCGCCTGTCGCGAAGAAGGCGACCAGACGGCCGATCATGTGCTGCTCGGCGGGCGTGAGCTTCGCGAGGTCGGCCACGTCCGAGTGGAGGTCGACCTCCTCCACGGTCCAGGTGTTCTTGATGGCGTCCCGGTAGCGCTCGTAGAAGTCCGGGTAGCGCATGGGGCGGAGGGTCAGCTCGAAGCCGGGGTCGAGGAGATTCTGGTTACGGGCGGACATCACTGGCAGGCCTCGCAGGACTCGGGGTTTTCCAGGGAGCAGGCGACGGCGTCCTCGGGAGCCGTCTGCTGCACGGGGAGGGTGGCCTGGGCCGCGCGGGCGATCCGGGTCGCCGGGCGCGAGCGCAGGTAGTACGTCGTCTTCAGGCCCGACTTCCAGGCGTACGCGTACATCGAGGAGAGCTTGCCGATGGTCGGCGTCTCCAGGAAGAGGTTCAGGGACTGGGCCTGGTCCAGGTACGGGGTCCGGGCGGCGGCCATGTCGATCAGTCCGCGCTGCGGGATCTCCCACGCCGTGCGGTAGAGCCGCCGTACGTCCTCCGGGATCCAGACGAAGTCCTGCACAGAGCCGTTGGCCTCGCGCAGCGCCTCGCGGGTGCGGGCGTCCCAGACGCCGAGGTCCTTGAGGTCCTGCACCAGGTAGGAGTTGACCTGGAGGAACTCACCGGAGAGCGTCTCGCGCTTGAAGAGGTTCGAGACCTGCGGCTCGATGCACTCGTAGACACCGGCGATGGACGCGATGGTGGCCGTCGGCGCGATGGCGAGCAGCAGGCTGTTGCGCAGGCCGGTCGTGGCGATCCGCGCGCGCAGCGCCGCCCAGCGCTCCGGCCAGGTGAACTCGACGTCGTAGTGGTCGGGGTGCAGCACACCCCGCGCGGTACGGGTCTTCTCCCAGGCCGGCAGCGGGCCGCTGCGCTCGGCGAGGTCGGCGGAGGCCTCGTACGCCGCGAGCATGATCCGCTCGGCGATCCGGGTGGAGAGGGCCTTGGCCTCGGGGGAGTCGAAGGGCAGGCGCAGTTTGAAGAAGACGTCCTGGAGGCCCATGGCGCCGAGGCCGACCGGCCGCCACCTGGCGTTCGAGCGGCCCGCCTGCTCGGTCGGGTAGAAGTTGATGTCGACGACCCGGTCGAGGAAGGTGACGGCGGTGCGGACGGTCTCGTCCAGCCGCTCCCAGTCGATGTCACCGCTCGCCGTGTCGACGAAGGCTCCGAGGTTGACCGAACCGAGGTTGCAGACCGCCGTCTCGCCGTCGTCCGTGACCTCCAGGATCTCCGTGCAGAGGTTGGAGGAGTGGATGACGTGACCGGGCAGGGCCGTCTGGTTCGCGGTGCGGTTGGCCGCGTCCTTGAAGGTCATCCAGCCGTTGCCGGTCTGCGCGAGGGTACGCATCATCCGGCCGTACAGGTCACGGGCCGGGATGGTCTTGCGCGCGAGGCCCTTGTCCTCCGCCGCCCGGTAGGCCGCGTCGAACTCGGCGCCCCACAGGTCCACCAGCTCCGGCACGTCGGCGGGGGAGAACAGCGACCACGGCTCGTCGGCGTTCACCCGGCGCATGAACTCGTCCGGCACCCAGTGCGCGAGGTTCAGGTTGTGCGTACGGCGGGCGTCCTCACCGGTGTTGTCGCGCAGCTCCAGGAACTCCTCGATGTCGGAGTGCCAGGTCTCCAGGTAGACCGCGGCCGCGCCCTTGCGCCGGCCGCCCTGGTTCACGGCGGCGACCGAGGCGTCGAGGGTCTTCAGGAACGGCACGATGCCGTTGGAGTGCCCGTTGGTGCCGCGGATGAGGGACCCGCGGGAGCGGATGCGGCTGTACGAAAGCCCGATGCCGCCGGCGTGCTTCGAGAGCCGGGCGACCTGGTGGTAGCGGTCGTAGATGGAGTCCAGCTCGTCCTTGGGGGAGTCGAGGAGGTAGCAGGACGACATCTGGGGGTGCCGGGTGCCGGAGTTGAAGAGGGTGGGGGAGGACGGGAGGTAGTCGAGGCGGCTCATCAGGCCGTGGAGCGCGGCTACTTCGTCCACCGACCTGGCGGTGTCGTCCTCGGCGAGACCGGCGGCGACCCGGAGCAGGAAGTGCTGGGGGGTCTCGATGACCTTGCGGGTGATCGGGTGCCGGAGCAGGTACCGGCTGTGCAGGGTGCGCAGGCCGAAGTAGCCGAAGCGGTCGTCGGCGGCCGGGTCGACGAGCGTGTCGAGGCGCCGGGCGTGCAGCCGTACGAACTCGGCGGTGCGGTCGGCGATGAGCCCCTCCCGGTGCCCCACGGCGACGGACTCGGTGAAGGACGTAACGCCCTGCGAGGCGGCCTCGGCACGGACGGAGATCGTCAGCAGCCGGGCGGCGAGCCTGGAGTAGGCGGGGTCCTCGGAGATGAGACCGGCGGCGGCCTCGGTGGCCAGCTCGCGCAACTCCGCCTCGTCGGCCCGCGCCGACCGGCCGCGCAACGCGGCGGCGGCGACCCGGCCGGGGTCGGCGTCGGGGAGGTCGGCGGTCAGCTCGGTCAGGGTCCGCAGCAGCGCGGTACCGGGACCGTCGTCTGCCACGGATTCCACAGAGCTGGTCGCTGAAGCCGGTTCGGCTGGCGCGATGGTCACGTGGGGCTCTCCCTCGCTGGGCTCGGGGCCTGGCGGAGGGCAGAGGGCAGCACGAGCGCACGTGGGCACGCGTCGAGACCCCGGCCCACTCCACGAGGCCCGGACGTCAGAACGCCCTCGCCGGGTGGCTGGGCGTGCTGTCGGCAGGTCCTCGGACTGACTCCTGTGCACGAACATGCACAAGTACACCGTTGCGGGACAGTTCCGGATTCGCACCGGATTCCCCTGCGGCGACAGCGAGCATGAGCATACATCTAGTGCCGGGTTGTCGTGTCACCCCCAGATGTTGTGTCGCGGCGGTGTCAGAGTGTCAACTCGTAGGTGAGGAGAGTGATGTCGTCCAGGTGCGGCACGGGATTCCAGTCCCGGTCGGGTGTGCGGACGAAACCCAGGCGTTCGTAGATGCGGTGGGCGGTGTGCATGCTTCGCTGGGTCGACAGGACGACGGCCGTGCAGCCCTGGACGGTCCGTGCGCGGTCGATGCAGGTGCGTGCGAGGGCCTCGCCGGCGCCCTGGCCGCGGGCGGCCCGGCCGACGGCGAGCATGCGGATCTCGGCCTCTCCGGGGGTGGCGAGGTCGGCCATCGGGCCGGGGCCGGGGACGAAGGTGACACCGCCGAGGAGGGTGGTGCCGTGGACGGCGACGAGAACGGTGGCCGCGGCTGCCCGCTTTGCCACGTCCTTGAGTTCGGTGAGATACGAGTCGCTCTCGCCGAAGTCCAGGAGGCCGTCCCGGAGGTAGGCCTGGGCGGTGATTTCACCGAGGGGTTCGTACTCGGTGGGACGGGCTTCCCGGATGACGATGTCCATGCCGGTGAGTGTGTACGACCAGCGGGCCGCCGAGGGTGGAATTTCTCGGTGGCCCGCTGCGGGTTGTGGTGGGTTGCTCGCGCAGTTCCCCGCGCCCCTGACGGGGCGCTTCAGTGGGCGCTACCTGCAACGGCTGGCGGGAGTTCCACCTCCACGTCCGGGTCGCCGGCGTCTGCCGTGTAGTCCTCCGGGCTGGTCTGGTCGATGCCCTCGGGGGCCTTGAGGGCCTTGAGGGCGAAGGTCAGGACCACCGTGACCGCGACGTTCAGCACGAACGCCGTCAGGCCGATGTAGCCGATCTCGCCGATGCCGGGGATCTCCTTGGAGGAGCCGCCGAAGTGCTGCTGGGTGGGGGAGGCCACGCCGTACGCGGCGGCCGTGCCGTAGACCATGCCGACCGCCCAGCCCGCCAGCAGGGCCCAGCGGTGGAACCAGCGGGTGAACAGGCCGCCGACCAGGGCGGGGAAGGTCTGGAGGATCCAGATGCCGCCGAGGAGCTGGAAGTTGATGGCGACCGTCTTGTCCATGGTGAGGACGAAGACCAGCGCGCCGACCTTCACCAGCAGGGACACCAGCTTGGAGACCTGGGCCTCCTGCTTCGGCGTGGCGTCCGGCTTGATGAAGTCCCGGTAGATGTTGCGGGTGAAGAGGTTCGCGGCCGCGATGGACATGATGGCCGCGGGGACCAGGGCGCCGATGCCGATCGCGGCGAAGGCGACCCCGGCGAACCAGTCCGGGAACATGTTCTCGAACAGCTGGGGGATGGCCAGCTGGCCGTTGGTGACCTTGACGCCGGCCGCGATGGCCATGAAGCCCAGCAGGGCGAGCAGGCCCAGCATCAGGGAGTACAGCGGCAGGATCGTGGTGTTGCGGCGGATCACGTCACGGCTCCTGGAGGAGAGCGTCGCGGTGATCGAGTGCGGGTACATGAACAGGGCCAGCGCGGAGCCCAGCGCCAGCGTGGCGTACGTCCACTGGCCGGCCGGGGCCGGGACGAGGCCGCCCGCTCCCGCTGCCGTGAACTTGTCGCCGGCCTTGGCGAAGATGTCGTCGAAGCCGCCCAGCTTGATCGGGATGTAGATGATCGCCACCGCGATGACGATGTAGATCAGCGCGTCCTTCACGAACGCGATCAGGGCGGGGGCGCGCAGGCCGGAGGAGTAGGTGTAGGCCGCGAGTACGCCGAAGGCGATGAGGAGCGGGAGGTCCTTCAGGAACCAGTTGGTGCCGTCGCTGCCGCCGACGCCCATCACGTCGAGCACCGCCTGGATGCCCACGAGCTGCAGCGCGATGTATGGCATCGTTGCCAGGATGCCGGTCAGGGCGACGGCGAGCGAGAGGCCCCGCGAGCCGAAGCGGCCGCGCACGAAGTCCGAGGTCGTCACGTAGCCGTGCTTGTGGGAGACCGACCACAGGCGGGGCAGGAACGTGAAGATCAGCGGGTAGACCAGGATCGTGTACGGCACCGCGAAGAAGCCGGCCGCGCCCGCCGCGTAGATCGCCGCCGGTACGGCGACGAAGGTGTAGGCCGTGTACAGGTCGCCGCCGAGCAGGAACCAGGTGATCCAGGTTCCGAACGACCGGCCGCCGAGGCCCCATTCGTCGAGCGAGTGCTCGTTCTCGGCCTTGCGCCAGCGCGCGGCCAGGAAGCCGATGGCCGTGACGGCCAGGAAGAAGAAGATGAAGACGCCGAGCGCGACGCCGTTCACACCGTCCTTCACTTCGCCGCACCCCCGTCCGCGCTGCTGGCGGCCTTGCGGCTGCGCTGGTCACGCTGCCACAGCTGGTACGCGGTCATGGTCAGCGCGGTGGAGAGCAGCACCCACAGCATCTGGTACCAGTAGAAGAACGGGATCCCGATGAACACCGGGTCCGTCTTGGCGTACGAGCCCACCCACAGCATCGCCACGAAGGGCGTTATCAGGCAGAGGGCGATGGCGACGCGCACAGGCGTCACCACCGCCGCTTTGGTCACATCGGACGCATCTGACATCTCGCGGCTCCGTCCCCTCACTGACCGCACGGCGATCACCGTTGTTCACCTGTGTAATGCGCAGGCAATCATGGCGAACCCGTGAGGTCAGTGGAAGACCGCATCCGCATATCGGCATGTCGATTTGGTGGAGAAGCGTGATGAGCCGTCAGGAGGGGCGGGGTGTGAACGGCCTCAGTCCTGGGGTCGCTTGAGTCGCGCCACGAACTTGTAGCGGTCGCCGCGGTACACCGAGCGCACCCATTCCACCGGCTGGCCCTCGCGGTCCAGGGAGTGGCGGGAGAGCATCAGCATCGGCAGACCCACGTCGGTGCCGAGCAGGCCGGCCTCGCGCGGGGTCGCGAGGGAGGTCTCGATGGTCTCCTCGGCCTCGGCGAGATGGACGTCGTACACCTCGGCGAGGGCGGTGTACAGGGACGTGTACTTGACGAGGGAGCGGCGCAGGGCCGGGAAGCGCTTCGCGCTGAGGTGCGTGGTCTCGATCGCCATCGGCTCGCCGTTGGCCATGCGCAGCCGCTCGATGCGCAGCACCCGCCCACCCGCCGTTATGTCGAGCAGGCCGGCGAGCCGGTCGTCGGCGGTGATGTAGCCGATGTCCAGCAGTTGCGAGGTCGGCTCCAGGCCCTGGGCGCGCATGTCCTCGGTGTACGAGGTGAGCTGGAGCGCCTGGGAGACCTTGGGCTTGGCGACGAAGGTGCCCTTGCCCTGGATGCGTTCCAGGCGGCCCTCGACGACCAGCTCCTGGAGGGCCTGGCGGACGGTGGTGCGGGAGGTGTCGAACTCGGCGGCCAGGGTGCGCTCGGGCGGGACCGGGGTGCCGGGGGCCTGTGTCTCGGTCATTTCGAGCAGGTGCTTCTTCAGGCGGTAGTACTTGGGCACACGCGCGGTACGGACGGCTGTCCCGCTCTCGTTCTCCGCACTGCTGACGTCGGTGCTCATGCTCCGCCTTCCCGGCTACTGGTACTGCTCGCCACGTGGCACGGCAGCGTACCGGGATTTCCCCTGCACGCTGCGTGATCCCTTCTGTATACCGTCGCGGGCCCTTCTGGTCTAGTCCATCGCTGGAGTGGTCTACCGGAATTGTCTCGTCCGCGCTTCGGGTTTTCGAGGGGTTCTTACTTAAAGGTTCCTGCATATGTAGGTCGCATAACGGCTGGTCGGAGCTCATTCGACCACCCTTGACAGGCCTACTGGTCTGGGCCAAGCTTCCCGCACTGGTCTACACCATTGGTCCAGGTCCCGGCCCAACGCTCGTGCGGGGAGGCAGGGGGGTTTGTGGCATCCCTGAGGAGGGTGGCGTGAAGCGCAAGCTGATAGCCGCGATTGGTATCGCGGGCATGGTCTTCTCGGTCGCGGCGTGTGGCAGTGACAACAAGGACGACAACAAGGCCCAGGGCTCGGACGCCAAGGCGCTGACCGTCTGGCTCACGGTGGACGCGCAGAACAACTGGCCCGACCTGGTGAAGGCCGCCGACGCCGCCGTGGAGAAGAAGCACCCCGGCATCAAGATCAAGCACGAGTACTACGGCTGGCCCGACAAGAACACCAAGCTGGACGCCGTCCTCGCCACGGACAAGGCCCCCGACGTGGTCGAGATGGGCAACACCGAGATGCTCAGCTACATGGTCAAGGGGGCCTTCGCCCCCGTCGACGCCTCCCAGTTCACCAACTCCGCCCAGTGGCTCGACGGCCTCAAGGCCTCGGTGACCTACAGCGGCAAGACCTACGGCGTGCCGTACTACGCCGGTGGCCGCGTCGCCAACTGGCGCAAGGACATCGCCGCCTCGGCCGGCATCAAGACCACGCCGAAGACCTACACCGAGCTGACCGCCGACCTGGACAAGATCCAGAAGAAGGAAGGCGACAAGTTCAGCGCCTGGTACCAGCCCACCCGTGACTGGTACGCGGCCATGTCCTTCGTCTACGACGCCGGCGGCTCCATCGCGGTGGAGAACGGCGGCAAGTGGCAGGGCAACCTTGAGTCGGCCGAGTCCATCAAGGGCCTCACCGAGTTCAAGAGCGTCATCGACAAGTACATGCACGGTGACAAGACCAAGGACGAGTCCGACCGCTACATCGTCTACGGCCAGGGCAAGTCGGCCATGATCTTCGGTGCCGCCTGGGAGGGCGCGACCGCGGCCGACCCGAAGAACGACAAGACCGGCGGCAAGCTGAAGGACGACCTCGTCAACTTCGTGATGCCCGGCCCGTCCGGCAAGAACATGCCGGTCTTCCTGGGCGGCTCCGACCTCGCCATTCCGGTGAAGTCCAAGGCGCAGGCCGTCGCCGCCGAGTGGATCAACGCGTTCACCGGCCCCTCCGGCCAGAAGGGCCTGATGGCCAAGGGCAACCTGCCCAACAACAAGACCGACCTCGCCACGCTGAAGGACGACCCGGCGACCGCGGTGCCGGCCGAGGCGGCCGAGTCCAACTGGTTCGTGCCGATGGCGCCGGGCTGGGGCCAGGTCGAGAAGGCCCAGGTGCTGCAGACGATGCTGCAGAACATCGGCACCGGCAAGGAGAGCGTCGAGGCGGCGGCCAAGGAGGCCGACGCGGCGATCGACAAGGTCATCAACAACGCGTAACGGCCTGCGGCCGGGCCTGGCCGACGGGGGGTCAGGTCCGGCAGGTGGGTGATGTCAGAAGGTGCCGCGATGGGTTGGTGGGTTGGTGCCGGTTCGTTGTGGCTGGTCGCGCAGTTCCCCGCGCCCCTGACGGGGCGCGAGGTGCGCCCCCTGACGGGGTGCGGGGCGCGCCCCCTGAAGGGGCGCGTTGCTGCGGGCCTCTCTCGATCTGTTTGAGGAGCGCACGATGAGTGCCGTTGATACGACCACACCCGCCAAGGTGCCGGCACCTCCACCGGACTCCCCGCAAAGACCACGTGCGAACCGGCGCTCGGGCGGCCCCGCCGTCCCCTGGCTGCTGCTCGCCCCCTGCCTGCTGATCCTGGCGCTCGTCCTCGGCTACCCCCTCTACCGGCTGGTCACCCTCTCCTTCCAGGACTTCGGGCAGTCCCAGCTGTGGGGGTTCAAGCCGGCCGAGTGGATCGGGTTCGGGAACTTCTCCAAGGTGCTCGGCGACAGCGAGTTCTGGCAGGTCGTGGTGCGCACGATCGTCTTCGCGGCCGGCTGCGTCATCTTCACCATGGTCGTCGGGATGCTCATCGCCCTACTGCTGCAACGCGTCTCCGGCTGGGTGAAGACGCTGGTCAACATCGCGCTGGTGGCCAGCTGGGGCATGCCGGTCATCGTCGCCACCACGGTCTTCAAGTGGCTCTTCGACTCCGACTACGGCGTCCTCAACGCCCTGCTCAGCAAGCTCCCCGGGGTCGAGATGGTCGGCCACAACTGGTTCGCCAGCGGGCCCGAGGGGCTCGCGGTGATCATGCTCCTGGTGGTCTGGGGAGCGGTCCCCTTCGTGGTCATCACGCTCAGCGCCGGACTCACCCAGGTTCCCATGGAGCTGGAGGAGGCCGCCCGTCTCGACGGCGCCGGCTCCTGGAGCGTCTTCCGCTACGTCACGCTGCCCATCCTCAAGCCGGTCATCGTGATGCTCACGACGCTCTCGGTCATCTGGGACATGGGCGTCTTCCCGCAGGTCTTCGTGATGCGCGGCGGCCACCCCGAGGCCGAGTTCCAGCTGCTGACCACCTGGTCCTACGACCGCGCCTTCGTCGTCAACGACTACGGCCAGGGCTCCGCGATCGCCCTGCTCACCGTGGTCCTCCTGCTCGGCGTCGTCGCCGTGTACATGCGCCAGATGCTGAAGATCGGAGAGGTCGAATGAGCACCGTCACCACCCCCGGCCGCAGGAAGTCGAAGGCCGGCTGGAACCTCCTCGGCCTCCTCGTGTTCCTCGTCGCGGGCTTCCCGGTCTACTGGATGCTGAACACGGCGTTCAAGCCCGCGAAGGACGCCATCGACCCGGACCCGAGCCTGCTGCCCACCGGCATCACCCTGTCCAACTTCAGCCGCGCCCTGGACATCGCCGACTTCTGGGGCCCGGTCGGCCGCAGCCTGATCGTGTCCCTCTCCGTCGTGGTGATCGGCATGGTCATCGGACTGCTGGCCGCCCTGGCCATCTCCCGGTTCGCCTTCCGCGGTCGCAAGGTCGTGATCGTCGGCATCCTCGCGGTCCAGATGATCCCGCTGGTCGCCATGATCATCCCGGTCTTCCTGCTCCTCAACGACCTGGACCAGTACGACAAGCTCAGCGGCCTGATCATCACCTACCTGACGTTCATCCTGCCGTTCACGGTGTGGACCCTGCGCGGCTTCATCGTCAACATCCCGAAGGAGCTGGAGGAGGCCGCCATGGTCGACGGCTGCTCCCGCACCGGCGCCTTCGTCCGGGTGGTCTTCCCGCTGCTCGCCCCCGGCCTCGTCGCCACCTCGGTCTACGGCTTCATCCAGGCCTGGAACGAGTACCTCTACGCCCTGATGCTGCTCAGCCAGGACCACCAGACGGCAACCGTCTGGCTGGCCAACTTCACCACGCTGCACGGCACCGAATACGCCCCGATGATGGCCGGCGCCACCATGCTCGCCGTGCCGATCGTCGCCCTGTTCCTCCTCGTCCAGCGCAAGATGGCCGCGGGCCTCACCGCGGGCGCCGTGAAGGGATAACCCCATCCGATGACGACATTCGCCAGCGGTACGGACACACTCACGCGCGACGCGCTGACCGTCCTCCAGCCGGGCTTCACCGGCACCACCGCCCCCGACTGGCTGCTGCGCCGGCTCGGCGAAGGCCTCGCCTCCGTGGGCGTGTTCGGCCGCAACATCATCTCGGCCGAGCAACTCTCGGCCCTCACCGCCCAGTTGCGCGCCGAGCGGGACGACGTCCTGGTGGCGATCGACGAGGAGGGCGGTGACGTCACCCGACTCGAGGTGCGCACCGGTTCCTCCTTCCCCGGCAACAACGCCCTCGGTGCCGTCGACGACCCGGAGCTGACCCGGCAGGTCGCCCTGGAACTGGGCCGCCGCCTCGCCGCCTGCGGGGTGAACTTCAGCTGGGCTCCGGTCGCGGACGTGAACTCCAACTCCGCCAACCCGGTCATCGGCGTCCGCTCCTTCGGCGCCGACCAGGACCTGGTCGCCCGCCACACGGCGGCCTACGTCACCGGCCTCCAGGGAGCCGGGGTGGCGGCCTGCACCAAGCACTTCCCGGGCCACGGCGACACCGCCGTCGACTCCCACCTCGCCGTGCCCCGCATCGACGTGACCGCCGACGTCCTGCGCGCCCGCGAGCTGGTCCCCTTCCGCGCCGCCATCGCGGCCGGCACCCGCGCCGTGATGAGCGCGCACATCCTGGTCCCCGCCCTGGACCCGAACCGGCCCGGAACGCTGTCCCACCGCGTCCTCACCGAACTGCTCCGCGGCGAACTCGGCTACGACGGCCTGATCGTCACCGACGGCATCGAGATGCAGGCCATCGCCGGGACCTACGGCATCGAACACGGCACCGTCCTGGCGCTCGCCGCCGGAGCCGACGCGATCTGCGTGGGCGGCGGCCTCTCGGACGACGAGACGGTACGACGGCTGCGCGACGCCCTGGTCGCGGCGGTCCGCTCCGGCGAACTTCCCGAGGAGCGCCTGGCGGACGCGGCGCAGCGGGTGCGGGCGCTGGCGACCTGGACGGCCACGGTGGAAGCGGCCCATCCGGACCCCGCCCTCACGGACATCGGCCTCGTCGCCGCCCGCCGCGCGCTACATGTGACGCGCGTCGACCCCTGCACATCACCGGCCGAGCCGCTCTTCGTCGCCTCCCTCACCCCCGAGACCAACATCGCGGTGGGCACGGAGACCCCGTGGGGCGTGTCCGCCGAGCTGACCCGCCTGCTGCCCGGCACCGAGACCGGCAGCTTCGCGGGCGAGGACGCGGGCCACGCGGCGATCGTGGCGGCGGGGGAGCGCCGTATCGTCGCGGTGGTACGCGACGAACACCGGCACCCCTGGATGTCCAGGGCCCTGGACATCCTGCTCAAGGCCCGGCCCGACACGATCGTGGTGGAGATGGGCCTGCCCCAGGCCGCGCCCCGGGGCGCCCTGCACATCGCGACACACGGCGCGGCGAGGGTGTGCGGCGTGGCGGCGGCCGAGGTCATCGCGGGCGTGACCGCGTAGCGCATCCCACGGGGTGTGGTCGTCTGCCGGGCAGTGTCACCGGGCCGATGACCACACCCCGAACCACTGCTCGGCGCCGTACGCCTCGAACCGCTCCAGCTCGGTGAAGCCGAGTTTCGCCGCGAGGCGCATCGAGCGGACGTTGGCGGTCTGGGTGTAGAGCACCACCGACTCACCGGGAAGCACACCGGAAAACCAGTCGAGTGCGGCTGCGCATGCCTCGCCGGCGTACCCGTGTCCCCACGCGTCCGGCAGGAACAGGTAGCCGAGGTGGGTCTCCCCGGCCTCCCGGCGGTGCACCGGAGTCTCGGGGGTCTGAGGGTCGAGCAGGACCGTGCCGATCGCCGCTCCGTCGAGCTCGACCACGAAGAAGCCGGGGCGCCGCCCGGGCACCTCGGGCACCGTGCGTTCGAGCTCGGCACGCGGCCGAGGGCCACCGAGATAGGTGCCCACCTCCGGCGAGGCGTTCAGCTCGATGACCACCGCACGATCCCGGGCCTCGGACTCACGCAGCACGAGCCGCTCGGTCTTGATCGGGGCGGCCGGCCAGACGTCGGTCCCTAACACAGTCATGCCGGGCAACCTATCTGACGCCCCCGCGCTCCCGCGCCCCAAAGGGGCGCGGGGAACTGCGCGAGCAACCCACCACAACCCGTCAGTCCGAATCGAACCGAACCTGGCAGACGAATCCGCTAAATCCCCTGCCACCCAGGCTTGTTGGAAAAGGTGTACCGGAAGTAGTCCGCGAACTTCAGCTTCGACGCGGCACCCTCGTCCACGACCACCGTGGCATGCGGATGCAACTGCAGCGCCGACGCCGGGCACACCGCGGCGACCGGCCCCTCCACCGTCGCCGCGACCGCGTCGGCCTTCCCCTCACCCGTGGCCAGCAGCACCAGATGCCGCGCCTCCAGGATCGTCCCGATCCCCTGGGTGATGACGTGGTGCGGCACCTGCGCGATGTCCCCGTCGAAGAACCGCGCGTTGTCGACCCGGGTCTGCTCGGTCAGCGTCTTGATCCGGGTCCGCGAGGCCAGCGAGGAGCACGGCTCGTTGAAGCCGATGTGCCCGTCGGTCCCGATCCCCAGCAACTGCAGGTCCACGCCGCCTGCCCGGGTCAGCTCCGCGTCGTAGGCCCTGCAGGCGGCCTGTACGTCCTCCGCCGCGCCGTCGGGGCCGAGGAACGCGCCCATCCCGATCCCGAGCGGCTCCAGCACCTCGCGCCGCAGCACCGACCGGTACGACTCCGGATGCTCGGCCGGCAGCCCCACGTACTCGTCGAGCTGGGCTATGCGCGCCCGCGAGGTGTCCACGGCACCGGCCCGGACCTTGGCGGTGAGCGCCTGGTAGATGGGCAGCGGGGTCGAGCCCGTGGCCACCCCGAGCAGCGCGTCCGGCTTGTGCCGGAGCAGCTGGGCCATGGCCTCGGCGATCAGCTCGCCACCCGCGGCGGCGTCCGGAACGATGACAACTTCCACGCTGGGCCTGCCGTTCTGAAGAGGGCTGGAGGGTCTGGAACGTCTATGTGGTTTAGACCAATCTGATGGGACCAATCTAACAGAACCGGTCCCTGTCCCCGCGGGCCGGGCGCAGGGAAAGGGGACAAGTGCGAGGTTACGTGAATACGTCAGATGGGGTGAATTAAGGAAAATTTCCGCGGCCCGCCGCGGCCCCCTCCCCGGGTCGGGGAAAATTGCCCTGGCCATCCGCCCCCACGGCTCATCCCGGCGGGCTAGGCTGCGACCGCATCAACTGTGAACAGTCTCCAACGCATGGACACACACCGTGGTCTAGTCCACAATTGCGTACGAGGGCTGAACGAGTACGGCATCAGCCGTACGGCACAGTCGCACTCTTCCGTCTTCCCCGCACAGGAAGGCGGACCGAGGAACCGGAGCTCTCTGCCCTGACTGCCCCGGATCCTCACCTTCGGCCGATCGGGACCGCACACCCCGTGGCCGTTGCTGCTCCGGGCTGCGGTGCCGGGAGGGTTGAGGGTCCCTCCCAGGCGCCGCGGCCCGCGGGTGTTTCCGGGCCCCTGTCTCCCCCGGACCCGCTGTTTTTCGGCCATCCACATACCGCCAGGTACGCTCACAGACGTGCCCTCCATGAACGAACTGGTCCGCCAGCACACCGCCCTCGACGACTCCGACCTCGAGTGGCTCCATCTGCTGGTCTCGGAGTGGCAGCTGCTCTCCGACCTCTCCTTCGCCGACCTGGTCCTGTGGGTCCCCACCCGGGACGGCACCCGGTACGTCTCGGTGGCACAGATGCGCCCCAACACCGGCCCCACCTCCTACCAGGACGACATGGTCGGCCACCTGGTCCCGCGCGGCCGCCGGCCCATGCTGGACATCGCCCATGACGAGGGCCGCATCGTCCGCGAGGGCGACCCGGAGTGGCGCGAAGAGGTCCCCGTACGGGTCGAGTCCATCCCGGTGCGGCGCGAGGGCCGGGTCCTCGGGGTCATCGCCCGCAACACCAACCTGCTGACCGTGCGCACCCCGAGCCGCCTGGAGCTCACCTACCTCCAGAGCGCCTCCGACCTGGCGCAGATGATCGCTGCCGGATCGTTTCCCTTCCCGAACCAGCAGGTCGACATGGACGCCTCACCGCGCGTCGGCGACGGCCTGATCCGGGTGGACGGCGACGGCATCGTCCAGTACGCCTCCCCGAACGCCCTCTCCGCCTACCACCGCCTCGGCCTCGCCGCCGACCTGCTCGGCCACCACCTGGGCCAGACCACCGCCGAACTCGCCCCGACCAAGGGGCCGGTGGACGAGGCGCTCACCAAACTCGCCAGCGGCTGGGCGCCGCGCGAGTTCGAGATCGAGTCCGACGACGGCGTCATCCAGTTCCGGGCCATCCCGCTCAAACCCAAGGGCACCCGGATCGGTGCCCTGGTACTGCTCCGGGACGTCACCGAACTGCGGCGCCGGGAGCGGGAGTTGATCACCAAGGACGCGACCATCCGGGAGATCCACCACCGGGTGAAGAACAACCTCCAGACGGTCGCCGCGCTGTTGCGCCTCCAGGCCCGGCGCATCGAGTCGGACCGCGGCCGGGAGGCCCTGGAGGAGGCCGTACGGCGGGTCGGCTCCATCGCCATCGTGCATGAGACGCTGTCTCAGAACCTGGACGAGCGGGTGGAGTTCGACGAGATCGCGGACCGGGTGCTCGCCATGGTCGCCGAGATCTCGCCCGGGAAGGTCACCGGCCGGCGCACCGGCCGCTTCGGGATACTCGATGCCGAGGTCGCCACCCCGCTGTCGATGGTTCTCACCGAAATCCTGCAGAACGCCCTCGAACACGGCTTCCGCGAGGGCGACACCGGCACCGTCGAGGTCACGGCGGTCCGCGGCGGCACCACCAAGGAGTCCCGGCTCCTCGTCACCGTCCAGGACGACGGCGTCGGCCTGCCCGAGGGCTTCGACCCGCACCGCTCAGGCAACCTCGGCCTGCAGATCGTACGGACGCTGGTGGAGGGCGAGTTGGGCGGCACGTTCGACATGGTGCCGGCACCGGAGCGGGGGACCCGGGTGATCCTCGACCTGCCGGTGCGGGCGCAGAAGTAGTCCGTCCCGAAGCGGTGTCGTGCACAGCAAAGAGCCCCGGACCTGGTGGGTCCGGGGCTGCTCGCTCGTTGCTGCTCGTTCTCTAAGCGCATCGGGGGTACTGCGCGCTGCGGCTCGGGGGCGGGAGATGCGTACTCGCTGTACGCGCCGCCAAGCTCAGGCTGTCACCAGGGGTGGGACTGTCAGGCGGTGGCCTGACGGGCCCGGTTGCGGGCGGCACGGCGCTTCATCGCGCGACGCTCGTCCTCGCTGAGACCACCCCAGACGCCGGAGTCCTGACCGGACTCGAGCGCCCACTGCAGACACTGATCCATAACGGGGCAGCGACGGCAGACGGCCTTGGCTTCCTCGATCTGCAGCAGCGCAGGACCGGTGTTGCCGATGGGGAAGAAGAGCTCGGGGTCTTCCTCGCGGCAAACGGCGTTGTGACGCCAGTCCATGGCTGCTACCTCTCCTTGGTATTACATGCACGTTGCTTGTGAATGTGAACGCTTTCACGAATCCCTCAACAAGTGAAGGGCCGACCGCCAGGTTCCCTGGCAGGGGTCCTGTGAGTTGAAGTGGGATTCCGGTGATCAGTGGAGGCCGGTCTTGCGGGCCGTCCCGATCGCCACGTAGAGCCTCGCAAACCTCAGCGACGGATACAACCCCTTCCGGAAAGTTTTTTTTGATTCCTCGGTGTCGACTGGGTCACAGCCGTACTTCCATGGGGTGGATCCTGGCCTAAACGTTCGAGTGAAAGGACTTTGGCCCGTTCCGCTCACACAATCACACGCAGTGCACTGCGTACGCCTGTGAACGTCACGCTCGTACGCAGTCCTAGGTGGTCGCCGTCCATCTGAAGGGGGAGGGGGACCTTCGAATGCAAGGTGAACTGGTCCAGGTCGTGCAGCGACACCGCATGCCTGCCATGGGGTCCGCGCTCGGGGGACGAAGTGAGCAACTGCGTGCCATAACGGGCAGCCGCGGCGGTCGACAGGCGGCTGAGACCGAGTACGTCGATGCCTTTATCGAACGAGGCCTTAGGCGACGTGTACATCGGGCGATTGCCGAGATACGTCCAGGGCGAGGTGTTGCAGACTATCGCCACGACAAGATCCGTGATCGGGTCGGCGCCGGCCCGCTCCAGTGTGATCGTTCCGTGCCGGCGGTGCTGTTCGCCGAGGAATTGCCGGACCACCTGCCGTACGTACAACGCGTGCGTCGACTTCTTGCCGAGCTCGCGCTGCTGCTCGACCCTGCCGACCACGCCCGCGTCGAAGCCGAGTCCCGCGTTGAAGGTGAACCAGCGGGCCGGGACCGCCTCGTCCTCGGTGCCGGGGGTGCCGGCGGTCAGACCGAGGCCGACCAGGCGCTCGCGTTTCTCGCGCAGCGCGTCCAGCAGGTCGCCGGTGGCCTCGACCGGGTCGTTGGGCAGGCCGAGGGCGCGGGCGAAGACGTTGGTGGAGCCGCCGGGGACCACCGCGAGGCCGGGCAGCCGGTCCGGGTCGGGGCCGTTGTGGAGCAGACCGTTGACCACCTCGTTGACCGTGCCGTCGCCGCCGAGCGCCACGACGAGGTCGATGTCCTCGCTCTCCGCCGCGAGCCGCGCCAGGTCGCGGGCGTGGCCGCGGTACTCGGTGGTGACCGCTTCCAGCTTCACTTCGCTCGCGAGCGCGTGGATGAGGACGTCGCGCCTACGTGCGCTTGTGGTGGTTGCCGCCGGATTGACCACGAGAAGTGCACGCATGGATTGCAGCGTACCTACTGGAAAGTACCGGGCCCAGACCGAGTTAGGGATCCGGTAAGAGATAGGGGCGTGAGTCTCAACACTCGGGTGCGAGGGGCGCGGGTTCCGCCGCGGGGCCGAGGGCTACCCTTTCCGGCGTGAGCAGTGAGCATGTGCCTACGGCCGAGAAGGCCGACGCAATCGACGGACCCCGTCCGCGACGGCTGACGTATGCCGCCGCGCTGGCCGGGCTGGAAGGGCTCGCGCTGGTCGTCGGCGGGGTCTGGCTGGCCGTGCTCGGGGTCACCGGGGATCCGGACGACCGGGGGCAGGCGATCACCGGGGGTGTCACCCTGATCGTGCTGGCGCTGCTGCCGCTGATCGCTGCGCGGGGGCTGCTGCTGCGGAAGAGCTGGAGCCGGGGGCCGGCGGTGATCACGCAGATCATGGCGCTGCCGGTGGCGTACAACCTGCTGCAGGCCGACAGCCTGGCGATTCCGGTGGGGATCGTGCTGGCGGTGGTGTCTGTGGCTTCGCTGGTGTTGCTGGTGAACTCTGCTACCACCCAGGCCCTTGGGATCAAAGGGCCGGGTCGTAGCTGACCTGCTGGCCGGTGGGGGCTGGTCGCGCCCGCGCGGCGGAGCCGTAAATTGATACAGCCCCGCGCCCCTGACGGGGCGCTTCCGTTCGGGGCGCCTAGAAGGGCTGCGGGGCCTACTCCTCCACCAGCAACTTCTCCCGGAGCTGAGCCAGGGTCCTCGCCAGCAGCCGTGAGACGTGCATCTGGCTGATGCCGACCTCCTGGGCGATCTGGGACTGGGTCATGTTGCCGAAGAAGCGGAGGAGAAGGATCCGCTTCTCTCGGGGCGGGAGGTCTTCCAGCAGGGGCTTGAGGGACTCGCGGTACTCGACGCCCTCCAGGGCCTCGTCCTCCGCGCCGAGGGTGTCGGCGACCGCAGGCGACTCGTCGTCGGTGTCGGGGACGTCCAGGGACAGCGTGGAGTAGGCGTTGGCCGACTCCAGGCCCTCCAGGACCTCCTCCTCCGAGATCGCGAGCTTCTCGGCCAGCTCGTGGACCGTGGGGGAGCGGCCGTGCTGCTGGGACAGCTCCGCCGTGGCGGTGGTGAGCGCGAGGCGCAGCTCCTGGAGCCGGCGCGGGACGCGGACCGCCCAGCCCTTGTCGCGGAAGTGGCGCTTGATCTCGCCGACCACGGTCGGGGTGGCGTACGTCGAGAACTCCACGCCCCGGTCCGGGTCGAACCGGTCCACCGACTTGATCAGGCCGATGGTGGCGACCTGGGTGAGGTCGTCGAGCGGCTCGCCGCGGTTGCGGAACCGGCGCGCGAGGTGCTCCACGAGCGGCAGATGCATACGGACCAGCCGATTGCGCAGCTCCGCGTACTCGGCGCTGCCGTCCTTCAGCCCGCGCAGCTCGACGAACAGGGCACGCGCGCCGCTGCGGTCCTGAGGTTCGCTGCGCTCCCGAGGCTCGTGCTGGGTCGCCTGCACCACCTCCGCGGCCAGCGCCTGGTCCTCGGCGTATCGCTCGTGCTCGCTCATCGTCCCGCCCGTCGCCCTTCCACGAGCCTTCGCCCCGGCTCGGTGCGGGGCCGCGACCCCGTTCCGACCTTCCGGGGGCGCGCTCTGCACGGCACCCTCCAGACCGACCTGCGCGGAGGCGTCCTCCGGGTGCGGCCTGGCCTGTTCCGGGATGCCGTCGATGCCGTCAGCCATGCGGCGGGAGCCGGCCTCGGGGCCTTCGTCCCCGGCCGGCAGCTCCCGTGTGCCGCGCTCTTCGTCCCGCACCGGCCCGTCCCCGTTCCTCACGCCGGCCCGGGTCCCGCGCCGCGCTGTTTGTAGAGGCTGATCGACACGGTCTTGTCCTCGTCGACGGCCGACGAGACCTTGCCCGCCAGGGCCGAGAGCACGGTCCAGGCGAAAGTGTCGCGCGAGGGGGCGTGGCCGTCCGTGGTCGGGGCGGAGACCGTGACCTCCAGCGAGTCGTCGACGAGGCGGAAGACACAGCTGAGCACCGAGCCGGGAACAGCCTGCTGGAGCAGGATCGCGCAGGCCTCGTCAACCGCGATGCGCAGATCCTCGATTTCGTCCAGGGTGAAGTCCAAGCGGGCGGCGAGACCGGCCGTGGCCGTGCGCAGCACCGACAGGTAGGCACCCGCAGCCGGCAGCCGGACTTCCACGAAGTCCTGGGTCGCGGGCTCGCCTGCGATCTGGGACACCCTCACCTCCATGGTGGTACAAGCTTTTCGGGGCCGAGGGTCGCCCCTCGGGGTAACGCACAACGTTGTTCAGCGGTGACGCTACCGCGCTCCGAACTTTTCTGTCCCCGGGACCCCAACCCCCTGGCGTCACTCACAGTAAACCTGTGGATACGCTCCGTGTCTAGGGGTCTGCCTTGCCCAATTGGGAAGAGCGCGCGCCGGGTTGACGTACCCCGGCGTCGAACCGTCGAACCGTCGGCGCTGTGGTCTTCAGCAGCCGTAGTGCAGTGTCACACGAGCACGTGGTCGACGAAGCACCAGCGCCAGTCCTCGCCGGGCTCGAACGTCCGCATTATGGGGTGGCCGGACGATTCGTGGTGGCCTGTGGCATGTCTTCCCGGCGACGAGTCGCAACAGGCGACATGGCCACAGGTCAGACAGAGCCGCAGCTGTACCGGATGCCACCCCTTGGCGAGACACTCCGGGCACGTCTCGTTCAGCGGGTCGGGTTCCGGGTGCGGCAGCGCGTCGCGGTGCGTGCACTGTTTCATGATTGCCAGATTACGACGGGTGTGCGGGTGGCCGCGCGAAAAACGAGGGCGGGCGAAGATCATGGATGTGATGCCACTGCTGTTGCTGGTGGCGGGGAGCGCCGCGATCGCGGCGGCGGCCCGGCGCACTCCGGTGCCGGCGCCCCTGCTCCTGGTGGCCGTCGGGCTGGTGGTGTCGTACATCCCCGGCATCCCGGACTACACCCTCGACCCCGAGGTCGTCCTGCCGCTGCTGCTGCCCCCGCTCCTCTACACCTCGGCGTCCGACAGTTCCTATCTCGACCTGCGTGCCCAGATGCGGCCGGTCGCGCTGCTCTCGGTCGGATACGTGCTCTTCGCGACCGTCGTGGTCGGCTGGGCGGTCTACCTGATCGTCCCGGGCATGCCGCTGCCGGCCGCCCTGGTGCTGGGCGCGGTGGTGGCCCCGCCGGACGCGGTGGCGGCGACGGCGGTCGCGCGGCGGGTGGGCCTGCCGTCCCGGATCACGACGATCCTCCAGGGCGAGTCGCTGCTGAACGACGCCACCGCGATCACCGCCTACAAGGTCGCCCTCGCGGCGGCCGTCGGCGAGGGCGCCACCTGGGTCGGCGGCATCGAGGAGTTCCTGCTCGCGGCGGTTGGCGGGGTGGGCGTCGGCCTGATCCTGATGGCGCCGCTGCACTGGCTGCGCACCCACCTGAAGGAGCCGCTGCTCCAGAACACCCTCTCCCTGCTGATCCCCTTCGTCGCCTACGGCGTCGCCGAGCAGTTCCACGCCTCCGGCGTCCTCGCCGTCGTGGTCGTCGCCCTCTACCTCGGCCACCGCGCGTGGGAGGTCGACTTCGCCACCCGCCTCCAGGAGGAGGCGGTCTGGAAGATGGTCGCCTTCATCCTGGAGTCGGCGGTCTTCGCCCTGATCGGCCTGCAGTTGCCGATCGTCCTCAGGGGACTCGGGCAGTACGCGGGCGCGGAGGCCGCCTGGTACGCGGTGGCCGTCTTCCTGGTGGTGGTCGCGGCCCGTTTCGCCTGGGTGTACCCGGGGACCTTCGTGCCCCGGATCCTGTCCGCGCGGATCCGGGAACGGGAGTCGAACCCCACCTGGAGGGGTGCGATGGTGACCTCCTGGGCCGGGATGCGCGGGGTGGTCTCCCTGGCCATCGCCTTCTCGATCCCGGTCACCGTGCACGGCGGCGGCGCCTTCCCGCACCGCAACCTGATCCTGTTCCTGACCTTCACCACGGTGATCGGCACACTGGTCGTGCAGGGCCTGACCCTGCCCCCGCTGATCCGCCGGCTGAACTTCCCCGGCCGCGACCCGCAGGCCGAGACCCTCGCCGAGGCCAACGCCCAGGCCCAGGCCTCCCGCTCGGCCGAGGCCCGCCTCGACGAACTCCTCACCGACGACCGCAACGAACTCCCGCCACCGCTCGCCGACCGCCTCCGCACGGTCCTGGAGCGCCGTCGCAACGCCGTCTGGGAACGCCTCGGCCAGACCAACCCCGTCACCGGCGAGTCGGTCGACGACACCTACCGCCGCCTCTCCAGCGAGATGATCAGCGCCGAACGCACGGTCTTCGTCCGGCTCCGCGACCACCGCTACATCGACGACGAGATGCTGCGCACCCTGCTGCGCCGGCTGGACCTGGAGGAGGCCGCCGCGTACCGGGAGGCCGGGTGAGTCGGCGCGTTCACCGTTCCTGGAGACTGAGCGGGAGTGAGTCCTGTTGCCAGGATTCGTGCTCAGCCGAACGCCCCGGACGGTGGTGGGCGTTCTGGTCGACCGCGTTCGCTCCGCGTCCGGGCGGCACGGATCGTGTCCGTGGTCCGGGGATGCGGGGGCGGTGTCCCTCACGTCCTGGGGTGCCTGGTCCGGCCTGGACGGTCCGATGCCCGCACCCATCGCTCTGGTGGGTGCGGGGCGGTGCCGTCCGACGCCGGATCGGGTGTCCCAGGGCGCGCCTTCCGATCGCCACGGCAGCTGCGTCGTGGCGAGTGGTCTTACGAGTAGTGGTGGTGAGGGGTTTCTGCCAGTGCTGGGCGCCCCACCGGGAGGTGTGGGCGGGGTCGACGGCGATGACGGGGATGCCGAGTTCGGCCGCCATGCCGACGAGCCGGGCCCGCAGCCTGCTGACGGGCAGGCCGGAGATGAGCTTGCGGAACCGCTTCCTGCGGCCGTGCTTCTCCCGGGTCTTCTCCGCGGTGAAGTCGAGGTCCTCGACGGCGATGGCGAGACGGTGGCGGCTGGCCCAGTGCAGCAGCCGGATCAGGGCGTGCCGGACCTGGGCGTCACGGTGCTGGGCGGTGAAGGTCACGCATTCGACGCAAGAATGCACGTTCCCCGCCCAGAGCACACCTGCCAGCGCCGCCAAGACTCACTCATGCACGCCAGAACGCGTTCAATCAACGTCGATCACCAGCTGCTCACAACCCCCTGCCGCCGGTCCGACGGGGGATCATCGGAGCGACGCGGCCGGAACGTGGGGACAGGGTGGCCCGGGGGATCGATGACCGACACCGACGCGCACGCGCAGCGGTTCTTCATCAGCTACGCGGGCGCCGACCGCGCATGGGCCAGGGCGGAACCGGCCGCCCTGGACGCACTGCGGGAGGCGGCGAGCGCGAAGAGGCGGAGCGCATCAGCGAGGACGCCTTCGACCGCCGGCGCCGCGTCCTCGGCGAGGACCACCCCGACACGCTGCAGTCCGCCGGCCACCGGGGGACCGCGCTCACCCTGTCCGGCCGCTACGCCGAGGCCCGCCGCATCAACGAGGACACCGTGACCCACCTGCGCCGGGTGCTGGGGGTCGACCATCCGCACACCCTCCTGGTGGTGGGAGCTCTCGCCGCCAACCTGCGCGACGAATCCCGGCGCCTGGCCGCGGACACCTACGAGCGGCGCCGTGTGGTGCTGGGCGAGGACCACCCCGCCACCCTCGCCACGGTCCTCACCCTGGTCGGCATCCTGCGCGAGCGCGGCGAGCTCGCCGAGGCCCGCCGCCTGGACGAGGACACGTTCGCCCGGTCCCGCCGCACGCTGGGCGGCGACCATCCCGACACCCTCGCCGCGGCCACCAGCCTCGCCATGACCCTGCACGCCCAGCGCGCCTATCCCGCGGCGGCCCAGTTGCTCCAGGCCACCCTGAAGCGGCAGCGGCTGCACCGCGGGACCGACCTGCCCGACATCCAGAACACGATCCGCGCCCTGGTCGGGACCTACACGGCGATGAACAGGAAGCGCCAGGCCCAGAAGCACCAGAAACTCCTCGCGCCCAGGCCCGCCCGCTGATCAGGCCGTCAGCACCGCCACCACGTCCACACCCCGCCCCAGGCCGCCCTCCCGCGCCAGCTCGGCCAGCCCGTACAGCAGCTTGGCGACATACAGGCGTTCCACCCGCACCCCGTGCCGCTCCTCGAAGTCCTCCGCGAAGGCGTCGAGTTCCGGTGCCGTACGCCCGTACCCGCCGAAGTGGAACCGCTCGTCGAGCGACCACTGTCCGCGCCGCCCCCCGAACGCCTCCTCCTGCAACCGCCGTATCTCCCCCGCCAGGAACCCGCCCCTCAGCACCGGCACCCCCAACGCCCGCTGTCCCGCCCCCAGTCCGGCCGCCAGCCCGGCCAGGGTGCCCCCGGTCCCGCAGGCGATCGCCACCACGTCGGCGCGCCCCCGCAGTTCCGTGCCGAGGTCCCGGCAGCCGCGTACCGCGGCCGCGTTGCTGCCGCCCTCCGGCACCACGTACGCGCCCTCGGCCCCCGCCGCCCGCAGCAGACCGGCCAGCACGTCCGGCTCGGCCTTGCGCCGGTACGCCGGCCTGTCGACGAAGTGCAGCCGCATCCCGTCGGCCGCACACCGCGCCAGCGAGGGATTCAGCGGCCGGCCGGCCAGTTCCTCGCCCCGCACCACACCCACCGTCGGGAAGCCGAGGAGACGGCCCGCGGCGGCCGTGGCGCGCAGGTGGTTGGAGTACGCCCCGCCGAACGTGACGAGCGGACGGCCGGCCGCCGCCTCGATGTTGGGGACCAGCTTCCGCCACTTGTTGCCGATCAGCTCCGGGTGGATCAGGTCGTCCCGCTTGAGCAGGAGGCGGACCCCGTGGCGGGCGAACCGGTCGTCGGTCACCTCCTGGAGCGGGGAGGGGAGCCGGGGGGCGAGTATGTCGGCGCTGGTCACGTCGTCATTGTCGCCCGGGGCGGCCGTGCGGACTCACTTCAGCCGGTCCCGGACGCGCTCGCGCAGCCAGGCCATCGAGAAGCCGCGCGGGTCCACCTTTCCCGGTTGCCACTCCAGGTGCCCGATCACCGACCGCTCCGACCAGCCGTGCTGCCGGCACACCGCCGCGGCCACCTTCTCGATCGCCTCCAGCTGGGCCTCGGGCCAGGGGTCCTCGCCGTCGCCCAGGTTCTCGCACTCGAAGCCGTAGAAGTGCCGGTTGCCGTCGGTGTTCGCCTCGTTGTCGGGGGGCAGGGCCTTCTCGGCGATCACCGCGCGCAGCACGTCGTCGTCGCCCGGGCCCGCGTGGTTGGCGCGGCCGTAGCCGACGAGGTGGACCGTGCCGTCCTTGGTGACGACGCCGTGGCACAGCGGTCCGGGGAGGTCGGGGCGGCCGTCGTAGCAGATCCGGACCGTGCGCTCGGCGCCGTGGGTCACCGTGTGGTGGATCATCACGCCGTGGACGGGCCCCCAGGGGCCCTTGTGGTTCCGGTTGTGTTCTCTCCAGTCGCCGACCTGGACGACCGTGACGCCCTCGTCCCGCAGCACGTCGAGGAAAGTGCTCGCGGACATGGGTGGGGCCATGACCGCCTCCTTCGCATCCGAACTGTCTGACCTACCTGAACTATCTGGATCTTCCAGATCTTCTGGGCTTTCTACAGAAGTCGGGCTTTCCGGGCCAGCCTCGCTCGAACATGTTCGGATCTCGTGCGAGTCGATCCGGACAAGTCGCCATATCGAGGGGTGTTCGATGGCGGGATGTGTCGGCATGCCCAGTAGTCCGATGATCTATTCCCGCTCTTTCGGGTAATGGTCCAGGCACGCTCCGTGATGAAAGGGTGACCCGTGAGACCGATGCGTGGGCAGTTCGGCGCCCGCGCAGGTATGGGAGGGCATTTCCTTATGTCGGTAGGCGAAGAGGTCCGCACGGATCAGGGCAAGCCGCAGCAGTCTCTGGACACGGCGGCAGCGCGGAACCTGGCCACCACGACCAAGTCCGCGCCACAGATGCAGGAGATCAGTTCCCGCTGGCTGCTGCGGACGCTGCCCTGGGTCGATGTCCAGGGCGGCACGTACCGGGTGAACCGGCGACTCACCTACACGGTCGGCGACGGCCGTATCACCTTCCTGAAGACCGGCGACCGCGTCGAGGTCATCCCCGCGGAGCTGGGCGAGCTGCCCGTCCTGCGGTCGTACGAGGACGACGAGGTACTGGCAGAGCTGGCCCAGCGCTGCCGGCAGCGCGACTTCGCCCCGGGCGAGGTCATCGCCTCGTTCGGCAACGGGGCGGACGAGGTCCATCTGCTGGCCCACGGCCGCGTCGAGAAGATCGGCACCGGCCCCTACGGCGACGACGCGGTGCTCGGTGTCCTCGCCGACGGCGCCTACTTCGGCGAGCAGGGCCTGCTGGACCCGGACGCCATCTGGGAGTACACCGCCCGCGCGGACACGGCATGCACCGTGCTGACCCTGTCCCGGCAGGACTTCGAGCAGGTCGCCGAGCGCGCCGACTCGCTGCGCGAGCACCTTCAGCAGCTGCGCGCGATCCCCGAGCAGCGCACCAACAAGTACGGCGAGAAGGAGGTCGCCCTCGCGGCCGGCCACAGCGGCGAACCCGACATCCCGCACACCTTCGTCGACTACGAGGCCCGGCCGCGTGAGTACGAACTGAGCATCGCCCAGACCGTGCTGCGCATCCACACCCGCGTGGCCGACCTCTACAACCAGCCGATGAACCAGACCGAGCATCAGCTGCGGCTCACCGTCGAGGCGTTGAAGGAACGCCAGGAGCACGAGCTCATCAACAACCGGGAGTTCGGCCTGCTCAGCAACTGCGAGTACGACCAGCGGCTGCAGCCGCACGACGGCGTGCCCAGCCCGGACGACATGGACGAGCTGCTCAGCCGTCGGCGCGGCACCAAGCTCTTCCTCGCCCACCCGCGCGCGATCTCCGCCTTCGGCCGTGAGCTCAACAAGCGCGGGCTGGTCCCGGAGACCGTCGAGATCGGTGGCAACCGCATCCCGACCTGGCGCGGAGTACCGATCTACCCGTGCAACAAGATCCCGGTCACCGAGGCCCGGACCACCTCGATCATCGCCATGCGTACCGGTGAGAACGACCAGGGCGTCATCGGCCTGAGGCAGTCCGGGATCCCCGACGAGATCGAGCCGAGCCTCTCGGTCCGCTTCATGGGCATCAACGAGCAGGCGATCATCAGTTACCTGGTCACGGCCTACTACTCGGCCGCCGTTCTGGTTCCGGACGCCCTCGGTGTGCTGGAGAACGTCGAGATCGGCCGCTGGAGGTGACGTTTCCGCACTTGGTGGCCGTGTTCCCGCCCTCCGGGGCGGGTACACCCTCGGGGTACGTGCCGAGCCGGGGCGGAGACGCCACGGTACGCGCACTCCGCGAAGGGGAGGCCATGGCCGAGTTCGTGACGGAGCGGCAGCAGCGTGCCACGCAGCTGCCGTCGGGGAGTCCGGAACCGCTCGACGGGTCCGAGGCGACGGCGATCCTGGAGCGGGTCCGGGCGTCCGTCGACCCCGAACTGCGCACCGCCGTGGCGTCGTTGCCCGTGTCGATGGGGCGGATCGCGCGCTACCACTTCGGCTGGGAGCACGCGGACGGCACCCCGGCGGACGGCAACGCGGGCAAGGCCATCAGGCCCGCGCTGGTCCTCGCCGCCGCCGACGCGCTCGGCGGACCGGCGGCCCGCGCGGCCGCCGTACGGGCCGCGGCCGCCGTGGAGCTGGTGCACAACTTCACGCTGCTGCACGACGACGTCATGGACCGGGACACCTCCCGCAGGCACCAGCCCACCGCGTGGACCGTGTTCGGCGACGCCGACGCGATCCTCGCCGGGGACGCCCTCCAGGCGCTGGCCCTCAGGCTGCTCGCCGAGGACCCGCACCCGGCGTCCGGGACGGCCGCCGCCCGGCTCGCGGACTGCGTCCTCGAACTGTGCGCGGGACAGCACACGGACACGGCCATGGAGGACCGGGCGCCCGACGAGGTCACCCTCGACGAGGTGCTCACCATGGCCGAGGCCAAGACCGGGGCACTGCTCGGCTGTGCCTGCGCCCTGGGCGCGCTGTACGCGGGGGCGGAAGCGGCGGAGGTGGCGGCGCTCGACGGCTTCGGCCGTCAGGCCGGGCTGGCCTTCCAGCTGATCGACGACGTCATCGGGATATGGGGTGATCCACGGCGCACCGGCAAGCCGGCCGGCGCGGACCTGGCCGCCCGCAAGAAGTCCCTGCCGGTCGTCGCGGCCCTCACCTCCGGCACCCCGGCCGCCGCCGAACTCGCCGAGCTGTACGCCAAGCCGCATGTGCGGGCCGACGCCGACGAGATCGCGCGTACCGCACTGGCTGTGGAGCGGGCGGGCGGCCGTGACTGGGCGCAGTCCGAGGCGGCCGACCGGATGGCACGGGCGATGCAGGAGCTCGCCCGTGCCGTGCCCGATCCGGAGGGGGCCGGCGGGCTGCTCGCGCTCGCCGAGTTCGTGACCCGGCGCAGCAGGTGAAGACCCCGGAGTCCCCGGGACCGCGCGGCTCCTGACCCCGCACGGTTCTCCGGGGGCTCCGGCCCGACGGGTCCCGCGCATCCCCACGGTGCGCGGGGCCCGCCGCATCCCTCCGGGGCTGCCGATTCCCGCCGGGCGGCGGGCGCGGTTGCCGGGCCAGGCCTACGCTGGGGGCATGGACAGCCAGGACCAGGTCTGTCCGGTCTGCGGACAGGCTGTCGAGCGCGTGGTGCGGCGGCACAAGACCCTGGGAGCCTGGGTTCCGGTCTGGGGACCCGGTCCCTGCCGCAACCCCCACTGCGGCGAGCACACCGGCCCGCCGGGCCCGCAGGAGGCGTCACCGCCCCGGCCCCCGCCGCCCGGGTCGGCCGGGCGGAGACCGTAGCGTGTGCGCATGACCGGACTCCCGAACATCCTGCACATCACCGAACGCTCCCTGTGGGAGGAGGCCCGCGCGCGGGGCGGCTACGAGATGTCCACCCGCGGCCGCACCCTCCGGGAGGAGGGCTTCATCCACTGCTCCACCCGCGACCAGCTCCCGCGCGTGGCGGCCTTCCTGTACGGCTCCTACGACGGCCCGGACGAGCTGGTGGTCCTGGTCGTGGACCCGGCCCGGGTCGGCGTCCCGGTGAAGTGGGAGGCGCCGGAGCCGGGCGGCGAGGAGTTCCCGCACGTGTACGGACCGATACCGGCCACGGCCGTGGTGGACGTGGAGCCCTGGGTCCAGCCCCCGGCTCCCGGCGCCTAGGCCGTTTCTGATGGCTCTTGGTGGGCTGGTGGATCTCGTGGGTTGCCGGGCAGGAGGCCCATATGGTGCGGCGACACGAGCTCACGGACGC
>NZ_JBHXLU010000026.1:19149-119014 GCF_042720695.1 Streptomyces sp. NPDC058457 | reverse complement strand
GTGAAGTTCCCGGACGGCTGGGAGGCGAACCACGCGGTACTGGCACACCTGGCCGAACACCGAGTGACATGGCGCCCCTGACAAACACCGGAACCAACACCCCCACCCGCCGGACGGAGTCCGGCACGCCGCCGGAGGCGGCCAACGGATACAGCCCGGACGGCTGGGAGGCGAACCACGCGGTACTGGCACACCTGGCCGAACACCGAGTGACATGGCGCCCCTGACAAACACCGGAACCGGCACCGCCTGCCCGGCCGAGCACAGAGTCAGCCATCGGCCTTAGGGTCCCCTTGCGCGGGCGCGGGAGAATGGACGGTGGTCATCGGACCTCAGTCATCGACACCGTACGAGGAGGACCAGACATGGCGGAGCCCACGCCGCGTCGGAACGAACCGCGGCTACGCCCCGCGCCCCTGCTCTTCGAGCCTGTGGAAGCGGTCGCCGACCCGGAGCACTTCTTCGGCCTGGAGTCGGTCGAGGACCCCGGGGCGCTGCTGGCCCGTGCGACGGAGCTGACCCAGGCGTTCCGGGTGGCCACCGACCGGGCGGTGGAGTACCAGGCCATGGCCGCCGCCCAGCTGGCCGACCCGCGCCGCTTCGACCGTCTGACCGCGGCGGACATCGCCGAGCAGGCCGGGTGGACCGAGGACTACGCGAAGAAGATGGTCGAGTTCGGCCGGGATCTGCTGAGGGGGAGGGAAGGCCGGGGGCCCGAGCAGATCTAGCGGATGGCATATGCCGGGCGGGCAAGATACGCCTCTCCGCCCCGCCCCGTCCCGGTTTCCCGCAACTCAGGGAGAGCGGTCGCTCACCGGGGGTATCAATTCCCTATGAGCAGCACACCGTACGAGACCTTCCCCGGCGGTCCGGGCGACGCGGCCGGGGTCACCTCCGACGGAGCCGCCTGGCTGGCCTCGGCAGGAACGTATCCGCGGAGCACGCTCGCCCTCTGGGAGGAGCGGCCGGACGCCCCGGTCGTCCTGCCCTGCGGAACCGCGTTCGACGTGGTGAACGCCCCGGCGCTCTTCGGCCGCCGCATGCTGGACCGGCTGTGGGACGAGGGGCCGGGGTCCGGGCCGGTCGCGGCGTTCCGGGGCCGGATGCTCCTGTTCGCCGCCCCCGGCACCGCCGCCCGGCTGCCGTCGCTGCTGGGCTGGGAGGAGTGGGGCGGCCGCGGCCAGGCCGTACCGCCGCTGCTGTGCCACGGCACCGGCGACGCGGTGACCGTCCCGGCGCCGCACGCCGGCCCCTCCCCCGCCCCGGCCGGCGCCCGCTGGCTGGTCGCCCCGGACACCCGGCACCCATGGCTCCCCGGCCCGGAAATCCTGCTCTGGGCGGCCGTCCGCGCGGCCCGCGCGACCGTGCGGATATCGATTTTTCCTCCCGCCGATCAGGATGCTAAGGTCTACGACGTCAGCAGGCGCCGCTAGCTCAGTTGGTTAGAGCAGCTGACTCTTAATCAGCGGGTCCGGGGTTCGAGTCCCTGGCGGCGCACGCGAAGTAGGTGAAGGGCCAAGCTCCTGAGAGCTTGGCCCTTCGGCTTTCCGTCGGCAGCACCCCGTCAGGGTTCAGTCCGGCCTCCCCGGCGTGATCTTCACGTTCCAGTCGCCGGACGCCGTCCGCCCCTCCACCGCCACCTGCACACCGTCCCCCGGCACGGTGAAGCTCTCGCCGAGGGCGACCGGGGCGTCGGCCAGCGGCGGGTAGACCGAGTTCTCCCAGCAGGCCTCGGTGCGCGGATGGGCGTCGATCACCTCGACCGGGCCGCCGCCGGAGGCCGTCTCGTCGCGGACCCGGTAGACGAGGATGCCCTGCCGGCAGGCCGCGCTGTCGTTGCCAGACGCGCCGCGCGCCTCGAAGGCCAGCACGGTGTCGGGCCCGGTGCGCACCACCGCCAGCTTGGTGCCGTCGCCGAGCCCGAAGGCCGGGGCGCCCGCGGCACCCTGCGCCGGCACCCCCGGCCCGGCGGAGAGCGGCTCCAGGGTCAGCCGGACCGGACCGGCTCCCCGGACGCACACCACCTGGCGCGGATCCAGCCATCCCAGCTTCCACTTGTGCCAGGCGAAGAAGTCCGGGGACAGCCCGAACTGGCTGCCCATCAGATCCCAGTCGCCGACGTACGTGTCCCAGTCGCCCTTGCCGTCCACCGGACGGTGGTAGAGGTCGGGGAGGTCGAAGACATGCCCGGTCTCATGGGCGAGAACCAGCCGGTCCGGCGGGTGCTTCTCGAAGACGGTGACGACCCGGCGGACGTCGGTGCCGTCCACGTGCACCGGGGTGTCGAGGTTGACCACCTTCGTGGCGTCGGAGTCGACGCCGGGCGCGTCCGGGTCGGCCACGAAGTACACGACGTCGTAGCGCGAGAAGTCGACCTCGGGATCGGCCGCCGCGAAGGCGTCCCGCAGGTAGGCGGCCCGCAGCGCGACACTCCAGTCGCGCCTTATGCCGTAGGCGACCGAGGGCCGGGGCATCCGCAGCCAGTGGGCCAGCGGGTGCGGGCGGATGGTGAACTTCCCGTAGGAGGCCTGCTCGTAGTAGCGGCTGGTGGCCGGGAAGTGGTCGGCGGTGAGCTCCGCGGGCGTGGTCTGCGGGGCGGCGTCCGGGAAGGAGAGGAACACCATCACGGCCGAAAGCGGGTGGGTGGGGCGGGTGTAGTCGGCGTTCCAGGTGTCGACGCCCTCGGAATGGTGCGCGTCGGTACGGTGCAGGGCGCAGGGGGCTGTGGAGAACGGCTCGGCGGCCGACGGTCCGGTCAGGATCGTCGTTGCGACGAGCGCCGACATCGTGGTGAACACGGCGGCGGAGCTGCGCAGCGGGAGACGCGGCACGGAAGGACCTCCGGGGGCGGTTCGCGGGACACCGCACCCAGCCTGTGTGACTTTGTTGCCATATGACCTGTTTATCTGCACCAGAAGGGTGAGGAACCCCCTGCTCACCCAGCGCAGACCCGAACGGCCGACACCCCGAGTCACTCACGGAACGTCACAAGCGGTCGGGCGCCCCAAGAACCCGTCCAGGTGCGGGCAGAAACGATCTGTCAGAACCGCCGGTTCATCAGGGACACTGGACAGTGGCTGGAAGGCCCTCGGGCCAGCATCTATGATCGGCACACTTTCCTGCACGGACAGAGATCGAGTGCACTGCGGGAGCGAGCGGTGAGCGGAACGTCCGAAGGGCCGACGCCCGCGGCAGACCTCGACCGGTCCGCCGTCACAGAGAGTGACAATACCTACCGGAAGTCGTACGAGCAGACAGAACCGAAGACCTACGAGTACGCCTTCGCGGCCGCCGCGCTGCCCATGGCCGTCGTGGACCGCGAAGGGCACGTCACCTCGGCCAACGAGGCGTTCGCCACGCTGATCGGCGCCGATCCGGCCGGGCTGCCCGGGCGGGTCGCCGCGGACCTGGTGGACCTGGCCTCCGACACCCGTACCTGGCACGCCTATCGCGAGGTACTGCGCGGCCGGCAGGCCAAGCTGCGCTGCACCCGCCGGCTGAAGCACCCCGACGGGCACTCGGTATGGGTCCAGGTGACCATCGCCCCGCTGGCGAAGGCGGCGCCCGGGGTGCTGATCTCGGTCTCCGACATCAGCGAGCGCCGCGAACTGCAGGCCCGGCTGCGGCACTTGCAGATGCACGACCCGGTGACCCGGCTGCCCAACCGGACGCTGTTCTTCGAGCGGCTGTCGGCCGCGCTGGAGGCGGAGTCGTACGAGCAGAGCGGCACCGGCCGGATCGGCCTGTGCTATCTGGACCTCGACGGCTTCAAGGCGGTCAACGACACCCTCGGCCACCGGGTCGGCGACCGCCTGCTGGCCGCCGTCGCCGAGCGGCTGACCCGGGTCGCCGACGAGGCCGGCTTCGCACGGGCCGGCGCCCCGCTGGTGGCCCGGCTCGGCGGGGACGAGTTCGCCCTGCTGGTCGAGGACTCGACGGGCACCGAACAGCTGGCCGACCTCGCCGAGTCCGCCCTCGCGGCTCTCCAGACGCCGTTCGACCTGGCCGGCCAGCGGCTGTCGCTGTCGGCGTCGATCGGGGTCGTCGAGCGGCATGCCGCCGGCACCACGGCCACCGGCCTGATGCAGGCCGCCGACACGACGCTCTACTGGGCGAAGGCCGACGGCAAGTCCCGCTGGACGCTCTTCGACCCGGAGCGCAATGCCCACCTGGTGACCCGGCAGGCGCTCTCCTCCACCCTCCGTCCGGCCATCGAACGCGGCGAGTTCGTGCTCGAGTACCAGCCGTTGGTGGGCATGGGGGACGGCCGGCTCAACGGGGTCGAGGCCCTGGTCCGCTGGCACCATCCGCAGTTCGGCACACTAACGCCGAATCGGTTCATCGGACTGGCGGAGGAGGACGGCTCGATCGTCCCGCTCGGCCGCTGGGCCCTGACCACCGCCTGCCGCCAGGCCCGCCGCTGGCAGCTGGACCACCCCGGCGAGCCGCCGATCTTCGTCAGTGTCAACGTGGCCGTCCGCCAGGTCTGGGACTCCGACCTGGTCGCGGACGTGGCCGAGACCCTGGCGGAAACGGGCCTCGCCCCGCACCTGCTCCAGCTGGAGCTCACGGAGTCGGCCGTCATGGGCTCCGCGGGCCGCCCGCTCCAGGCCCTCCAGGCCCTCAGCGACATGGGCGTCCGCATCGCCATCGACGACTTCGGCACCGGCTACTCGAACCTCGCCTACCTCAGCCGGCTCCCCGTCTCCGTCCTCAAGCTGGACGGCTCCTTCGTCCGGGGCTTCCAGTACGACGACCCGGGCGACCGGCCGAACCCGGCCGACGAGGTCGTGGTGGAGGCGATGATCCAGCTGGCCCACCGCCTCGGCCTCACCGTCACCGCCGAATGCGTCGAGACCTCGGCGCAGGCCTCCCGCCTCCGGCACATCGGCTGCGACACCGGCCAGGGGTGGCTCTACTCCCGGCCGGTGACGCCGGATCGTATCTCCGAGCTGCTGGACACCCGGACCTACGCGGACACCCCGGCCGGCAAACCGTAGGCGTCGGCGACCAGTTCGTAGGAGCGCAGGCGCAGCTCGCCGCGGTGGGCGTGGGTGGTGAGCATCAGCTCGTCGGCGCCGGTGCGCTTCTGCAGGTCGTCGAGGCCGGCGCGGACCTCGTCGGCGGTGCCGTGCACGATGTTGGCGGTCCAGGAGTGCACGAACTCCTCCTCCATCGGGGAGAACTCGTGCTGCTCGACGTCGTCGGGGTCGGGGAACAGACCGGGCCGCCCGGTGCGCAGCCGCAGCATGTTCACCGCACCGGCCCGCACCTGCCGCCGCGCCTCGCGCTCATCGTCGGTCGCCAGCGCGGAGACACCGATGAGGGCGTAGGGCTCGGCGAGCACGGCGGACGGGCTGAAGGACTCCCGGTACAGGTCGAGGGCCGGGACGGTGTTCTGCGCGGAGAAGTGGTGCGCGAAGGCGAACGGCAGCCCGAGCATGCCGGCGAGCCGGGCGCTGAACCCGGAGGAGCCGAGCAGCCAGACCGGCGGCCGGTGCGGCGACTGCACACCGCCGGCGGTGGTGCTCTGGATCGGCCCCGGGATGGCGTGGATCCGCCGGTACGGATGCCCGTCCGGGAAGTCGTCGTCCAGGAACCGGGTCAGCTCGGCGAGCTGCTGCGGGAAGTCGTCGGCGCCCTCGTTGAGGGTCTGGGTGCGGCGGAGGGCGGCCGCGGTCGCCCCGTCGGTCCCCGGGGCCCGGCCGAGCCCCAGGTCGATCCGCCCGGGAGCCAGGGCCTCCAGCGTGCCGAACTGCTCCGCGATCACGAGCGGGGCGTGGTTGGGCAGCATGACACCGCCCGACCCGAGCCGGATCCGCTCCGTGTGGGCCGCGAGGTTGGCGAGGATCACGGCGGGCGAGGAGGAGGCCACGCCGGGCATCGAGTGGTGCTCGGCCACCCAGTACCGGTGGAACCCGCGCGCCTCGGTGAGCCGCGCGAGCGAGGCGCTGGTGCGCAGGGCGTCGGTGGCGGTACTGCCGGTGCCGACGGTGACCAGGTCCAGTACGGAGAGGGGGACGGGGGCGGTCCCGTGCGTGATGCCCCGGATCTCGTCTGCCGACACGGTGAGAGCCTCCTGATGTACGACCGTGAGTCTTGTCGGGGTGGGTAACAGGAGGAGGTCTCCGTTTATTCCGTGCGGGTGGGTGGGGGCGGCGGCGGGGGTTTCACTCACCGGCGCTGGCCGGGTGCCGCCGCCCCCACCCGTGCCGCCCTGCGGCACGCCTGCCCGCAGCTGAGTAGCTGAAGTAGCTGACACGGCTGCCCGCAGCTGGGTGGTTGACGCGGGTGCCCTCGGCTGAGTCGGTTTTCGGTTTCTTTGTTCCTACCGAGTCGGGTGGTGGGTGGGCGAGGGTTTTTTGGGGGTCCAGGGGGCGGAGCCCCCTGGTACGGTCGGCCCGTCAGGCCTGCACGAGTGGTTCGCGGGTGAACAGCGTGCCCAGTGCGGGAGCGTTCACCCGGCGGTCCGCCAATCTCAACCCCTCCCACACGGTCACTTGATTTGCCGTGAGCACCGGCTTCGACAGCGCCTTCTCCAGGAGCGAGACGTGCGCCGCCGTGTGCAGTGCCGTGTCCGGAAGCAGTACCGCCTCCGCACCGGAGACGTCGGCCGCCCGCGCGAGCGTGAGCACCTCCTCCTCCCCCCACGTCCCCACCTCCGCCGCCGTGACGATCCCCGAGGACCGCACGCCGCTCACCTCCAGGCCCCCGGCCCGCAGGAAGTCCGCGAAGAGGGCGGCCACGTCGTCGGGGTAGGTCGCACCGACCGCCACCCGCCGCACCCCGAGCTCCCGCGCCGCGTGCACGAACCCGAAGGACGTGGACGACGCCGGCAGACCGGCCGCCCTGGCGAGCGCGCGGACCTGCTGCTGGGCGCCCTCCCAGCCGTACACGAAGCTGCCGCCGGTGCACGCCCACACCACCGCGTCCGCACCCGCGAGCCGCAGCTCCGCCACCCCGGCCGCAAGCCGCTCCGCGGCCCCCGTCTCCCGCAACGCGTCCACCCGGTGCGCGTCCTCGCCGATGTCGGTGTGGACGACGTCCACCCGGATGTCGCTGCCGAGGAGCTGCTCGATGCGGGGGTAGTCGTCCTCCGCCGAGTGCCCCGGATAGAGGAGTCCGAGCGCTGTCATGTCCACCCTTCCTGCTGTTCTTCCGGCAGCGCAGGCCAGTCATGCGTCTATATGCCCATCTTATTGACCAGTGCCTGATAAGGCCCGACGGCTCGGGTACCCACCCCGCGCGGCTGGACCTCCAGCCGGGGTGGGAGTCACCGGCCGCGTGCCGGAGATCGAGGGGCAACGGTCTGCGGATACGCCCGTGTTGACGAAGGTCGGTTCGGGTGCCAGCGTGGTCGGTCCGTACCTCTGAGACGTTCCGTCCGCCCATGTCAGACGCTGTCGGACACCGGGAGACCACCCCGAATGACACCGCCCGTGCCCACCCTGCTGGTCCTCGACGCCGACCCGCCGCCGCGGCTGGGCCGGCTCACCGGCCGCGCCCGGATCGTGCACACGGACGCGGCGGGCCTGGCGGCCCTGCTGCCGGCGGCCGACGTGCTCCTGGTCTGGGACTTCGCCTCGCACGCCGTCCGCGAGGCCTGGCCGGGCGAGGGGCGGCGGCCGCGCTGGGTGCACACGGCGAGCGCGGGTGTCGACCATCTGATGTGCCCGGAGCTGGCCGCGTCCGACACGGTCGTCACCAACGCGCGCGGGGTCTTCGACGCGCCGATCGCCGAGTACGTGGCCGCGCTGGTGCTGGCCATCGCCAAGGACCTGCCGCGGACCCTCGACCTCCAGCGGGAGCGGACCTGGCGGCACCGCGAGGCGCGCCGGGTCGCCGGCACGCGCGCGTGCGTGGTCGGCTCGGGACCGATCGGCCGGGCGATCGTCCGTACCCTCAAGGCGCTCGGTGTCACCACGGCCCTGGTCGGCCGCGTCCCGCGCACCGGGATCCACGGCCCGGACGACCTGGACCGGCTGATGTCCCGCGCGGACTGGGTGATCGCGGCCGCCCCGCTGACCGAGCAGACATACGGCATGTTCGACGCGCACCGCTTCGGCGTGATGCAGCCGTCGGCCTGCTTCATCAACGTCGGCCGGGGCCGGCTGGTCGACGAGGAGGCCCTGGTCCGGGCGCTGAACCGGCGCTGGATCGCGGCCGCGGCCCTGGACGTCTTCGCGACCGAGCCGCTGCCCGCCGACAGCCCCCTGTGGGAGGTGCCGGGTCTCGTCGTCTCCCCGCACATGAGCGGGGACACGGTCGGCTGGCGGGACGAACTGGGCACCCAGTTCGTGGAGTTGTACGAGCGGTGGGCGGCGGGCAGATCCCTGCCGAACGTGGTCGACAAGAAGCGCGGATACGTGCCCGGTCACTGACCTTTCAGGAGGGGCCCGTCAGGCGCGGGTCCGGCGCCGGCGCACCTCGCCGAGAAACGCCTGTAGCTGCTGTGCGGTCTCGGCGGGCGCCTCCTCCGGGACGTAGTGGTCGCAGGACAGTGCCTGCCCGCGGACGTCGTCGGCATAGCCGCGCCAGGCCCGCAGCACGTCGTAGTGGCGGCCGACGAAGCTGTGCGCTCCCCACAGGGCCAGTACGGGGGCGCCGATCCGGCGGCCGGCCGCGGCGTCCTGGTCGTCGTGGACCAGGTCGATCGAGGCGGCGGCCCGGTAGTCCTCGCACGAGGCGTGGACGGCCGCCGGGTCGGAGAAGCAGCGCACGTACTCGCGCATCGCCTCCTCGCTGAACGGGGTGCCGCCGTGGTGGCGTGCTCCCATCCGGGCGCGGATCCAGAACTCGGGGTCCTGGCCGATGAGGTGCTCGGGGATGCCGTTGCCGGCGGCCAGGAAGAACCAGTGGTAGTAGCCCTTCCCGAAGTCGGCGTCGGCGTGCCGGAAGGCGTGGCGGGTGGGCACGATGTCGAGCACGGCGAGCGCGGACACCGCCTCCGGGAAGTCGAGCGCCAGCCGGTGGGCGACCCTGCCGCCCCGGTCGTGTCCGACGACCGCGAACCGTTCGAAACCGAGGTCCCGCATCACCAGCAGCTGGTCACGTGCCATGGCGCGCTTGGCGTAGGGGGTGTGCCGGGCGTCGGACGGCGGCTTGTCGCTGTCGCCGTAGCCGCGCAGGTCGGCGAGGACCACGGTGTGCGTGGCCGCCAGCAGCGGGGCGACGTGGTGCCAGATCACATGGGTCTGCGGATAGCCGTGCAGCAGCAGTACCGGCGGCCCGTCACCGGCGGTACGCACGTTGATCCCGACGCCGTCGGCACGGACGGTGCGGCGTTCGAAGCCGGCAAGCAGCGGAGGGCTCATGTCCCGATCCCAGCAGCCTGGTGCGGCCCGCGTCCAAGACCCGATGACGGCCACTCTTATAGGCTGAACTTATAAGAATCTGTTGACAAGGGTCCACGAGGGCGGGAGAGGAGGAGGTGGCGGGTGATGGACGTACGGCAGCTGGAGTACTTCCTGGCCGTGGTCGACCACGGCGGGTTCAACCGCGCGGCTTCCGCTCTGTACCTGTCGCAGCCGTCCCTGTCCCAGGCCGTCCGGGCCCTGGAGCGGGATCTGGGCAGCGACCTGTTCCACCGGATCGGCCGCCGGGCGGTGCTCACCGAGGCGGGCAGAGCGCTGATCGGGCCGGCCAGGGAGGCGGTGCGCAGTCTGCAACTGGCGCGGGCCAGCGTGGCGGCGGTGCACGGTCTGCACAGCGGACGGGTGGACATCGCGGCCATGCCCTCGCAGGCCATCGAGCCGCTGACGGGGTTCATCCGATCCTTCGCGCGGTCCCATCCCGCGGTGTCCGTCAGGGTGCAGGCCGCCTTCACCCCGCGTGACGTGACGGAGCTGGTGCGGACCGGCGCGTCCGAACTGGGGCTGCTCGCGTCACCGGCCGAGGTGACGAACGCGGACGTGCGCACCTATCCGTTGCCCGCCCAGCGGCTCGTGCTGCTGTCGCCGCCGGACGGCCCGTTCCCGCCCGGTGTTCCGGTACGGCACGAGCAGTTGTCGGGCCATCGCCTGATCGTGGGGCAGCAGGGGACGGGGATGCGCAAGTTCGTCGACGACCTGCGGTCCGAAGGCGTCGCCCTGACCGTGGCGGTCGAGACCGAGCACCGGGTCGCCGTGCTGCCGCTCGTCCTGGGCGGCGCCGGTCTGGCCGTGGTCACCGAGTCCTGGCGCGGCTGGGCCGAGCGGTCGGGGGCCGTGGTCCTGGACCTCGAACCGGGCACGAGCCTGCGCGTCGCCCTGGTCAGCCGGACGGCCCCGCTGACCCCGGCGGCCGCGGCCTTCCTGGACAACGCCATCGCCGCTGTCGATAAGCATCGCCTATAAGGCACATGGACGATGCGTCTTGGACGCGGGCGGGACCGGGTTGCTGCAATCCCAGTCATGACGAACCACCGCATCGCACTGATCCCCGGCGACGGCATCGGTACCGAGGTGATCCCCGCCGCATGCCATGTCCTGGACACGGTCACCGCCCGGCACGGCATCCGGCTCACCTACGAGTCGTTCGACTGGTCCTGCGAGCGCTACGCGCACCTGGGCTCGATGATGCCCGAGGACGGACTGCGGCAGCTGCGGCGCCACGACGCGGTCCTGCTCGGTGCGGTCGGCCACCCCGGTGTCCCCGACCACGTCTCGCTGTGGGGGCTGCTGATCCCCATCCGCCGCGGCTTCCAGCAGTACGTCAACCTCCGCCCCGTCCGGGTCTTCGAGGGCGTCCCCAGCCCGCTGCGGGACGCCCGGCCCGGTGACGTCGACCTCGTCGTCGTCCGCGAGAACGTCGAGGGCGAGTACGGCGAGATCGGCGGCCGCCTCGGGCGCGGGTTCCCGGAGGAGATGGCCGTCCAGGAAGCCGTGTTCACGCGCAGGGGCGTCACCCGGATCCTGGACTACGCGTTCGCCCTGGCCGGGCGGCGGGGCGGGCGTCTCACGTCCGCGACCAAGTCCAACGGCATCGTGCACACCATGCCGTTCTGGGACGAGCTCGTCGCCGAACGGGCCGCCGGGCACCCCGGTGTGACATGGGACCAGGAGCACATAGACGCGCTCGCCGCCAAGTTCGTGCTGGATCCCGCGCGCTTCGACGTCGTCGTGGCCTCCAACCTCTTCGGCGACATCCTCAGCGACCTGGCGGCGGCGGTCGCCGGCAGCATCGGGATCGCGCCCTCGGCCAACCTCAACCCCGAACGCGACCACCCCTCCATGTTCGAGCCGGTGCACGGCTCGGCCCCCGACATCGCCGGACGCGGCATCGCCAATCCGCTCGGCGCGATCTGGTCGGCCGCCCTGATGCTCGACCACCTCGGCCATCCCGAGGCGGCCGCCCGGGTCACGGACGCGATCGCGGCCGTGCTGGCCAGGACCCCGGTCCGCACCCCGGACCTGGGCGGCACGGCGACGACCCGCGAGTTCACCGAAGCCCTCGTCGAACTCCTCTGACCGCGGGTGCGCGGGGGTTGCTCGCGCCCACGCGGCGGCAGCCGCATATCAAACACAGCCCCGCGCCCCTAAAAGAAGCAGGGGTGAGCACCCCTTCAGGGGCGCGGGGAACTGCGCGCCCGGCCCCCACGCACCCGCGGCCGAACCACATCCCATCGATTGCCCCTGCAATCCATCGTGCATAAGTCGGTTGGGGCCGGGTAGCCGCGCCGCCATGGCTCCACCACATGGGAACGACACAGACACATCCGGGTGCGAATCCAGACAGACCCAGACCCGGCGCGCGGTGATCGCGGGGGTCGCCGCCGTCGGCGCACTCGCCGCGGCCGGCTGCACGCGGGTGGCCACCGCGGCCGGCACCGATGGCGGTGACCTGCTGCAACGGCTGCGCGCCCAGGGTGTCGTACGGCTCGGGATCGCCGGCGAGATCCCCTTCGGGTACATCGACAAGGACGGTCATCTGACCGGTGAGGCACCGGAGTTGGCCAAGGCGGTCTTCAAGCGGCTCGGGGTTCGCGAGGTGCAGCCGGTGCCCACCGAGTTCGGTTCGCTGATTCCCGGACTGAATTCGCAGCAGTTCGACGTCGTGGCCGCCGGGATGTACGTCAATCCGGAGCGGTGCGAGCAGGTTATCTTCGCGGATCCGGACTACCAGATGCTCGATTCGTTCATCGTGCGGAAGGGGAATCCCAAGGGGCTGCACGACTACCGGGACGTCGTCGCGAAGAAGGCGAGGTTCGCGACCGGGACCGGGTACGCGGAGATCCAGTACGCGGTCGAGGCCGGGTACAAGGAGAGCGACATCCTGATCGTTCCCGACCAGGTCGCCGGGCTGAACGCCGTGGAGGCCGGGCGGGTCGACGTCTTCGCCGGTACGGCGCTCACCACGCGTGCGGTCGTCAGGAAGTCGGCGAAGGCGGAGGCGACCAGGGCGTTCGCGCCGCTCGTGGGCGGGAAGCCGCACGTGGACGGGGGCGCGTTCGCGTTCCGGTCGGCGGAGACGAAGCTGCGGGACGCCTTCGACGTGGAGCTGCGCAAGCTGAAGAAGAGCGGTGAGCTGTTCCGGATCCTGCGGCCGTTCGGCTTCACCGAGGCCGAGATGACCGGCCTGACGGCGAAGGAGCTGTGCGGGGGAGGGCAGAGCGGATGACCCCGGGACTGTGGGACCTCGTACTCAAGGGCGCCTGGACGACCGTTCAGCTGCTGGTGCTCAGCGGGCTGCTGATGACGGCCGTGGCCCTGGTGGTGGGTGTGGCGCGGACGAACCGGCACTGGATCGTGCGGTTCCTCGCCGGTCTCTACACCGAGGTGTTCCGCGGCACCTCGGCGCTGGTGATGATCTTCTGGGTGTTCTTCGTGCTGCCGGTCGCCTTCGGCTGGCAGCTGGTGCCGCTGTGGGCGGGCACCCTGGCACTCGGGCTGACGTACGGCGCATACGGCGCGGAGATCGTGCGCGGGGCGCTGGGCGCGGTCGACCCGGCACAGCGGGAGGGCGGGATCGCGCTCGGCTTCACGCCCTGGCAGCGGCTGCGGCTGATCCTGCTGCCGCAGGCGGTGCCGGAGACGATCCCCTCCTACTGCAACCTGCTGGTGGAGCTGCTCAAGGGCACCGCCCTGGTGTCGGTCACCGGCATGGGCGACCTGGCGTTCAGCGGGAACCTGGTGCGGCTGGCGCTGCAGGAGAGCGCGCACATCTACACGTATCTGCTCGTCGTGTACTTCGTGATCGCGTTCGTCATCACCCGGCTGATGCGCGGTCTGGAGAAGCGGCTGAAGGCCGGCATCGGCAGGGACCCGGGCGACGAGCGTACGGCCCGGGCAGCGAAGCGCAGGGAGACGACCGGGGTCGGTGGTGTCGCGTGACGTGGGACTGGAGTGCCGTACGCGAGTTCATGCCGCACTTCTGGGACGGCCTGCTGGTCACCCTGCAGGCGCTGGTCCTGGGTTCGCTGATCTCGTTCTCGCTGGGGCTGGTGTGGACGCTGCTGATGCGCACGCCGACCAGGTGGGTGCGCTGGCCGGTCGGGGTGGTCACGGAATTCGTGCGGAACACCCCGCTGCTGGTGCAGCTGTTCTTCCTCTTCTACGTGCTGCCCGAGTGGGGGCTGACGTTCTCCGCGCTGACCACCGGCGTCCTCGCGATCGGTCTGCACTACTCGACGTACACCATGCAGGTCTACCGGGCCGGCATCGAGGCGGTGCCGGCCGGCCAGTGGGAGGCGGCCACGGCGCTCAGCCTGCCGATGCGGCGGACCTGGTTCGCGGTCGTCCTGCCGCAGGCGGTGCGCCGGGTCGTGCCGCCGCTCGGCAACTACGTGATCTCGATGCTCAAGGACACACCGGTCCTGATGTCGATCACCGTCCTGGAGATGCTCGGCCAGGCGCGGCTCTTCTCCCAGCAGCACTTCCAGTTCACCGAGCCGGTGACGGTGATCGGCGTCGCCTTCATCGTCGTCTCCTACCTCGCCTCCCTTCTCCTGCGCACCCTGGAGCGTCGCCTTGTCCGTTGAGACCAGCAACCAGCCGAGTACTCCCGACACGACGTCCGACGAACTGATCCGCATCGAGGGGGTGACCAAGCGGTTCGGGGACAACACCGTCCTCGACGGGCTCGACCTCACCGTGCAGACGGGCCGGCACGTCACCCTGATCGGGCCCTCGGGCTCCGGCAAGACCACGATCCTGCGGCTGCTGATGACCCTGACCGAGCCGGACGCGGGCACCATCACCGTCGACGGGCGGCGGCTCTTCCCGGCGGCCGAGAAGGAGCTGCGGGAGGTCCGCAAGCAGATCGGGATGGTGTTCCAGCAGTTCAACCTGTTCCCGAACATGAGCGTGCTGCGCAACATCACCGAGGCCCCGGTGACCGTGCTCGGCCTGCCGAAGGACGAGGCGGAGACACGCGCCCGGGAGCTGCTCGACCTGGTGGGCCTCGCCGACAAGGCCGACGCGCGGCCGACCCGGCTCTCCGGCGGGCAGCAGCAGCGCGTCGCCATCGCGCGGGCGCTGGCCATGCGGCCCAAGGTGCTGCTCCTCGACGAGGTGACCTCGGCGCTGGACCCGGAGCTGGTCGTGGGCGTCCTCGACCTGCTCAGGGACATCGCCCGCACCACCGACATCACCATGCTCTGTGTGACCCACGAGATGAACTTCGCCCGGGACATCTCCGACCAGGTGCTGATGTTCGACGCGGGCCGGGTCATCGAGGCGGGCCCGCCGGAGCGGATCTTCGCCGAGCCCGAGCACGAGCGGACCCGGGAGTTCCTGGGTGCGGTGCTGTAGATAATTCCACCGCCGGCGCCGTAAAAGTTTCCCCGCGCAGCGGCCCGGCTACAGGAAGTGAATGCTCGATCATCCGAGGTCCGGCGCACGGGTCATTCCGTTGGCATATGCCAGAGGGTCTTAGCCGCAGATCGGAGGGCCGGAATCTCGCCAACACCCCCTCCGTTTCCGGCGCTTGCCCGTTATCGTGGAGAGGATCCGCTGTCCGGATCGCGGCCCAAGCAGTGCTGCCGAAGCAGTACCGCCGAGCGAGCGCAGGGGGACAACCGTGGCGCTGATGCACAAGCCGACCGCCCCGTACCACTCCGCCCAGGATGCCCTGCGGGTCCTGGAGACGGTGGCGGGGCACCCCAGTGGCGTCACCGACACCGAACTGGCCCGCCGCACCGGCCTGGACCCCGACCGGCTGACCGCACTGCTGCGCATGCTGCGCCGCGAGGGCTACGTCGAGCAGGTCACCGACGGCGCCTACGTGACCGGCGAGACCCTGCGCCGGCTCGGCTCCGCGCAGGAGCGGGAGCAGGCCCTCGGCGAGCAGCTCCAGCAGACCCTCGACCGGCTGCGGGACTCGGTCGGCGCCGCCGTCTATCTCAGCCGGTACGTCGACGGCGAGGTGAAGATCGGCCAGTACGCGGCCGGCCCGGCCACCCCCGCGGTCAACGAGTGGGTGGACTTCCGCTCCTCCGCGCACGCCACCGCGATCGGCAAGAGCCTGCTCACCCAGCTCGACCACAACGCCCGCCGCGACCACCTTTCCCGGCACAAGATGGCCCGCCTCACCTCGCGCACCATCACCAGCGACAAGCTGCTGCTCTCCCGCCTGGAGGCACAGCCGCCGACGGTCCCCGTCCTGGACCTCCAGGAGTACGCGATCGGCACGGTGTGCGCGGCGGTGCCGATCACCGCCGGCTCGTCCGTGGGCTGCCTGGCCCTGTCCCTGCCGGTCGAGCACGCGCACCGGCTCCGCCAGGCCGCCGACGCCCTGAACCGGAGCGCGGCTCCGGTGCTGCTGTCCCTCGCCATCTAGCGGTGGTCGGAAGCACCCCACAGGACCGGGTAGTATTTTCTTCGTCGCCAGCCGCGAGAGGCAGTCGAAAGACGGTTCGAACGGTCGGCGTGAGTCATGCGCCGCTAGCTCAGTTGGTTAGAGCAGCTGACTCTTAATCAGCGGGTCCGGGGTTCGAGTCCCTGGCGGCGCACTCTTGATGACCTGGGGTTTCACCACCCCAGGTCATTTTTTTGTGCTGCCGCGGCCGCGCCCTAGTGCGGATCCCCCAGGAAGGGGAACTCGGTGCGGAGGTCGTCATGGGGCCGCAGCCCGTCGTGGGGCGCGGCGCCGTTGGTCAGCAGGGCGATCCCCTCGTTGATGACGTCGTCGGTGAGATTGCGGCCGTTCGGGTACCCCGCGGCGCTCGAGTAGTCGTACGTCACGAGGTCGGGCAGCAGGCCCTCGGCGAGGGCGACCGCCTGGTCCGGGGAGTAGCCGCCGTGCTCGAGGACGTGCGCGAACTTGTCGAGGAAGAGCTCCCGGTCCTTGACCGGCTCCTGCTGGTTCCACACGCGCTTGTCGTCGTCGCTGTGGTTGAAGTTGTTGTCGATCCCGGGCCGTCCCGCCCGGTCGCCCTGGACCAGGCGGCCGTCGTGCGGAACGAGGACCCGGGCCCAGACGCCGACCTGCGGATCCGGGCCGAGCACGCTGTTCGGGACCTCCAGCACTATGCCGAACACGTTCTTGTCGGCGAAGAAGTCCTGGCCGGTCCACTGGAAGTCGTTCCCGGCCCCGATCGGGTCGGCGAAGAACGGGTCGCTGCGGAGCCCGGCGAAGAACCGGAAGTCGCCGGCCGTGGTGACCTCCGGCTTCGACCCGAAGGTGACCGGGGCGTCCGCGATGATCGTCTCCCCCGCCTCGACGTCGGCCGCGGGGCCCCGACCGGTCGCCAGTTGCACACCGGCGCTCTGCGAGTCCCCCGTCACCGGCGAGAAGCGCACCCGGAAGGCCACGTCGTTCACCGCGTCGCCGTCGCTGTCCACACCGAACTCGTAGACCGACTCGGAGTCGACGGCGTCGGCGGTGATCGGCGAGTGCGGATTGATGCCCATCACCAGGATCGTCCGGTCCGCGTCACCGGGATTCTGAAAGACATAGATGTCGGTGATGTGACTCCTGGGGTCCATGCTCGTGGGACTGATGCCCAGGCCGGAGACGTGGTGTGCCATGTCGATGGCTCCTCTCGGGTAGCCGTCCAGGTCGACTTTCGCGCACGCTAACACGGGGTCAATTGCCCAAGTGTGCACGTATGTACGGGCCTTCGGGCATGCGGTCGCCGGGCGGACTCCAGGTCTCGGCGTCCTCCGACGACAGCCTCCGGTACGTCTGCTCCCCCGGCGGCCGCCACCACACCGGGTCGGCACACCGCACACCCTCGCTGCGCAGCGCGGCCCGCTGGATCTTGTTGGTCGCCGTCACCGGCATCCGCTCCACCACCCGCACGAACCGGGGCGCCATCTTCGTCCCCAGATCCGGCTGGGCCAGCAGGAACTCGGCGAAGTCCAGCGGCTCGAACCGCCCGGCGATCGTCGCCATCACCTGGTCACCGGTCACCGGATCCGGCACCCCGTACACGGCGACGGCCTCCGCGCCCTCGTACCGGGCCAGGATGTTCTCGATCATCGCGGCGGCCAGGTTCTCCCCGTCGACCCGGATCCGGTCGTCGGTGCGCCCCGCGAAGTACAGGTATCCCGCCCCGTCCCGGTAGAAGAGATCCCCGGTCCAGTACCACCCTCCCCTGCGCCGCTCGGCCTCCGCCTCCGCGTTCCGCCAGTACCCCTCGAACGGATTCGGCGCCCGGTTCACCAGCTCCCCTATCGCCTGCTCCCCGTTCAGCAGCCGCCCGCCGGAGTCGAAGACGGCGGGCGGGCACTCCTGCCCCGACTCCCGGTCGAGCACGACGAGCCCCGGCGCCGCCCGCCCCACCGCCCCGGCCGGCGTCCCCCGCGACCACTGGATCGCCGCCCCGCCCTCCGAGGACCCGTACCCCTCCACCAGCCGCACCCCGAACCGCTCCTCGAAGGCCGCCGCGTCCACCGCCCCGGCCTCCGTGCCGAACCCGAGCCGCAGCGGGTTGTCCCGGTCGTCGGGGCGCGGCTCGGTGGCGAGGACGTACTGCACGGCCCGGCCGACATAGGTGAAGTAGGTCGCCCGGTACCGCCGTACGTCGTCCAGGAACCCGGACGCCGAGAACCGCCGCCGTAACGCCACCCCGGCGCCCGCCACCAGTGCGGGCGCCCAGTCGGCGATCACGGCGTTGCCGTGGAACATCGGCATGCAGATGTAGTGCACGTCGTCCGGCCCGACCCCGAACTGCTTCACGAGCGACCACCCGGCCGCCGCCAGCCGGCCCTGCGAACAGAGAGCGGCCTTGGGGGCGCCGGTGGAACCGGACGTGAAGTAGAGCAGCATCCGGTCCCGGGGCCGGGCCCGGAACGCGTCCGGGAAGGCGCCGAGATAGGGGGCGAGGAGAGCTCCGTACGCCGCTTCGTCGGTGACGAGGAGCCGGACCCCGGGCAGTTCGAGCCCGGCGAGTAGCGGCAGCCGGGCCCGCTCGGTGACCAGGACCGGGCACTCGGTGTGCAGGATGTCCCGGGCCAGTTCGGCCCCCCGGCGGGTCGGATTGACCCCGGCGACGGCGGCCCCGGCGAGCGCCGCGGCCCCCAGCCAGAGCGGGAACTCCGGGGTGTTGTCGAGGAGGACACCGATATGGGGTACGGCGCCGGGAGGCAGCAGCTCGGCGAGGAGCGCCGCCCTGGCCGCAGCCCCGGCGGCCACTTCGTGGTGCGTCAGCACCGACTCCTCGAACCACAGCCCGGGCCGGTGATCACCCCATCGGGCGGCGACGGCTTCAGCAACGGTGCGCCCACTGGACTTCATGGAGAGGCAGGGTAATTGACGCACCATCAGATGGGCAGCGCCCCAACAGGGGCGCGGGGAACTGCGCGGCCAGCCCCCACCGCGCCGCACCCGCCCACGGCCTCACGCACCACTCACGGCACAATCCCGTCCGCCGCCGAAAAGATGAAGTGCGCCACCCCCATGAAGACCAGCGCGAACCCGATGAACACCGCGAAGAACGCCACCATGCACCCGGTCCCCGCGGCCAGCTTCCCCTGCGCGGGCGGCTGTGCCGTGGCCTTCTCCGGCTTCTCCGGCAGGTAGTACACCGTCACGAAGTCACCCTCGACGACCGTGGACCGCCCGTTCCGCTCGTCGATGCGGACGGTACGCCCCTCGGCCGTCGCGAACTCGAACACATGGTGCAGCGTGGTCGTCACGGACGTGTCCCCGCCGCCGCCACCGGTCGTCGTGTACGACCGCAGACAGCGCGCCTCGGCGGTACGCCCGTGACGCCACGCCCGGCTGATCTCGCTCGACCGCCGCAGCGTCCTGACCAACCCGAGGACACCGACGACGACGAAGATGCCGGGAAGGACATAGAAGAACACTTCCATCAGGCCCATGAGAGTCCCCCGCTTCCGAACACCGGTCGAACTGACCGGCGTGGCGGGAACGTACCCCCGCGGCCCGCGGCGGGTCCTCAAGCGAAGCTCAGATCAGCCAGGTGTTACCCAGTCGTCGAACGACACCGGTCAGAACGTGACGTCCGAGCAGGCGTAGAACGCGTTGGTCGTGTCGGCGATCGTCCAGACCGCCACGATCACGTGGTGACCGCTCAGCCCCGTCGGCAGGGTGCCGCTGTGGCTGAGGGTGGCCGGCGGGCGCTGGCCGTTGTAGGGGACGGTGAGGAACGGGGTGGTGTTGAGGTCCGAACGGGCGAGGGCGTGGTTCTGGTTCCAGCCCTGCTTGGTGACGTAGTACTTGAAGTCGGTCGTGGCGTGCATCGCCGTGAACTGCCAGCGGAACGTGTACGTCTGGCCGCCCGTCACCTTGGTCGTCGGCCAGGCGCCGCCCGACGGCGTGGTGGGCGAGCTGAGCTGGGCGAACCTGCTCAGCCCGCCGTTGCAGATCTGGCCGTCGGCGGGACCGGCCGCCGGGAAGCCCTTCGGGCCCTCGACGCTCTGCGGCTCGTACTGGATGTCGCCGCAGTTCGTCACCGTGCCGTTGGCACAGAGCTTCTGCCGGCTGATGGGGAGGTCGGTGTAGCCGTGCCCGCTGGCGCCGCCGGTGGAGAGTGCGAAGGCTCCGGCGGTCGCCACGCCGAGCACGACGGCCGACACCTTGGTCCGTTTACGCATGCTGCCGCTCCTGGAGAACGTGGGGGAAGTTCGGTGAGCCGTGCAGGTCTAGACCAAGTCTCAGATTATTGCCGCCTGTTGACGGTGTCCATACCAAAAGGGGTGTCCGTCCCCTTCACGGCGCGGACCCGGTGCGCCCCGAACAGAACGCCACCGTCAGGTCCCGCACCAGCACCTTGCGCTCGTAGTCGTCGAGTTCGACGAGTCCGCGCATGGTCAGCCGGGTCACCGTGTCCTCGACCGAGTCCACGACGGAGGTGAGCATGGTGGCCCGCTGCTGCGCGTCCAGCGCGGCGATCCGGCGGCGGTGCATGGCCTCGGCGACTTCGGGGGCGTACTCCACCCGGACCGGCTGCACGGAGAAGACCTCCAGTCCGATGCCCGCCGCGTCCGCCGCGACCAGCCGGGTCAGCGCGTCCGTGGCCATCTCCACCGACCCCCGGGCCGTACCCGGCGGCTCCACCGGCACCCGGGCCAGCGCGGCCTCCACGCACTCGCGCAGATACGTCTCGTGGTCCTCGACGCCGAGCGCCGCCCGCGCGGTGTCCCGCACCCGCCACACCACCAGGACGACGACCCGGAGCGCGACCCCGTTGCCGTCCGCCGCCGGCATCGCCTCGCTGCGCCAGTGCCGCAGCCGGACGTCGACCCGGCGGCGCTGCAGCAGCGGGTTGACCCAGAGCAGGCCGGTGCGCCGTACCGTCCCCCGGTAGCGGCCGAACAGGCCGAGCACCCAGGCCCGGCCGGTCGCCCCGCGCGCGAGCCCCCCGAAGCCGAACAGGCCGAGCGCGCCGGCTCCGGCGTACGCGGCCCACTGCGCCGGGCCGAGCCCCGCACCCCCGTACGCCGGCAGGCTCAGCGCGTGCGCCGCGAGCGGCGGCAGCACCCCCGCCCACCAGGAGGTGGCGAAGCCCCCGGCCACTCCGCCGAGCCCAGCGGCCACCCCGGCCACGCCGGGCAGCACCCTGGCCGGGCGCTCCGCCAGTTCGGGGTCGACGGCGGCGACCGGCCGGGGCTTGTTCATGGCCGGGCGGCGGAGCCGGGGCTGCTCGCCGGTGCCCTGGCGGCGGCCGACCACGGCGGGCCGCAGCGGCACCGACACCGGGTCGGGGTCGTCGCGGAACAGCAGATGGACGGGGATCTCGGTGGTGATCTCGTTCTGGATCAGCCGGGGAACCGGCCGGGCCGGCGTACCGCCGTCCGGGGGCCCGTCCGAATCAGGGGTGTGTGCGGTCGTCGTACTCATGCCTGCCTCCAGCCTCCGCGCCAGATGCTTCAGGTGATCGTCGGGTCGTCACAGGAACAGACGGCGCCAGGTCTCCGGGCCCGGATAGCCGTCGGCCGCGCCGCCGCGCCAGCCCTGGGCGCGCTGGAAGGCCTCGACGGCCCTGCGGTCCGCCTCGCCCCAGGCGGGACCGGGGACCCGGGTGTAGAAACGGCCGTAGCCCTTCTTGACCAGCTGCCTGCCGAGCCGGGTGACGTGGTCGTTGGTGGCACCCGGGCGGAACCAGTTCTTTCCGGGGTAGCCCGGGACCCCGTGCGAGGCGGGGGTGGGCGTACCCGTGACGGTGGGCTTGACGCTCTTGCCCTTGCCGGTGGCGAGGAGCTCCCAGGTGTGCGGCCCCGGCAGGCCGTCGGCGGCGGCGCCGGTCCAGCCCTGCGCCTTCTGGAAGGCCTGGGTGGCCCGCTGGTCCGCCGCGCCCCAGACCGGCCCCGGGCCCTTGGCGTAGTGGCCGCCGGCACCCCGGGCCGTCAGCAGCTGGCCGAGGAGGGTGACGTACTTGTTGTCGGCGCCGGGCCCGAAGTAGGCCGCCCCCGGGAACGGCACCGACGTCTTCCCGGCCTGGGCGCCCGCCGTGCCCGGGTCCGCGATCAGGCCGTTGTAGCGGTAGGGGACGTACTTGGCGGAGTTGGTCCAGTAGGCGTAGGGCGTGGGCTGGGTGCGGGCCCGCGGGGGTGTCTGCTCGTACACCGTGTAGGCGGTGTGGGTGTAGTCCGTCCAGCCGCCGAAGATCACGACGTGGGAGCCCTTCTCGGGGTTGTCCGGGTTGTGGAAGAGCAGGATGTCGCCGGGCTCCAGCTCCTCCTTGGTGATCTTCGTGCCGAACTGGTCGAGGCTCCCGGTCCACTCGTTCCCGGTCAGCCCCCAGGCCATGGACACATAGCCCGAGCAGTCCTGCCGGTACCCGTCCGTCCAGTAGAGGGACATGCTGTACGGCACCTGGGCGGCGATCCAGGTCTTGGCCCGGTTGATGATCTGCGTACGGGTGATGGGGGGTGTGGTGACCGGGCCCTGGGCGGGCTTGCCGCCTGGCCCGTGCAGGGGGGCCTTGGTGCCCTGCGGGGTCTCGGGCACCGGGTCCACGGGGGCGGCGGACCGGTGCGGGGCGGGCGGGGTGCTGTGGGCGGCGGCGGGCGGGGTGCTCGCGGCGAGGGCGGCGGACGCGGCGGCGGCCACGACCAGGACGCCCCGGGCGGCCGGGTGCCCACCGAAACGGCCGGGCAGCGGGGACGCGCCCACCCGCCGCCAGTGGACGCATCCGGGGCATTCGCAGTTGTTCGCGGGGTCGAATTCCTCGAATACCGGGGCCGGCATGCGATTCCCCTCACATTTCGGGTGGGTATGTCCGGAACTGTGCACGTTGATCAGTTTCCCAACTGTCTTCCCGGTGCGCATGCTGACGGTCCGAATGATGTACGGCAGGGGGTGGACAGGGGTCGCCCCGGTGGCCGATGGCCGGTCGCCCTGGTGGCCGATGGTCGGAGCACGGTCGCCTGTCGGGTAGAGTTCTCGTGTCAGCAGGCGCCGCTAGCTCAGTTGGTTAGAGCAGCTGACTCTTAATCAGCGGGTCCGGGGTTCGAGTCCCTGGCGGCGCACATGACCGAAGGCCCCGGCCGCACCTGATGCGGCCGGGGCCTTCGTGCGTTCCGGCCCGAATGACTTGACCTCAGGCCCGGATGCCCCGCAGAACGCTCTCGACGAGCCGGTCCGGCAGGTCGTCGGTGAGCGGTTCGCCGTAGCTCAGGACCTTGGCCTGTACCGGGCTGACCAGCAGTTCCAGCGCCAGTCGGGGTCGGTGTCGGTGCGCAGCTCGCCGCGGTCGACGCCGCGCCGGATCAGGACCTCGATTCGGGCGAGGCGCTTGACGCAGTAGGCCTGGCGCGCGTCGGAGCGCTCCGGGTCATCGGGCAGCACGGCGATGCGCAGCAGGGTGAGGCCCTGGCTCGTGGACAGGAGCCGGCACAGTCCGCGCAGCACCTGGCGCAGGTCCTCCTCGACCGAGCCGGTGTCGGGCAGCGCGAGGAGCTGGGGAACACCATCGCGAGCCGCGCGCGGGAGAGCGGCGGCCAGGCGTTCCGCGATGTACACGCCAAGGGATACGGGGGCGTTCGCGCGACCGTCGAGGTGCTGCCCGGTCTGGCGCCGGAGCACGCCCAGGGTGTCTTCGCCGAACCCGCCACGTACGACGCGGTCGTCCGCTTCTCCAACGGCCTCCCCCACATACGCCCGGACCGGTTCCTCGGGGCGGCCTGCGGCTTCGCGATCAAGATGTTCGACATCCCCGGCCGGTCCGTGCAGGACGAGGAGGCCGACGGCCAGGCCCGGGTGGCACCCATCCCGACCTGCGCCGGACTCCGCGCCCTGGGGCTCGGCTTCGCCCTCGGCCACCCGGGCGAGGCCGGCACCCCGCCGCCCATGCCGCGGCCCGACGCCCTCGGCCGCAACGGAACCGATGCCGGAGTCCGCAAGGTCCGCACGGACGTCGCGGCATTCCTGCGCCTCCTCCACGACAACGCCCCCGACGAAGCCGGGCGGGAGCTGCCGGCCGCCACGATGGTGGGCCGCCGGCACAGCGGCGCCCCCTCCGCCGCCGCCTCCACACGCTGACCTCGTTCACCCGCACCCGCGGCGGGGAGTACGGCCTCATGCCGTCCCTCTCCGCCATCGACTGGCTCAGCAGGCTCTGAACACGCAGGTTCTGAAGACACGGACGGACCGCCGGCCCCGGAGGAAGGGCCGGCGGTCCGTCGCGGTCATCCACACCATCCCCACATGCTCCACAATGAACGCGTATGCGCGGTAAACACCTTGTTTCGCTCTTGCGATCATGATGAGCACCGTAGAACCCTGGATGTCCAAAGTGCCGGTGTTTCGCGGCACTTGGGGGGTAGATAGCCGGTTGCCAGATCTGCGGGGTGAGGGGCCCCGTCATGAATCGGTGCCGAGGGGGGCATCATGCAACCGGACGGTCACGGTCCGTGTCCATGTTCTGTGGGACGACTGTGCTTCGTCATTGACGCGCCCGGCAGGGTCGAGGGGGATCCGAGCGGGCGGTTGGACCGATGAAACACGCGCTGAACTGCGTGTGGGGGGATGACTCATGACGTCGACGCCGATGGGCGCCCGGCAGGAACAGGAATACGACCCGTCACAGACCGCACAGCTCCGGGTGCCCGCGCACCGCACCACCGCCGGCGCCCTGGGCCGCATCAAGAAGACACTGCCCAGATACGACTACGAGCACTACAGCCGGCTCGCGGGACCCCTCACCCAGCCCGACCCGAGCAGGCCGTACAAGGTTCAGTACCGCTCGCTGCTCTCCCAGGAACCGCACCGCCTCCGCGCCGCGCTGATGCTGGGCGCGGCCCCGCTGCTCTCGCTGGTGCTGCTGACCTGGCTGCTCCAGCCCGAGCACTGGACCCAGCGGGACTACCCGGCGTACGACTTCCTGCCGGCCCTCGACATCGTGATGCTGGTGTCGATCGGCCTGATCGAGTTCTTCCGCTGCATGAACGTGCTGTCCAACGCGCACGCCACCCTGGTCGCCCGCGACCCGGTCCCGGTGATCCCGGAGACCGGCACCCGGGTCGCCTTCATCACCACGTTCGTGCCCGGCAAGGAACCGCTGGACATGGTCACCCGGACCCTGGAGGCGGCGGTCCGGCTGCGCCATCGCGGGCTGCTGCACGTCTGGCTGCTCGACGAGGGCGACGACCCGGAGGTGAAGGAGGTCTGCGCGCGCCTGGGCGTGCACCACTTCACCCGCAAGGGCGTCGAGCGGTGGAACCAGCCCAAGGGCCCGCACCGCGCGAAGACCAAGCACGGCAACTACAACGCCTGGCTGGAGGCGCACGGCGACGAGTACGACTTCTTCGCCTCCGTCGACACCGACCACGTACCGCTGCCCAACTACCTGGAGCGGATGCTGGGTTACTTCCGCGACCCGGACGTCGGCTTCGTCATCGGCCCGCAGGTGTACGGCAACTACGACACGTTCGTCACCAAGGCCGCCGAGTCCCAGCAGTTCCTCTTCCACGCCCTGATCCAGCGCGCCGGCAACCGCTACGGCGCCCCCATGTTCGTCGGCACCTCCAACGCCGTACGGATCAGGGCGATCAAGCAGATCGGCGGCCTGTACGACTCGATCACCGAGGACATGGCGACCGGCTTCGAGATCCACCGCACCAAGAACCCGGCGACCGGCCGCAAGTGGCGCTCGGTCTACACCCCGGACGTGCTCGCGGTCGGAGAGGGCCCGAGCGCCTGGACCGACTTCTTCACCCAGCAGCTCCGCTGGTCCCGGGGGACCTACGAGACGATCCTCAAGCAGTACTGGAAGGGCCTGTTCAGCCTGGGTCCCGGCAAGCTCTTCAACTACACGATGATGATCATCTTCTACCCGATGTCGGCCATCAACTGGATCCTGGCGGCGCTGAGCTGCGCGCTGTTCCTGGGCCTGGGCGCCTCGGGTGTGAACATCGACCCGACCGTGTGGCTGATGCTCTACGGCAACGCCTCCGCGCTCCAGATCGGCCTCTACGTCTGGAACCGCCGCCACAACGTCTCCCCGCACGAACCGGAGGGCTCCGGCGGGGTCGCCGGCATGGTGATGTCGGCCCTGTCCGCGCCGATCTACGCCCGCTCGCTCATGGACGCGGTGCTGCGCCGCAAGAGCAAGTTCGTGGTCACGCCCAAGGGCGAGTCGGCCAGCCCGGACACCCTCTTCGGGACGTTCCGGATCCACTGGTTCTTCATCGTCGTCTTCGGCGGTTCACTGCTCGCCGGCTTCCTCGACGGCCACTCGCACCCCGCGATGCTGACCTGGGCGACGCTGGCCCTGCTGATCACGGCGGCCCCGATCTTCGCCTGGCAGTACACCCTGCGGAAGGAGAGCAGGGCGTCCGAGCCGTCCGCCGAACCGGAGGACGCGGTACCGGCGGGGTACGCGCCCACGGGCCACGCGCCGCAGCAACGGCCGACCTGGACGCCGCCCGCCGGCACCCCCGCGGAACAGACCATGCGGATCGCGCTCGGCGGACTGGGCGGAAGCAGCGGACTGGGGGGACGTAAGGAATGAACGACAGTGCCGGCCGCCGCCGGGCTCGTCGTCTCGCGATCAGTACGGTGGTCGTGCTCGCCCTGGCCGGGATGAACGGGCCGTGGCTGTACCGCTTCGGAACGGAGCGCTACCACCAGTACAAGATCAACAGACCGGAGTACAAGGCCGAGAACGGCCACTGGGACATCATCGACTTCCCGAAGGAGTACCGCCAGGACACCATCCACGCGGTGCTCCTGCACACCGGGAAGGTGCTGCTGGTCGCGGGCTCGGGCAACAACCAGGACAACTTCGACGCCAAGATCTACGACAGCCGGATCTGGGATCCCGTCAAGGGCACCGTCAAGAAGGTGCCCACCCCGGCCGACCTGTTCTGCACCGGGCACACCCAGCTCGCCAACGGCAACATCCTGATCGCGGGCGGCACCAAGCAGTACGAGAAGCTGAAGGGCGACGTCAAGAAGGCCGGCGGCGTCATGATTCTCTACAACGAGAACCCGGACAAACCGATGACCCTGCCCAAGGGCACCCGGTTCACGGGCAAGCAGAACGGCAAGACGTTCGTCTCCGACGACTCGGCGCTGATCCCCCGCGCGACGAAGGTCTTCGACAAGAAGACCGGCAAGTTCCTGCGGAACAACCCCGGTTACGCGCGGGTCGTCGTGGAGGCACCCAAGCAGGGCACCAAGTACGAGACCGGCACCCAGGACAACTACAGCATCGCGGGACTGACCGGCGCCGACGCCCGCAACACCTACGGCATCGCCAACAAACTCGGCATGGACAAGCGGGACTTCGAGGGCATCAAGAACGCCTACGAGTTCGATCCGGTCGCCGAGAAGTACATCAAGGTCGACCCGATGAACGAGGCACGCTGGTATCCGACGCTCACCACCCTGTCGGACGGAAAGGTGCTCAGCGTCTCGGGGCTCGACGACATCGGGCAGCTGGTGCCCGGCAAGAACGAGGTCTTCGACCCGAAGACGAAGACCTGGACGTACACCAGGTACAAGCGCCAGTTCCCCACCTATCCGGCGTTGTTCCTGCTCCAGAACGGCAAGCTCTTCTACTCGGGATCCAACGCCGGGTACGGGCCGGACGACGTGGGGCGCGACCCGGGGATCTGGGACGTCGACACCAACGGATTCACCAAGCTGTCCGGGCTCAGCGACCCGAACATGCTGGAGACGTCCGGGACCGTGCTGCTGCCTCCGGCGCAGGACGAGAAGTACCTGGTGGTCGGGGGCGGCGGGGTCGGCGAGTCCGCGCTGTCCACGAACAAGACACGGCTGATCGACCTGAAGGACCCCGACCCGAAGTTCACGGACGGGCCCTCGCTGGAGAAGGGGACCCGGTATCCGCAGATCTCCGTTCTGCCGGACGACTCCGTGCTGGTGTCGGGCGGGTCCGAGGACTACCGGGGGCGCGGTGACTCCGACATCAAGCAGGCGCGGATCTACGACACCGCGACCAACTCCTTCCGGAGGGTGGCCGATCCGCTGGTGGGCCGGAACTACCACTCCGGGTCGATCCTGCTGCCGGACGGGCGCGTGATGTTCTTCGGCTCCAACCCGCTGTTCGCGGACAGGGCGAACACCAAGCCGGGGGTCTTCGAGCAGCGGATCGAGATCTACACGCCGCCGTATCTGTACCGGGACTCGCGGCCGTCGTTGAGCGGGGGGCCGCAGACCATCGCCCGGGGCGGGTCGGGGACGTTCACCTCGCAGCATGCGTCGACGATCAAGAAGGTGCGGTTGATCCGGCCCAGTGCCACTACCCATGTGACGGATGTGGATCAGCGGAGTATTGCGCTGGACTTCAAGACATCGGGAAATCGGATCACTGTGACCGTGCCGGAGAACCGGAATCTGGTGCCGTCGGGGTGGTACATGATTTTTGTGGATGACGATCAGGGGACGCCGAGTGTGGCGCAGTGGGTGAAGGTGCCGTAGCGCTCCGCGCTTGCCGCCGCGCTCCCGCAGGTAAGTCCTTTGGGTGCGGGAGCGCGGTGGCTGGTCGCGCAGTTCCACGCGCCCCTAAAGAGTCGATGCCTGCGCCAGTTTCAAGGCGTAGTTGGGCCACCAATTGCCTGCCTGGGGGCCTCCCTTGCAGGTGCCGTCGGACTCGCCGGGGCGTTTGACCCACAGGTAGGCGTCCACCAGCGGGTCGGCTGTCTTCGTAGTGGGCGTCTCTCCCAGGGCCCGCCCCGGCGGGTTGCACCACCGCTCCTCCGGGTCGCCGCCCGCGTACGGGCCGTTGCCGTTTCTGCTGGTGTCGATGACGAAGTGTTTGTTGCCGACCTTCTCCGACAGCTGCTTGCCGTAGGTGATGGAGTCCTGGGTGGAGTAGAAGTTGGAGACGTTGACCGCGAAGCCGTCGGCCTGGGTGACGCCCGCCTCCTGGAGGGGCTGGTAGATCTGGCCGGGGTGGCCCCAGCCGGCGTTGCCCGCGTCCAGGTAGACCTCGGTGTTCTTCAGGGACTTGAGTTTCGCGATCGCGCCGCGGAGGAGGTCGTAGCGCTCCTCCGCGAACCGGGGCGGGGTACAGCCGTCCACCAGGTGCAGTACCGCGTCCGGTTCCAGGACGATGGTGGCCGGGCGGTCCTGGATGCCGTTCGCCACCCCGTCGATCCACGCCCGGTACGCGTCGCCGTCGGCCGCGCCGCCCTGGCTGTACTGGCCGCAGTCGCGGTGCGGGATGTTGTAGAGGACCAGGAGGGCCGTGCGGTCGGACTTCTGGGCGGCCTCGGTGAAGCCGCGCGCCTCCTGCTCCGGGTTCTCCGGGCCGATCCACTCGCCGGTCGGCTGTGCCGCTATCTTGCGGATCTGCTCGGCGTCGCCGTCCTTGCCGGCCTTCGCGTAGGCCTTCGCCTGGCGGGCCGCGTTGGAGTCCGGGTTCACCCAGAACGGGTCGGCCTCCTTGGGTTGTTGGGTGATCGCCACCTGCGGACTCGCGGTCGGCTTGTCCCCGCCTGAGCCGCCGCCCGAGGAGCAGCCGGCGAGCAGCAGCGCCGCTCCCAGTGCCCCGACCCGGGCCGCCGAGCGGGCCCCCCTGCTGTCGTACATCCAATTCCCCCCTGGGTGCACTTGGCCAGAGCCCAATCGTGACATACCAGCCGCACTCGTCACGAGATCGCCCAACCCTTGTCGGTGAGCTGTTACAGCCCGGGTTGACGGGCGGGTTGACGGTGGGTCGACGAGTCGGGGGAGGCTTGGCGGGCGCGAACCTAGGCCGGGGCGCCGATGCCCTCTAGAGTCGCTTGCGGGCGGCCCGTACCCCGGCCCGCCGCTCAGCCTCCCGCGCCTGACGCCGGGTTACTCCCGCAGCCCGAGCGCGCGCGGTCGAGGACCGGCCCGGTCGGCGGTCGCAGGGGAGCAGGCCGTCGACCGGGCGCCAGGTGGGTCCGGTGCGGCAGTTCTACACGGCGGTGCCGGTGAGGTACGCCGAGACGACCACGTTCGCCGTGTAGCTGTGGGTGGTCCGGTCGAAGGTGCCGCCGCAGGTGATCAGGCGGAGCTCTGCGCGGCCCGACTCCCGGGCACCGTAGGCCTGTTGGGCGTCGAAGTGGTCGCGGGGCAGGACCCGGACGTCGTCGACGGTGAACTCGGCGACCGTGTTGTCGGCGCGGACCACGCGGATCGTCTCGCCGGGGCGCATCGCGCTGATCTTGTAGAAGACGGCGGGCCGGGTCTCGGTGTCGACGTGCCCGACCAGGACCGCGGTGCCGGCCGCGCCGGGGTCGGTCCCGGAGCCGTACCAGCCGACCACGCCGGGCTGGTCGAGGGGCGGCGGGTCGACCCCGCCGTCCTCGTCGAGGCCGCGGACGACCACGGGGGCCTGCACGCCCAGTTCCGGTATGTCGACGCGCTCGGGCACGGCCGAGGTCAACGGCTTGGCGGCGGGCGGGAGTTCGGGGTCGGACGGGGGACGTCCGACGGCGGCCATGTCACCCGTGGTCGGACCCGTCATACCGTCGGGCACCTCGGTCACCCCGCGGCCCCACAGCCACAGCCCGAGCAGCAGGATCGCCCAGGCCACCCCGGTCAGCAGCCGTCCGGTGCCGGGGGAACGTTCGGTGTCTTCGGACATGCGGTCCCGTCCTCAGCGCGAACCGCGGCCGCGGCGGGCCCTCAGCAGCCCGACGGCGGCCGCGGCGAAGGCGGCGAGGAGCAGGCCGGTCACCGCCTGCGCGGTGTCGGGACCGGTCGAGCGGGACTCCACCGAGGCGAGCGGAGCGGTGCCCCCGCCGCCGGCGTGCACGGGCGCGACCGGCGAGGCGGGCAGCACGCCGGGCGGGTCCAGTCGGGACGACGACCGCGCCACGACGGCGAGACTGCCGGTGACGGCGGCGCCGGCGCAGCTGACCCGCACGTCGTAGGTGCCGGCGCCGATCGTGGAGCGGACCTGGGCCTGCCCGGTCAGCGCGCCGTCGGTGCCGCCGAGGCGGGCGTCCGAGACGAAGGCCGTCGAGGCGGCGGTGCCGGTCGTACCGGAGCAGCCGCTCACCCGCAGCGCCACGACGGACCCGACGGGCGGGGAAGCCGGGGTCACGGTGACGCCCTGGCCGTCCGCCGCACGGGCGGCCGCCGGAAAGAGGCCGGAGAGACCGGCGGTGCCGACCAGGAGTCCGGTACAGAGAGTGAGGCGAATTGAGCCCATCGTGAACCTCCAGATATCTGGAGGCTCCCCCGCACCTGGCGCCCCCGCATCCTCGGGGGGCGCTTTGTTGCTCCGTCCGGGTGGCCGCAGGTTTGGTGCCCGCCGGTCGGAAGCGGTCCGGCGGCGGTTCAGATCCGGTCGACGAGGTCCGCGATCGAGTCCACGACCTCGGAGGGCCGGAAGGGGTGGCGGTCGACGTCGGCCGGCTGGGTGACGCCGGACAGCACCAGGAAGGTGCGCATGCCGGCCTCCAGGCCCGCGAGGACGTCGGTGTCCATGCGGTCGCCGATCATCGCGGAGGTCTCCGAGTGGGCGCCGATGGCGTTGAGGCCCGCGCGCATCATCAGCGGGTTGGGCTTGCCGACGAAGTACGGCTGCTTGCCGGTCGCGGCGGTGATCAGCGCGGCGACCGAGCCGGTGGCGGGCAGGTCGCCCTCGACGGACGGGCCGACGTTGTCGGGGTTGGTGGCGATGAACCGGGCGCCGTCGTTGATCAGCCGCACGGCCTTGGTGAGCGCCTCGAAGGAGTAGGTGCGGGTCTCGCCGAGGATGACGAAGTCGGGCTCGTGGTCGGTGAGGATGTACCCGATGTCGTGCAGCGCGGTGGTCAGGCCGGCCTCGCCGATGACGTAGGCGCTGCCGCCGGGCCGCTGGTCGTCCAGGAACTGGGCGGTGGCCAGCGCCGAGGTCCAGATGTTGTCCACCGGCACGTCAAGACCCATCCGGCGCAGCCGTGCGTGCAGGTCACGGGCGGTGTAGATGGAGTTGTTCGTGAGCACCAGGAAGGGCCGTCCGGACTCCCGCAGCCTCTTCAGGAAGGCGTCCGCTCCGGGGATCGGAACGCCCTCGTGGATGAGAACCCCGTCCATGTCGGTGAGCCACGACTCGATGGGCTTGCGCTCTGCCATGTGGTGCGTCTCCTGGCGTGCGGGTCATGCGTGAGCTGGGGCGCCGGAACCACGGCGTACCGGCGCCCCCAGACTAGACACACACGGATCACCCGGGAATGCCCGGCTCACCTGCCGGTCGGCCGCCTGCCGGTCACCGGCGTGCAAGCACGTCCGGCAGGTCCGCCCCGCCCCGGCACGCACCCCGCTGAGCATGTCGTACGAGGTGTCGCCCACGACGGCGATCTGCCCGACCCCGTCGGCGGCAGCACCCGCAGAATCCACGTGTCCCGCTGTCCGCACGGCCCGCGCAGGTACCGCCATCCGCACGCCCCGGGATCCGCCGCCCGCGCCGCCCGCGCCGTCCTCCGGTCAGCGTCGTCGGCGTGCCAGCAGGAACGCGCCTGCCCCTACGGCGAGCAGCGCGACGGCGGCCGTGAACAGGCCGTGGGCCAGACCGAGGCCGGTGCGGGCCAGTTCGCGGGCGCGTTCCCCGGCCTCCCAGGCGCCCTCCGCGTCCCAGACTCCCCGGGCATCACCGGCTTCCCGGCCACCCCCTGCTTCTCCGGCTTCTCCGGCTTCTCCCGCTTCCCCGGCCTCCCCGGCCTCCCCGGCCTCGTCGGTGAAGGGTCGGGCGCTGGTGCCGGGTGAGGCGGTGGGGGTGGCTCCGGGGCTGGTCCAAGGGGTGGCCCCTGGGCTGCTGTCGGGGCTGTCGGGGTTTTCCGGGCTGGTCTCCAGGGGTGTCCGCGCGCCGCCGGAAGGGACGGCGGGGGCGATGCTCGGGGGCGGGGGCGGGGGCGGCGCTTCGCCGCCGATGCCGAAGCGGTAGTCGTTCGACTCCCCCACCCACTCGCCGTCCGACCCCTGCCGCTGGACGACGGCCGCGTTGGCCGTGACCCCGTTGCGTACGGCGTCGGAGGTGACGGCGAGTCTCACCTTGATCGAGACGGTCGCCCCGGGCGCCACGGTGAACCCCGGGAAGCCGGCCCCGTCGAAGACGCCGACCAGCTCGGACTCGTCGGTCACCGTCAGCGGGACCGGGCGGGTGCGCGGGCCGTCGTAGAACTCCAGCTCGGTCTGGGACGGCTTGAGGGCACGCTTGTCGTCGACGAGGACGACGACCGGGTGGACGTCGGTGCAGATGCGCCGGGTGATGTTGGTGAGGTCGAGGTACCAGGTGCCGAAGCCGCCGCCCGGTTCGTAGGACGAGGGGCCGTCGTGGAGGCGGGTGGTGAGGGGGAAGCCCTGCTCGTCGGCGACCGCGCAGGACGTCTCGGCGACGGCGGGGGCGGCCGTCGCCGACGGCGCGGGGGCGAGTACGGCGGCTGCGGCGGCCAGGCAGAGGAACAGGGAGGTGCTCAGTCGCATGCGCATGGACAGGTGACTCTGCCGGGCGCGGACCGGGTTCACCGGGCGCCACTCCGCGGACGCGGACACACTCCGCCCGATCAGCCGCTCCCTTTCCGCTCCCTCAGCCGTACCCCTCCGCCTGATCAGCCGTCCCCTGTGCCCGGTTCGCCGCCGCCTGTTCGCCGACCACGCCGCTCTTCCCCACCCCGCCGCTCCCCCCACCCCGCCGCCACGGCGATCAACCACAACGGCGGATTCCGGCGGTGCCGAACCGGCCGGTGGCCACCCGCCGGCCGGTGGGGGCCGGTCGCGCAGTTCCCCGCGCCCCTGGGTCGGCTGCGCCACCGGTGCCCAAAACGCCCCGCCGGTGGCCGAGCGGCGGTCAGCCGTCCGCGCGTCCGAACAGCGGAGCGAGGAGCAACTGGGCCGCCCCCTCCGCGACCCCCCGGTCCCCGCCGGGGGCAAGGCGGACGGGGACGGTCGTACCGAGGCCGCCCTCGCGCTGGGCGCGTTCGTCGAGGACGGCGGCGACCCCCCGCACGAACGGCTCCGGCGCGGCCGCGATCGTCCGGCCGCCGAGCAGCACGAGGTCGATGTCGAGCAGGCCGGCCAGGTTCGCGGCGCCGACGCCGAGGACCCGCGCGGCCTCGGCCACGTCACCGCGGGCCACGGCCGCCAGGCACAGCGCCTCGATGCAGCCGCGGTTGCCGCAGTGGCAGGGCGGCCCGTCCAGCTGGACGACCTGGTGCCCGAACTCCCCGGCCCCGGTGCGCGCCCCCCGGTGCACGGTGTCGCCGATCACCAGGCCGGCGCCCAGCCCCGTACCGAGGAGCAGGCAGGCGAAGGACCCGCTCTCGCCGCCGACGGCGAGTCCGAGGGCGGCCGCGTTGCTGTCCTTGTCGACGACGACCGGCACCCCGAGCCGCTCCGCGAGCGCGTCCCGCAGCGGGAAGCCGTCCCACTCGGGGAACCCGGTGACCCGGTGCAGCACCCCGTGGATGTGGTCGAGCGGGCCGGGCGCCCCGACCCCGACCCCGAGCAGCGAGTCGCCGCCGCGCTCGACCAGCTCCCCGGTCAGCTCCACGACCGCGCCGAGGACGGCCTCCGCCCCCGCTCCCAGATCCACCTCCGCCTGCCGCGCCGCCACCACGGTGCCGTCGAGATCGACGAGCACCGCACGCAACTCGTCCCGGTCCAGCTGGATCCCCACCGCGTGCCCGGCGTCCGGCACCAGCCGCAGTACGGTGGCCGGCTTGCCGCCCGTGGACGCGCGCCGCCCGGCCTCCGCGGCGAGGCCCTCCTCCCGCAACCGGGCAGTGATCTTGCTGACCGCCTGCGGGGTGAGCCCGGTCCGCTCGGCCAGTTCGAGCCGGCTGATGCCGCCCTCGCCCGCCGTGCGCAGCAGATCCAGCACCAGCGCGGTGTTGTGGCTGCGCATGGCCGGCAGATTCGCTCCGACCGCACCCGGTCGCCCACCAGCCACACCCGGTCGCCCACCAGCCACACCTGGTCGCTCGCCGACCGCAGCCGGCCGCCCGCTCCTCGTCCTGTTCACGCCACTCATTCTCCCTGCCACTTGCACTTTGGCAACAGCGTTGCGAAAGTAGGACGCATGACAGCTGCCACTCCTCTGCGCGTCGGCCTCATCGGCTACGGCCTCGCCGGATCCGTCTTCCACGCCCCCCTGATCGCCGCCACCGAAGGCCTCGCCCTGGACACGGTGGTCACCTCGAACCCCGAGCGGCAGGCGCAGGCGAAGGCCGAGTTCCCCGACGTCCGGACGGTCGCCACCCCCGACGAGCTGTTCGACCGGGCCGCCGAACTCGACCTCCTCGTCATCGCGTCCCCGAACCGGACGCACGTGCCGCTGGCGACGACCGCCCTCAAGGCGGGCCTGCCGGTCGTGGTCGACAAGCCGGTCGCCGGCACCGCCGCAGAGGCGCGCGAGCTGGCCGCCCTGGCCGAGGAGCACGGCCTGCTGCTCTCGGTCTTCCAGAACCGCCGCTGGGACAACGACTTCCTCACCCTGCGCAAGCTGCTGGCGGACGGCGAACTCGGCGACCCCTGGCGCTTCGAGTCCCGCTTCGAACGCTGGCGCCCGCAGCCCAAGGGCGGCTGGCGCGAGTCCGGCGACCCGGCAGAGATCGGAGGTCTCCTCTACGACCTCGGCAGCCATGTCGTCGACCAGGCCCTGGTCCTCTTCGGCCCGGCCACCGAGGTGTACGCCGAGTCGGTGATCCGCCGGGCCGGCGCCGAGACCGACGACGACACGTTCATCGCCCTCACCCACGCGAACGGCGTCCGCTCCCACCTCTACGCCTCGGCGACGACGGCCCAGCTCGGCCCGCGTTTCCGGGTGCTGGGCTCGAAGGCCGGCTACGTCAAGTACGGCCTGGACCCGCAGGAGGACGCCCTGCGCACCGGCGAGCGCCCCGGCGCCGTGGACGCCTGGGGCCACGAACCGGAGTCGCTGTACGGCCGTATCGGCGCCGGAGAGTCCCCGGTCACCGGCGGCGGCCGCACCGTCCCCACCCTCCCCGGCGACTACCCCGCGTACTACGCGGCGGTGGCCAGGGCCCTGCGGGGCGAGGGCCCCAACCCGGTGACCGCGCTGGAGGCGGCCGCCGCCCTGGACGTTCTGGAAGCAGCCCGCCGTTCGGCACGAGACAAGGTGACGGTGACCCTCTGATGCAGCACCCACAGATCACCCCGCGGTTCGCTCCCGAACTCACCCCGTCGGTGGAGGAGTTGGAGAAGCAGGAGCGACTGCTGGTCTTCCGGCAGTTCACGTACGACGACGCGTGGGCCCTCGGCTCCCTGCTGGTGGAGATGGCCCGGGAGCGGCAGGCCCCGGTGGCCGTCGACATCCACCGGTCCGGCCAGCAGCTCTTCCACGCGGCCCTGCCCGGCTCGGCCCCCGACAACGACGCGTGGATCGCCCGCAAGCGCCGGGTGGTGGAACGCTACGGCTCGGCGTCCTACCTGGTCGGCGCCCGCTTCCGGGCCAAGGGCACGACGTTCGAGGAGTCCTCCCGCCTCGACCCCGACGAGTACGCGGCCCACGGCGGCTCGTTCCCGATCACCGTGGAGAACGTGGGCGTCATCGGATCGGTGACGGTCTCGGGCCTCCCACAACTGGAGGACCACCGCTTCGTGGTGGCGGCCCTGGAGAACTTCCTGAAGCTGTAAGCGCCGACAGCTGTAGCGCCCCTTTAGGGGCGCGGGGAACTGCGCGAGCAACCGCAACGGCGCCGCACCCGCCCGCGCAGAGCACCCCCCACCCCTTAGGCGTCTTTGAGCTCCTGCCGCTGGCGACCGAGCCCACCGATCTCCAGCTCCACCACATCCCCGGCCCGCAGGAACGGCTTCGGCTCCGGCGCCCCCAGCGCAACCCCCGCCGGAGTCCCGGTGTTGATCACGTCCCCGGGGTACAGCACCATGAACCGGCTGACGTACCTCACCACTTCGGCGACCGAGAAGATCTGCTCGGCCGTGGTCCCGTCCTGCTTCAGCTCGCCGTTCACCCAGAGCTTCAGCGACAGCCCCTGCGGATCGCCGACCTCGTCCGCGGTCACCAGCCACGGCCCGAGCGGGTTGAACGTCTCGCAGTTCTTCCCCTTGTCCCAGGTCCCGCCCCGCTCGATCTGGAACTCCCGCTCGGACACGTCGTGCGCGACGGCGTACCCGGCGACGTACGCCAGCGGGTCCTCGTCGTCGGCCACATAGCGGGCCGTGCGCCCGATGACGACCGCCAGCTCCACCTCCCAGTCGGTCTTCACGGACCCGCGGGGCACCAGCACGGTGTCGTTCGGCCCCACGACCGTGTCCGCGGCCTTGAAGAAGACGACCGGCTCGGCCGGCGGCTCGGCGCCCGTCTCCCGGGCGTGGTCGTGGTAGTTGAGCCCGATGCACACGACCTTGCCGATCCGCGCCAGCGGCGGCCCGATCCGCAGCCCGGTCGCGTCGAGCGCGGGCAGCTCCCCGGCGTCGGCGGCGGCGCGAACGCGCCCGAGCGCCGCGTCGTCGGCGAGCAGCGCCCCGTCGATGTCGTCGACGATCCCCGTCAGGTCCCGCAGGACACCCTCGGCGTCGAGCAGCGCGGGCCGCTCCGCCCCCGCCGTACCGACTCGCAGCAGCTTCATGGTCGTCACCATCTCCCTTGACAGCAGTCGCCCGACCGATGGGTGCAGCCATCGGAGGACTGGCCGATCCTCCAAGATGAGCGTGCAACGGGCAAGAGCCTGTTCACGTACTGGACCGTAGCCCATGGCCCGCACCGCCCCGGCACAGCTCTCAGCGGTACAGGGGGCTACCGACGAAATGCGGTTCGCGAGGTGACGGAATGCCTCATCGGCCGCTGACGCCCTGCCACGCCGGGGCGGCGGCGTCAGCGGCCGCCCCGCGGCCGCGACCTCCGCGCCGCCAGGAACGCCAGCGCGCCGCCCGCCGCCAGCAGGACGGCGGTACCCACCCGCAGCAGGACTCCGTCCGCGCCCGTGGCGGCGAGCCCGCCGCCGGTCGTCGTCCCGCTGCTGGTTCCCGCCCCGGAGCCGGACGGGCTCGCGGTGGCCGTGGCCGACGGGGACGCGGAGGCGCTGGGCGACGGGCTGGACGTCGCCGAGCCGGTGGCCTTCACCGCGATCGCCGCGGTGTCGTTCGCCGCGTCGTCGTCACGGTTGGGGTACTCGGGGTTCTCCACCGCCCGTACGCTGCCTCGCGCGCCGGGGACGACCCGGTCGATCCGTACGGTGAACTCCTGGGTCACGGAGTCGCCCGGCTTGAAGTCCGTGCTGCTGATGTCGCAGGTGTAGTTCTTCGCGCCGGCCTTGCGGGGTGTGCAGTTCCACAGCGGTCCGGGGTCGCCCTGTTCGCCGGGGGCGGGGACGCCGGTGATGGTGGTGCCGGCGGGCGGGGTCACCACGAACGTGCCGGAATTCTCGGCGTCCATCCACCGGAAGTTCATCCAGCCCGGCCCGTTGTTCCGCACGCCCACGGTGATGCTCACCGTCTCGCCGACCTTGCCCTCGACCGTGTCACCGAGCGCCTGGTAGTCGGCGTGCTGGGTGGTGGCGAAGGTGCCGTACCCGGAGCCGGTGAATCCGGAGCCGGAGGCGATGGACTTCAGGCCGAGCGGCGCGCCGGTGCCGGTCTCGGGGAAGTCGGACGGGTCGAAGGAGCCGGGCGCGGTGCCGCCGACCGGCCACACGACGTAGGTGTTGTAGCCGTACATCGTGTCCTTGGCGGCGGTGTAGCGCAGCGGCGCGTCCGTCTCGTAGGCCGCGCCGGGCGCGACCGGGGTGTCGAACCGGCACCAGGCGCCGACGTCGGGCTGGTCCGAGTAGTGGCAGTTGGAGTGGTCACGGGCGAGAGAGACGCCTTCCGAGTCCTGCACCAGCAGCATGACGCCCTTGTCGGCGGGGGCTGTGCCGGTGTTGGCGAAGGCCGGGGTGCGCTCGAAGGCGGCGCCGGGCGCGATGCCCTTCAGCGCCGGGTAGGGCCGGCGGACGAGCTTCGGCCCGCCGACCAGGACGTCCGTCTTCCCCGTCACGGTGGCCGCGTCGGAGGCGGTGGCGGTGTAGGTGACGGCACCGGTGTCGCCCGCCTTGGCGGCCGCGGTGGGCTTCAGGAAGAACGGGTCGATCGACTCCCTGCCCGACAGCGGGCCCACGTCGCACCTCAGCTTCAGGGTGCCGGTGCTCACGCAGTCCCCCGTGACCACCATCGTCGCCTTCCCGGCGAGGGACGACGCGTCGACCGCGACCGAGACGTCATGGGCGTCGCCGCCCGAGGCGGTGATGCCGAGGCCCAGGTTCGGGCCCTCGCCCTCGGTGGGGAGGTAGTAGTTCTCCTGGGCGTCCAGGACGAGTGTCGTTCCGGCGGCGTGCGCGGCCGGGGTTGCGACCGCCACAGCGGCGGTCGCGAAAGCGGCGGCCGCCGCTGTCCGCCATGTTCTACGTATCGTCAGCACACTACGTGGACACGCCAGAACAACGGAAGGTTGCGCCCGAGCGTCCGTCAGCCGACGGACGGGTTGCGCTCCGGGAACCTCTCCAGAGCACCCGAACCAGCGACAGCCGACGGCCAGGAGTTCATCGGGAATCCGCACCGACCAGCGCGGGATCCCCACCGGCCAGAGGCTGCGTTTCCGCAGGTCACCGAATTCCGTCGGTAGCCCTACAGGACAGCACGCTCCACCGCGCTCCACGCCGTGCTCGTCACCACGTACAGCGCGGCCGCCAGCGGTACGACGGCCACCGTGAGCAGCGTGAAGTACGACAGGTACGGCATCACCTTGGTGACCGCGCCGACCCCCGGCACCTGCTGGTCCCCTTCGCCCACCGCCACCGCCGTCCGCCTGGCCCGGCGGAAGTTGACGGTGGCGACGACGGCGACCACGGCGAACAGCGCCAGATAGACCAGTCCGGCGCTCCCGAACCCGCCGCCGCTCAGGACGTCACCCCACCGCCCGCCGAGCGGGGCGCCCAGCAGGTCATGGGAGAGAAGGCCGTTGTCGTGGCCGCCGATCGTCGGGTTGGAGAAGAGGTGGTAGAGGAGGAAGAACGCGGGCAGTTGCAGCAGCCCGGGCAGGCAGCCGGACAGTGGCGACACCTTCTCCTCCGCGTGCAGTTCCAGCACGGCCTTCTGCAACGCCTCCTGGTCCTTGCCGTGCCGCTTGCGCAGCTCGGCGATCCTGGGCTGGAGCACGGCCCGGGCGCGCTGGCCGCGGGCGGCGGCGCGGGACAGGGGATGCACGAGCAGTCGTACGAGCGCGGTGAACAGGACGATCGCGGCGGCGGCCGCGGAGGCGTGGAAGAGCGGCTGGAGCAGGTCGGCGAGCCGCTCGACCAGGCCGGCGAAAGCGGACATGGAGACGGGCATGGAGAGGGGGATGGAGAGGGGCATGGAGACGGACATGTGCGGGAGCCCTCCGGGGGTCTCGTCGTGCCGTGGGTGAAGAGGTGTGACGGCATGACGACCCGCGCGGGGTCATCCGGGGGCCCAGGGGCCGGGTGGGTGGCCTACGCGGTGGTCGCCGGGAGGGCGTGTCCGGGAGCTCGCGGACGGCTGCGGCCCTTCGCGTCCGGGTCGCGTTGGGGCAGGAAGGCGGTACGCCGGGCCCGGTCGCGTATCGCCGTACGGACCCGGGTGGGCGGCACGACGGGCGCGGAGCGCGCGGCGCGCAACGCGCAGACGGCGAGGGCCGAGCCGGCGGCGGCGGTCGCGGCGAGCGCGACGGTGGTGAAGAGGCTGCCGGAGTCGAGCAGGAGCAGGTCGAGCAGGAGGAGGAGCAGCAGGGCGGCGGGGCGGGACGGCAGCACCCAACGGCTGTTCACGCGCATGCCCACCCCCCGGCTTCAGCTCTTTCTCACTGCCGTTTACACATGATCGTTATACATGATCGGTTTCCAGCGGCTCCAGGAGCCTCTTGGGCTTGAGGAGCGCCCGGCTGACCGGGTCCGCCGGGTCGGGGTCGAGTCCCGGCCCCGGTGTGACGAGAACGTCCGCGACGGGTACTACGGTTCCGCAGGCGGGACATTCGCCGTACGAGCCGAGTTCGGTCCCGCAGTCCACGTGGCGGAAGTAGCGCAGCTGGCGTTCCATGAAGTGCTCGCGTCCCCAGACGCCCAGGGCGCGCAGGGCCGGCCACAGCGCCATCCCGCGCTCGGTGACGACGTACTCGTCCCGGGGCGGCGAGTCCAGGTACCGGCGCTTCTCCAGGATCCCCTCCTCGGTGAGCGCCTTCAGGCGGGCCGACAGGACGGCGCGCGGGATGCCGAGGTGGACGAGGAAGTCGTTGTAGCGCCGCACGCCGTAGAGCGCGTCGCGGACGACGAGCAGGGTCCAGCGCTCGCCGACGACCTCCAGCGCGCGGGCGATCGAGCACTCCTGTGTCGCGTAGTCCTTGCCCAGTGCCATGGGGACCACCTTAGTCAGTTTCCCTGTCGCAGGTTCAATGAACGAACCAACGGTGCTACGGTACCCCCATGACTAGGTTCAATGAAAGAACCATGAAGCGTGCGAGCCCTGAACCGGAATCTGCAGCCGCATCTGCGCAGGTCACGGAAGCCGCGGCGGCCCCCGCCCGGAGCGGCCGCCCCACCCTGGCCCTCACCAGCGCCGCGACCGCCGTGGCCCTGATGACGTACACCGCCCCGGTGGTCACGCTCCCGGACACGGTCGCCGCCCTGCACACCCCGCTCTCCGCCCAGGCCTGGCTGCTGAACGGCACCCCGCTCGGCCTCGCCGCCCTCCTGCTGGTGGTGGGCAGCCTGGCCGACGACTACGGCCGCCGCCGGGTCTTCGTCGCCGGCACCCTCGCCCTCGGCCTGACCACCGCTCTCGGCGGCCTGACGACCTCCACCTGGGCCTTCACCCTGGCCCGGGTGGCACAGGGCGCGGCGAGCGCGGCGATCCTGGCGAGCAGCCTGGGCCTGCTGGTGGCCGCGTTCCCGAGCCCGCGCGGCCGGCTGCACGCGACGGGCGTGTGGGGCGCGTTCGTGAGCGGCGGCATCGCGCTCGGCCCGCTGGTCGCCGGTGCGATGCCCGACTGGCGGGTGGCGTACGCCGTACTGGGCGCGGCCGCGCTGCTGGTGGCCGGAGTCTCCTTCCGTACGCTGACGGAGTCCCGCTCACCGCGCGGCGGCCGCCCGGACGTCGCCGGCGCCGTGACCTTCGGGCTCGCGCTGGTGTCCCTGGTGGCTGCACTGACCCTGGGCCGGGACGGCTGGCTGCGCACACCGGTGGCCCTGCTGCTGGCGGCGACGGTCGTCCTGCTGGCGGCCTTCACCCTCATCGAGCGCCGCTTCTCGTCGACCCCGATGATCGACCTGGCCCTCTTCCGCGCCCCCCGCTTCCTGGCCTCCTCCCTCAGCGGCCTGGTCACGGGCCTGACGGTGATAGGTCTGTTCAGCTATCTGCCGGCGCTGCTGCAGCAGACGCTGGGGATGTCCGCGATGGAGACGGCGTGGCTGTTCCTGCTCTGGTCCGGCCTGTCCTTCACGGTGGCGCTGCAGGCCAAGCGCCTCGCGGGCCGGGTCTCACCCCGCTGGCAACTCGCCGCCGGTTTCCTCCTCCACGCGGGCGGCGCGCTGGCCATGCTGGGCGCCCTGGACGCGGGCTCCTGGCCCCGGCTGCTGCCGGGCCTGGTCCTGGGCGGGGTGGGCAGCGGCCTCCTCAACGCCGCACTGCCCCTCCTGGCGGTGGAGTCGGTCCCCGCCGCCCGGGCCGCGATGGGCTCGGGCGCCCAGCAGACCTTCCGCTACATCGGCTCCTGCGCGGGCGTGGCCCTGACCATCGCCCTGGCCACATCGTCCGGCACCGGCCTGGCCCACGGGGCGGACGTGGCGATGGTGGTGTCCGCGGGGATGGCGGCGCTGGGGGCGGCGGGGATAGTGGCGCTACGGGAGCGGGAGCGGACGCAGTAGCGGATCCGGCGCCGGACGCAGTAGCGGATCCGGCGTCGGCAGTGCCTCGATCGACCGCACGTTCCGTCACCGCGTGGAAGTGTCCGGCGCGCCTTCGCGGACGCGCCGGACACTTCCTCGAAGTACTTCCGGCTCCTGCCCGTTACCGGGCCCTGGCCCGTTACCGGGCCCGTGCCGCCGGCCGGACGGAGGGCGGCTTGACGTGCAGAGCGGGAGCGGAACCGACCGCGGGCTCCCGCATGCGCGCGACTCCCGCGGGCGTGGCCTGTTCGAACCCCGACCAGACACTGCCCCCTCGCCACGCGGACCCGTCCCAGACGAAGGCCGCGGCCTGCGTTCCGTAGAAGCCCGGCCCGCACGAAGCCCACCCGCCCCAGTCGAAGACCAGCTCCGGCCCCCACGGACCCCATCGGTTCACGCCGGTGGCACCGAACTTCCAGTCACTGCTGCGGCACGCGTCCCAGCCGGACCCGTTCCACTTGAAGACGATCGCTCGCGTGGCGGCCCAGCCGTCGGGCTCGTTCAGACCCGTACCGCATCCCTGCTTCAGCGCGAAGGTCTCCGAGTAGGCGAGGTTGCCGGACAGCACGCCGGGTTTCTTGTGGTCGATTCCAGCGTTTCCCTGGACGCACAGGCCGAAAGCGTTGTACACGGTGACCCTTCGGGCCCAGGTGTACGCGCTTGCCGGTTGCGTCCACAGCGCTGCCATCAGCAACGCGACGAACATGCACAGTGTGGCTTTCAGAGACAGGCGGGACATGGTCATGATCCCTCCAGTGCTTGAGTCGCCTGCGACTCGGCAACCGCCGTGCCGTTTCGAGGAGGCGCCACAGGCGGGGAGCTGCCGAGCTCCTCGCGCAGAGTGGCGCCACCAGTCCCGACGGCACCTGTCAGGGCGGCACCGACCAGCAGGAAGCGCCGCGGACACCTCATGCCCTCGGCATACGTGACTCCCAGAACCCCCATGAGGTCCTGGTCCTGGTCCTGGGCCGAGGGCGAGACAGCGGGGCGGCCGGTGTCCTCCCGGCCCCACCGCATGTGTCCGCGACTGCGGACGTGAGTGCTCCGAGGTCGAGGACCACGGGCTCACTGAACTTCTCCACGGTAGGCGATGCGGTCGTCAGCCGCCTGCCGGGAGCCGCAAGGGCCGAACCGGACCTCGACGCCTCCCCACCCGCTCACCTCCCCCAGCGCCTCAACTCCCGTGAAAGTCAACAGAATCCGACCCCCGGGCCCTCCGCACTCCGCACTCCGCACCTCACACGCCCCCGGCGGTCACCCGGTCACCCGGTCCCCGCCCGCGGCCGCATCGACACCAGCTTCCCCCACACCACCATCCGGTACCGCGAGGTGAACTCGGGCGTGCAGGTGGTGAGGGTGATGTAGTAGCCGGGCTCCTTGTATCCGTACGACGGCTTCACGATCGAACGCGGTACGGCCCTGACGACCCCCGAGTCCCGGGACGACGTCTGCGGCAGGATCTGGTCCACGGCGTACGTGTACGTCGCCGACTCCGTCTCGACCTCGATCGTGTCCCTGCGCTTGAGCCGCGGGAGATAGCGGAACGGCTCGCCGTGGGTGTTGCGGTGCCCGGCGAGCGCGAAGTTCCCGGCCTGGCCCGGCTGCTGGGTACCGGGGTAGTGGCCGACGTACCCGTGGTTGAGCACCTTCGGCTTGCTGACGCCCTCGGCGATCGGGACGCGCAGCCCGAGCCGCGGGATGACGAGGATGGCGTACGCCTGGGAGGCCACGACCCGGGTGGTGTACGACGTCCGCTGCCGGCCGGCACCGGACGACCCGGTGGACGACGCGGAACCGGCCGCACCGGAGCCGCCCTTCTCTCCGCCGCCGTCGCCCCCGGAGCCGTTCGACCCCCCGCTGCCCCACTCCCGCTCCAGCGCCGCCACCTTCCGCTCGGCCCCCTGCCTGGCCTCCCGGTTGGTCCACCACAGCTGGTGCACGACGAGGAGCATGAGCACCACGCCCACCGTGACGAGGAGTTCGCCCCCGGTCCACAGCACCCGCCGGCGCCGGGCCCGCCACCGCCGCTCACCGTGCCCCACGACCCGCACCGCGCACCTCCCGCCGACCCGCCGGTCGGTCCCGCACGATAAGGCGCCCGCCGCCAACTCACCAGAGCCACGGGGCCCCCTCTCACCGAACCTCCTCCCTCCCCCGCTCCCCCTGCTTTCTCAACGGGTTTTAGAAACCACTGTCAGAAAGCACTGTCACACCCCTCGACAACCTCACACACCACACCTGATGCTTCCTGTTGGCATGCGGGGGGACGAGTCAACGCCGGTCCGGGAACCGGCGTTTGAGCCGCACGGAGAGGTTGAGAGACAGCCATGATCCGACGCAGAACACTCCTGGCCGCCGCGGGAGGCGGCCTCCTGGGCAGCGCCCTGGCCACCGGCACGGCCCGCGCCGACGCCACGATCGCCGTCAGCCCGTCCACGTCGTACGGCACCTGGGAGGGCTGGGGCACCTCGCTGGCCTGGTGGGGCAACGTCTTCGGCACCCGCGACGACTTCGCCGACATCTTCTTCACCACCAAGTCGACGACGTACAACAGCACTTCGCTCCCCGGCCTCGGCCTGAACATCGCCCGCTACAACCTGGGCGCGTCCAGCTGGAACAGCGTGAGCGGCGAGAGCATGGTCGCCTCCGCCAACATCCCCGCGTTCAAGCAGATCGAGGGCTACTGGCAGGACTGGAACAACGAGGACCCGACGTCCTCGGCCTGGGACTGGACCGCCGACGCAACGCAACGAGCCATGCTCGTGAAGGCGGTGAACCGCGGCGCGACGGCCGAGCTCTTCGCCAACTCCCCCATGTGGTGGATGTGCCTGAACCACAACCCGTCCGGCGCCTCCGACGGCGGCAACAACCTCCAGTCCTGGAACTACCGCCAGCACGCCTCCCACCTCGCCTCCGTGGCCCTGTACGCCAAGAACAACTGGGGCGTGAACTTCGCGACGGTGGAGGCCTTCAACGAACCGTCGTCCTCCTGGTGGACGGCGACGGGCACCCAGGAGGGCTGCCACATGGACTCAACGGTCCAGGCCGCCGTACTCCCTTATCTCCGCAGCGAGTTGAACAGCCGAGGCCTGACGACGACCAAGATCTCGGCCTCGGACGAGACGAGCTACGACCTGGCCCGCACCACCTGGAGCGCCTTCTCCTCCACCACCAAGGGCTACGTGGACCGTGTCAACGTCCACGGTTACCAGGGCTCGGGCGGCCGCCGCGACCTGCTCTACACCGACGTCGTGACGACGGCCGGAAAGGCCCTCTGGAACTCCGAGACCGGCGACAACGACGGCACCGGCTACACCATGGCCTTCAACCTGCTCTACGACTTCCGCTGGCTGCACCCCACGGCCTGGGTCTACTGGCAGGTCATGGACCCGTCCACGAACTGGGCGATGATCGCCTACGACGCGAACACCCTGGCGGCCGGCGCGGTCACCACCAAGTACTACGTGATGGCGCAGTTCAGCCGCCACATCCGCCCCGGCATGAAGATCCTGGACACGGGCGTGAGCAACGCGGTGGCGGCCTACGACAGCTCAGCCAAACGCCTGGTGATAGTGGCCCTCAACACCGCCACCTCCGCCCAGACCTTCACCTTCAACCTCTCCGGCTTCACCACGGTGACGGGCGGCACGAACGGCCTGGTCCCGCGCTGGAACACGGTGACGACGGGCGGCGACGCGTACAAGTCGTACTCGGACACCTACCTGTCGGGAAAGACGGTCGCGGTGTCGGTGGCGGCGAAGGCGGTCCAGACCCTCCAGATCGACGGCGTGACGATCTAGCCCGGACCTGACCCGGACCGGCGCCGGGGACACGCGGCCCCTTCCGTGTCCCTGGCGCCACTACCCGAGCCGCACCCGCATCTCCACACGCACCTCGTCCCCCGCCTCCAGCCCCTGCGGCTTCCGCACCGCACTCTTGAGCGGCAGCAGATACCCCCCGTCCTTGGGAAACAAGGACGTCTCGAACACCACCCCGCCCAAGGTCACCTCGACCGGAACGACCCCCCACCCGTACGAGGCCATGCCCGCCACGGCCCGGACCTCCTCGCACTCCTCCTCCGGCACAGCCACGAAGTAATAGGGAGCGGGCCCCCGCCACTCCAGGACACACCCACCGAACTCAACCCGCACGAACGGCTCCCCTCGCTACCGACTGCCCCCTACTGCCCCCTATCCCTATCTCTTCTTTGTCACCGCCGGGCAGTACGGTGTCGTTCATGCGCCCCGACACGCCTGCCGAGAACGTCGACCACACCGCCGAAGCGGCACGCCTGGAGCGGACCGCCGGCCGCTACCCCGAGGACGCCGAGGCCCTGCTGCTCCAGGCCGCGGCCCACCTGGAACTGGCCGACGCCCGCCCCGCCGCGACCGCGCTCTACGACCGCCTCCTCGCCGCCCCGGACACCCTGGAGAACGCACCCCTCGTCCGGGCCCTCAAGGCGTCGAACCTGTGGGAGTACGACCATGAGGCAGAGGCGCGGGCGATCATCGACGGCATCCGCACCACGTCCCCCCGGGACCCGGCCCCCTGGGTGATCGTCGCCGAATCCCTGGAATCCCACGACGAGCTGGAAGCGGCGCACGACACGTTCACGGAGGCGGCGACCCTCCTCCTCACGGACGTCGCCGAACCCCCCTACGCCACGCGCCCGGTGTTGATCGGCCGCCACAGGGTCCGCCGCATGCTCGGCCTCCCCCACGACGACTGGGACGCCGCCGCCGACACCCTCCACTCCTCCCCGATCTCCCTGGACGAACTCCACGACCCCAAGCGCGTCTGGTCCCTGGGCTCGGACAACCCGGCGGAACTGGAGGCGGAGATCTCCCGCCTGCGAGCAGAGCTCGGCGCCTACCGCGAGGCCCTCTCCCGCCCCTTCCCGGTAGCGGTCCTGCACTGGCCGGCAGGAGAACTGGCGGAACTGCTCTCGGCGTACCCGGACCTGACCACGGAGTACCCGTCCCACCCCGAGCACCTCGCGACCATAGAGTCCTCCCTCCGCGAACTGTCCGTCTCCGGCACCGGGAACCTGGGCATCGTCACGGGCACGGTCCCCTCCTACGAGGCCTTCGCCGCCTCCGAGGGCTCATCCCCGGCCGACACCACCCTCCTCCCCCAGTACGCGACGACCCTGGCGGCGCGGGGGCGCGCGGTGGTCTGGCCGCCGCAACGAACGTCGGACTGCTGGTGCGGCCAGCCCCAGCCGTACGACGCCTGCCACGGCTCGTAAGCCTCACGGATCCGAGCCCGCCGCCCGCCGCCGAACCCACCCGGCGTGCCCGGACGACCCGCCGCGCCCCCAACCCCGACCACGTCCACAGCCGCCCCGCGGGCACACCCCGGGAAACCGCCCACTTTCCCCGGGCCGCCCGCTCGCTTCTACCCCGTGCTGGAGCGGCCCGGGTCAAGGGTGGCCCGAAGGGCCATCGGCGCAGCCGACGCGGACGCGGAGCGCAGCGGAGCGGGAGCGCCCTTGAGGCGGGGCGCGGAGGCACGACACTGAGAAGAAGCGGGCGGCCTGCCTAGGCCGAAGATCGCCGCTCCAGCGAGGCAGATACTTCACTGGCTGCACGCCGATCCGGCAACGCCGGCAAAATACTCCCGTGCCAGATGTCACCCCCTCCTCTCTTGCCGTTTCCGCCCGCATGAGCAAGCAGGCGAGCAAAGACACCGAGGCTGAACTGGCCGTGCGACGGCTGTTGCACGCGGCCGGACTGCGTTATCGCGTGGAGTACCCCGTGCCGGGCATGCCCCGGCGACGGATCGACGTGGCCTTCACCCGGGCCAAGGTCGCTGTCCTCATCGACGGCTGCTTCTGGCACGGCTGTCCCCAGCACGCCACACACCCGAAGGCCAACGCGGACTGGTGGCGCCGCAAGCTGGACCGGAACATGGCCCGCGACCAGGAGACGACCGAGCATCTGATCGCGGAAGGCTGGACCGTGCTGCGATTCTGGGAGCACGAAGATCCGGCCCAAGTTGCCACCAGAGTGGCTCAGCTTTGCAACATGAGGCTACCCAAACGAGACAAGACCGGCCCATCAGCCACTTAGTTACCATTCGCCCCTGAACGCGACGTGAGGGGCCGATTCTCGCATCGCTTTGCCACTTCAGGCTCACCCCGCAAGGAAGCTTGAAATCCTGCGATGACATCATCTAAGTATGACAAGCAGACCGGGCGGTGCGGCGATAAATCCTGGCGACATTGTCACCAGGGCCGATATCTCTAAGGTGTTCGGAAACAGCAGACAGGGCGGCATCTGTGCATCCATAGAAAAGCGGTCCGTCAACCTGTTTTCGGACCCGAGCGTGGGCGAGAAACTGGGCTACTACGACGGCTGGCTGGCAGAGGATGACGAACTGGGACCGGTCTTCGAGTACACGGGCGCCGGAAAAAGTGGAAACCAGACCTTCGAAGGGCTCGTCGGCACCGGAAACAGGGCGGTTCTGCAGCATGCCATACAAGAGCGAACACTGAGAGTATTCGTACAAGTCGGCAAAAAGCCGCACAGTGACACAAAGACGCATGAATATCTAGGCGAGTTCACGCTTGATCAACTAGAGCCGTACGTCTGGCGCCGAGCGCCAAGCGAGGACGGCCCCGATCGCGATGTAATCGTCTTTCGATTGCGCCCGGATTCGGATAGCAACACAAGACGGTCGCCGAAAAACGTGATTCCGGTCGCCAAAGAAACCACCGTGGAACTCGTAAATATCCCGGTTACGGCGGCACTGCTCCAGTCGGATCCAACGACCAGCGGCGCATTGTCGACACCAAAGCAGCGCCGAAAAAACTTGAAATCACAAAAGAAGCTCCTCAATGCCGCAACTCAAGGCACCTTCGTGGTCCCAGAAGCATTTAACACGAAAATGAGCCTACGTTCCGCATCCGCTTCTTTCATAGTAGTGCGTCGCGAAGCGGAACTGACTCAGCAATACATTGCGCATCTCCGGTCCTTGGGTCACTCGGTAGGAGCGTTTCAGATAAAGGTGAAAGGGTTGAGTTCAACACTCCGAACCGACCTGTACGACGCCACAGAACACCGACTCTATGAAGTGAAGGGGGCCAACGCCCGCGAGGATGTGAGGATGGCCCTTGGCCAACTCCTGGACTACAGCCGCTATGTCAGCACAGACCAGAATCCCAGCGCCCCAAAGCGCACCATTCTTCTCCCCGCTCAACCCGATGCGGATATGTACGACCTCTGCAAAATATACGAGGTTGACATAATGCACCGCACAGAAGACGGCGGCTTCTCCCATGGCACCGATGCTACGCTCATCTAAGGATTCTCCAATGCCTTAGTCTGAGAATGATGCTTCGCACCGACCCCAGGCCATCGCCGCGTCATCTCCCCCAACAGGGTAGCTCCAGAGTATGGAACAAGGTCCAGAGGATTCATCCACGCATCCGAGAAGCGAATATTGAGGTGCAGCGCAAGAGCTAGCAGGATATCTTGATCAGGTATCGCGTCTATCTGTACAAGCGATGCCCCAGGCACTGGTGATACGTCAATTAGTCCGGTCTCTGGATTCTGCCATTGCAGATGCCCCTTGCCGAGCACCCAGACACTGTCTGGCCACTCAGCAACATCTCGCTTATTGCACCACGCAACGAGATGTGCGCCAACGGTCTCCAACTTCAGGCTATCGAAAGCAATGATAATCCCAGAGGTCGGAAAGAAGTCATGAACTTTACCGTACGCCGACGTAGATCTTGGAATCATTCCAGGCGCAGGGCGATACGACTTCTTTGGCAAGCGACGCAGCTTACTGATCTTATTGCAAGCATCTGCAAGTTCAGCGCCATCCAATTTTGTCTTGACCTCAATCATCCCGTATACGCATTCATTCGGGATGATCCGATACCCGGACAAATGAGTAAATGGAGGAGTGCCCCGGTCAGTCAGAACGATGTCGCACTGCGGAGAGGTTTCTCCGGTAGCGGTCACAACCTCCGCATTATGTACAGCTTCGACATGGGACGGAAGATAGCTAGCAAGAAATTCGCGGACGAGCAGCTCACGCGAAGTTCCAGCTTCACCGCTATGCTTGAAATTCCCGGATTGCTCAAAATCGGCTCGCATTCTCAATGCGACTGAGCTGAGGATTTTACCAAGCTTCTCCTGAGTCATGCCAAGATCGTAGGTCATTCGGCCTAGCGCCGGCGCGAAGTCGGCTCTCTCGGTCCTGCGTGCTCCGGTGTCAGTGGCCTCTGTTACACATGGCACAGCATCTGAGCGATCGAGGGAGCTAACGTGCCTGAGCCGGAAGAGTCGTTGCGCCCTGTCGCAGGTGTGTACGAGGAGTTGATCACTCTCCGGGTCGAGCAACGACTCAAGGAACTCGGTGATCTCGGCTGGCGCCCGCTGATCGACCACGTAGGGACCGAATCAGTTCCTCACGTCTTGGCAACCCACGTCGCCCGAACAGTACGGCGGGTACTCCACGATCTACCGGTCGAGGAGCGGGTCCATGCAGCCAACCACATCTTGGAGTCCATCAGCACGCTTGAGGGAGCCAGGGAGTGGGTCGACCTTGTATCAGAGGGACCTCGCCAACTGCTAGCGCTCACTCGGCAGGAGGCTCAAGGCGTCTTCGCGATCCGTCCCGCCACGCCGCTCTCTGACACGGCACTCCTGACAAACGCACCGGAGGACCCGAGCCTCGGCTTCGAACTACGTGCCGAACTCGCCACCGCTGACCGTGTCGACCTGCTCTGCGCCTTCGTGAAGTGGCATGGCCTGCGCATCATCGAGCCGTCGCTGAGGTCAGCCCATGAGCGAGGTGTGCCGATACGGGTCATCACGACGACCTACATTGGGGCCACCGAACGGCGCGCGTTGGATCGGCTGGTGACGGAATTCAACGCTGAGGTCAAGGTCAATTACGAGACCCGATCTACGCGACTACACGCCAAGGCTTGGCTGTTCCGCCGCCAGAGTGGCTACGACACCGCCTATGTCGGCAGCTCCAACCTCTCCAAAGCCGCACTGCTCGACGGCTTGGAGTGGAACGTACGCCTCTCCTCCATCGCCACCCCGGACGTGCTGCGGAAGTTCGAGGCTACTTTCGAGGCCTATTGGAGTGATCCTTCCTTCGAGGCCTACGACCCGGACGCTGACGGCGTTCGCCTTCAGGAGGCGTTGGCGATCGCAGGCGGCACATCATCGACGGATGCTGCTAAGCGTCGGATTACCTTGTCCGGCCTGGAAGTGCGCCCGTATCCCTACCAGCGCGACATGTTGGAGCGTCTGGAGGTAGAGCGGGAGGTACACAACAGGCATAGGAATCTCCTCGTCGCGGCTACCGGTACCGGCAAGACAGTCATGGCTGCCCTCGACTACAAGCAGCTACGGAAGAAGCACGGTCGTGACCTGCGTCTGCTGTTCGTCGCCCACCGCAAGGAGATCTTGCAGCAGTCCCTGAGGACCTACCAGGACGTCTTGGTTGATCCGAACTTCGGTGAGTCCCTTCATAGTGGTGAAATCCCAGAGCGCTGGACGCATGTGTTCGCCAGCGTGCAGTCCTTGAGCGCACGGACTCTCGATCAAATCGCCCCAGATCACTTCGATGTGATCGTGATCGACGAGTTCCATCACGGGACCTCTCCGACTTATAGAAAGATCCTCGATCACTTCGATCCGTCGGAACTCCTTGGGCTCACGGCGACACCCGAACGCATGGACGGCAAGAACATCCAGGACGAGTTCTTCGATGGCCGAATCGCTGCCGAGATGCGGCTATGGGAGGCTCTGGAGAATGATCTCCTGAGCCCCTTCCACTACTTCGGCATCAGTGACAGTACTGATTTCAGTGCCGTGGCATGGAAACGCGGGTCGTATGACCCCAGCGCATTGAGCAACACACTGTCGAGTGATGAACCGCGCGCAAGGCTGATCCTCAAGGCTGTCCAGGAGAAGGTCGCCGAGCCGGGTGCTATGCGAGCGCTCGGATTCTGCGTGTCAGTGCAGCACGCGAAGTTCATGGCAGAGGCCTTTCGTGCGGCCGGCGTCAATGCCATCGCTCTGTCGGGTGAGACCTCCGCCGAGCAGCGCGATCAGGCACTGACCGACCTGAAGTCAGGCGTACTGCAAGTAATCTTCTCGGTCGACTTGTTCAATGAGGGGCTCGACATCCCTGACGTAGACACGCTGCTACTGCTGCGACCGACGTCCAGTACCACTGTCTTCTTGCAGCAGCTCGGCCGGGGGCTGCGCCGCACGGACGACAAGGCCGTACTCACCGTACTCGACTTCATCGGTCAGCATCGCAAGGAGTTCCGCTTCGAGAACCAGTTCCGGACACTCACCAATCTGACCCGCAAGCGCCTGCTGGACCACATCGAGCATGACTTCCCGCAGTTGCCTTCCGGTTGCCAGATCATCCTTGAGGAGAAGGCGAAGAAGGCCATTATCGCCAACATCAAGGAGCAGATCGGCGTCAACGTCACAGCGCTGGCCCGCGAGGTCGCCGACTACGCCGAGCCAATGCTTAGCCACTACCTGGACGAGAGCGGTCGCGAGCTCAAGGAGCTGTACCGCGGTAGCGGCAACTCCTGGACTGGGCTGCTCCGCCGTTCTGGCCTCCTCAAGGGTGACTCGCAGGAAGAGGAAACGACGCTCCTCAAGCGCATCTCCTCGTTCCTTCATGTCGACGACCCTTTGCGCGTAGCCGCCTACACACAGCTATTGGAAGATGACGCCCCCGCTTACAACGACCTCGACGTACAGGCGCAGGCATACGCCCGCATGCTCTTCTTCCAGCTCTGGCCGCTCGGTGGCGTAACGAGGAAGGGATTTGCGCACTACGACGCCGGTTTCGCCACGCTACGGAGGCAACCGGCGGTGCGGAGTGAGCTACGTCAGGTACTGGAGTACAACCTGGCTCACACCGAACACATTCCGATCCCACTCCTTGGGATCGGCAACCACGCCGGTATCCCCCTGACCGTGCACGCTTCCTATACCCGCGAGGAAATCCTGCCCGCCCTTGGCCAGTCCACTATCGGCGGCTTCCTGCCAGGAGACTTCCGCGAGGGGGTGAAATGGTGCGAGTCAATCAAAACCGACGCCCTTCTGATCACTCTAGAAAAGGACGAAAAGGACTACTCTCCACAGACCCGCTACCACGACTATGCGCTGAGTGAGAACCTCTTCCATTGGGAGTCCCAGAACCAGACATCGGACACCTCCCCCACTGGCCTGCGCTATCAGCACCACACAGCGGACGGGAGTCATGTTCTGCTCTTTGTCCGCCGGTACAAGAGCACGGACATCGGCGGTGCGCAGCCATGGATGCTGCTGGGCCCAGCCGAGTACGTGGAGCACACCGGAAGCAAGCCAATGGCGATCACCTGGAAACTGAAGCACGAGATCCCAGCAGATGTCTGGACGTACTCCGCGATCGCAGCCGGGTGACGCGTTACGACGATTGCCTATCGGCATCTGCCTCGGCCTCGGCCTCGAAGTGCATCTGAGCGCGATCCAAGGCGTCATCCGCATCGCAGCCATGCACTCGAAGCCAGTAGAGGAGATCAGCAATGACATCAATGGCCGTCTCCTCCGACACGGCCATAGTCAGTGTGCTCGGAGCCATCGCATGCGGCAGCCGTGTTGCCCCATAGAGCTTGAGTAGCGCATCAGCTCTAGTCGCACGTGGACTGCTGCAATGCCCGGTTGCGGAGGGCAACCCCGTGGCCAGCTCACACCAGGTCACCTTCCTGTCAGCGCAGAGTTGAACACCCCAGCGATCAGCTAGTCCATCAACGAGCGCCATGCCACGCCCAACCTCAGAGTCCAGGCCGGCTTCGATCAGAGTAGGGAGAGCACGGCTGTCGGGGTCGTGGACCTCGATGCGTAGACGGGTGCCGCTCATGGACACGGCGAGAGTGGCGGGTGTCCCGTGGCCAACGTGCGTAATCACGTTGGCCACCAGCTCACTCATACACAGCTGGGCGTCATGGATGATGTCCTGCAGTCCCCAAACCCCCAGGTGGAGCCGCAAGATGCGCCGCAAGGCCGCCACTTCCTCAGGTTCGGCGGTGAAGGCCAAGTCCCATGGCTTGCGTGACATGCATGCCTTCTGGCTCATCAAAGCTCCTCTCGACACAGCCGACCCCCTCGCGAGAGCGGAGTGTCACGAGAGGTCACTTTGTGTTTCGCTGTCGACCAGAGTGCTGCGCGCACATCCCGTTCTGCAATGTGCAGAGCGGGATTCCCACGTCTGAGTGATTGGCAAGCCCACCCCTTGGCGCGAGACTGAACGTCCCTTACGGAAAGGGTGTTGAGATGGCCGGCTCACCGACCGCTCGCCGTCGCCGCCTCTCGATCGAGCTGAAGAAGCTTCGCGAGAAGAGCGCACTGAGCTGTGCACAGGTCGGCGAGGCCTTGGACTGGAGCGGTTCCAAGGTCAACCGAATGGAGACAGGAAGCGGCCGGGTCCAGCCGTCCGACCTCGACGCCCTATGCCGGTTCTACGGCACCAGCAACGAACTTCGTGAGTTCCTCAAGTCGTTGGCTCGACAAGCCAGAACACGCGGCTGGTGGCAGGTACACGGCACGGCCATTCCCGAGTGGTTCAACATCTACATCGGCCTGGAGCAGGACGCGTCGGAGATCCGCCAGTACCAATGCGAACTCGTACCGGGACTCATGCAGACCGAAGCCTACGCCGGTGAGCTCCACATGACCGGGGCGCACATGTCCGTTGAGGACATCGAAAGAGCCGTGCGCGTACGCCTGGAACGCCAAACCATGCTGAAGGAACCTAGCGGGCCCGATGCCTGGTTCGTGGTAAGCGAGGGCGCCCTACGCAACGTCATCGGGGATCGAACGGTGATGCGCGAACAACTCGAACGCGTTCTGGAGGCCGCCGACCTGCCCGCTGTAACCCTGCAAGTCCTTGCGTTCGACTCAGGGACATATCCAGCCACGGGCTCCTTCACCATGCTGAGCTTCCCCGCCCAGGAAGACCCCGACCTCGTATATCGGGACGGCATCACCGACGCCGTGTACCTGGAGGGCGAGCATCATGTGCGTGAGTACACGAGGGCATTCGACGGTCTGCGAGCCGCAGCCTTGAGTCCTCAACGCTCAGCCCAGTTGATCAATTCGGTGTTGAAGGAATACTCACGGTGAGCACTAGAGAGTCAGGCGACGCAGGAAGTCTGATGTGGTCCAGGTCGTCGTACAGCAACGGTGCCGGTGGGGAGTGCGTCGAGTGTGCCTCAGACGGGGAGAACGTCCTCATCGGCGATTCCAAAAGAGACGTAGGCCCAATCATCGCTATCAGTAGCGCAGCTTGGGACTACTTCATACATTCCTTGGCACATACGCAATCTCCACACTGACCCACACACCACCAGCGAGGACGGAGTCCCGCTGCTCCAGCATCACTGCAGGGCCTCAACGGCCATCACCACCAAGGCACGAGCCGCAGCGCCATACACCGCCATGCTGCGGAGCTGCTCAAAGGCCTTGATGTACAAGGCGATCTCGGATGGCTGCGTGACGTTTACCTCCGCCGAGATCAGCTCGACCGACACGAGCGTGTCATCGTGGACGTCGAAGGTCTCCTGCGGCCAGAGCACTCGCTCGCGGGTCGACATCGGGATGATGCCGAACGAGACCTGGGGCAGGGCGCCGGCCGTCAGCAGGTAGCCGAGCTGCGCGGCCATCGCGTCCGGGTCGCCGAGTTGGTAGTAGAGCACCGCCTCCTCGATGACGAAGACGAAGCGGTGCCCGGGTTCATGGATGACCTGTGAGCGTTGGAGGCGCGCGGTGGCTGCCTCGGCCGCGTCGTCCGGGACGTCTAGGAGACGGGCGTTGCTGCTGAGCAGCGCCTGCGCGTATCCCTCGGTCTGGAGGAGCCCGGGGACCAGGACCGGGGAGTACACGCGGAGCAGGCGCGTCGACCTGTACAGCTCCACATAACTGTCCTGGAGCTTCCGCAGGCCGGAGCGGACACGCTGCCGCCATTCGCGGTAGAGCGACTCCGCGTGTTGGGAGGCCGCGATCAGATCGGGGATCTGGTCGGCGGCATCGGTGACCCGGCACCAGAGGCGGATGTCCGTGGGGGACGGAGGCGTTCGGGCGTTCTCGATTCGGGACGTCTTGGCGTGGTGCCAACCGCATTGGGAGGCCAGCTCGGTGACCGTCAGTCCGGCGTTCTTCCTTAGATCGCGGAGTTGCCGCGCCAGGTTTTCCCGCGCGGTCTGAGCCGAGGAGGACGGAGATATGGGCATGAGCTGGCCAGTTGCGCTTTCTGTCAGCGGATCTCGTACTGGTCGTGCGGGATCGCACGCTCCCAGACTGCTTCGAAGGCGTCAGAGCACTGCTTGACGACGGCCGGGTCGGCGCTCATCTCCATGGGCGGATCGCCCCAATCGCCGTTTCCGGTGAAATGGTTGAAGAGGACTTGAGCGCCGTCGAAGATCCACAGGTCAGCGCCGGGGACCATCAGGTCTGCTGCCCTGCTGCGGGGAAGCCAGCGCACCTGCTCGCCGGCGCGCATGTTGACGTCGGTTCCGGCGTGCTCGTACCGGATGTAGTCGGTCACCGGTTCTGACACTATGCGCGCACGCCGTACGGCAACTCCGCGGGCGGTTGCGCGGGAGACCATGTCTACCCACGGCGCCCAGTACCCCGAGGTGGGGTCGGAGTCCCGATTGCCAGTGCTGAGCCACGCGGCGAAGTCGTCCGCCTCATCGCCGACCGCGTACTGGTCGCGCATTTCCAGGTGAACGGCCGAGTGCCGGGCAGCTTCCATCAGCTCATCGAAGCTGGGTGCGCTCTGCGACATCGCAGGCCTCCCTCAGAACCGGCACCAGCCGAGCGGGGATACGGATCACTGTCTCGTGATCAGGGATGCCCTTCGCGTGCCCGGGAGCTGTGTTCTCCACGCACTGGTCTCGTGTTGTCTCGTCGACCGTGTAGCCCTGGATCACGATGTCCGTGCTGTCCAAGTCCACCCATGCTGTTGGCGACCCGTTCTTACCCGTATCCGGATCAATCCCGATGAACTGTAAGCGCATGTCTGCCTTTCATGTCGAGGTCGTGCACTGATGTGCATCAAGTTCCCGTGTGGCTCATCCATCGTCAAGCCCAAGAAGTGGCCAGTCAGCCCTTGGCGTGGCTGCATGCACATCTGTGCACATCGCTCGCCCTGCCGCATGCCATGCCCATAGCGTCTTGACCCGCGGCGGCTGGCACCGCCATTGCCGCGCAATCCGCGAGCCAGTGGTCAATTTTCTTGGAGGCCTGGGGAGATGGAGACGCACACAGTCAACAGGTTGATCGCCGAGTGGTTGGCGAGGGCCCATCCCCTCCCGGAGAAAGCCCATGAGGAGTGGTCGATCTACGGGGTGACGCTGCTCCCGCTCGGGAACTTGTTCTCCTCGGTTCGAATTCCCGGTGACCTTGTACACGCGGCAGTCTCATCTGCAGAACCCCATCAAGTTGCCAGGGCTCTGCAGATGCGGCTTCGGGGACCCGTCATCCGCGACCACAGGACCACAGGTGTGACGTACTACGTCCTGATCAACTGGGGAGCCGGTGTGGTCGAGCAGGTCGATCAGGACAAGGACGTGCCCTGTCTCGGAGTCGGCAGCTACCTCGGAGTCCCTCGGATCGACCGTCGTGAACCGCCCGGCCCCCACTGGGTGGTGCCACCACGCCACGACGGTGATCTATGTCGTCCGGCTGCCGTGCGATTTCTCGTCGCCTCGGGCCGTCAGACGCTCGCCCAGGGTGCCCACTCGGGGTGAGAGGGGTTTTCCCACAGCTCGCCTGGCCCACGCCGCAGTCTGACTCCTCCACAACCAGGATCGAAAGTAATGGTGAGCAAACGTATGACGACTACGACCGTTCAAGCACCCTGGGCCATGCGGTTGGTGACCGACCGGCTGCCGGTCGGTCGGCCCCCGTACGTCTCCGTGGCGCTGGATTCCGTCTCGCAGACCGCCGTGTACACGGACGCCGCCGGTCAGGTGGTCGAGATGGGGAAGCACGGGACGTCGAAGACGGCGGGTACCTCGTCGGTGTCCGGTGGTGGGGACGGGCAGCAGCCGCAACCACAGACGCAGGACGACAACACGACCGACTACGAGTCGGACTGAACGGTGGAGTCCGTCGTTCTGGTGCTCACCGCGTTGGAGGACGTCACCGCGGACCGGGTCATCGAGGCCCTGAACGAGCGCGGTACAGCCGTCGTACGCGTTGATCCGGGGGATGTCGGGCCGGGCCTTGTCTTCGGGTTTCGGCTCGGGCAGAGCGGTGGCTCGACGTGGGGTGGGCGGTTGCGTACTGCCGGCCGGGGGGTGGATGTGGAGGCCGTGACGGCCGTCTACTGTCGCCGGCCGACCCCGTACGCCGCTCGCTTCCAGCAGCTGCCGCGCCAGTCGCGGGAGTTCGCCGTCGCCGAGGCACGTCATGGGCTCGGGGGTGTGCTTCACAGTCTGCGGGGTGCGTCGTACGTCAACCACCCGTCCGCCGTGGCCCGCGCCGACTTCAAGCCCGCCCAGCTCCAGAGGTTCGCCGCTCTCGGTCTGCGTGTTCCGGCGACCCTGGTCACCAATGACGTGGAGGAGGCTCGGAAGTTCGCGGCCGAGCACGGGCGCGTCATCTACAAGTCGTTCCGTGGGCTGCCGGAGGGCGAGGACGGGTGCGCCGGGGCGATCTGGGCCCAGCGCATCGAACCCGGTGCACTGGACGACTCGGTCGTGGTGACCGCGCATCTCTTTCAGGCCGAGATTCCCAAGAGCGGGGATGTACGGGTCACCGTGGTCGGTCGTCGTGTCTTCGCGCAGCGGATCAGCACGTCGGACGGTGCGTTGGACTGGCGCGGGGGCGACTGGGACCGTCTCGTCCACACCCCTGTCGCCGTGCCCGAGTCCGTCCGGACTGCTCTGCACAGCTACTTGGCCTCGTTCGGGCTGGTCTTCGGCTGCTTCGACTTCGCGCTCACCGGCGACGGGTCGGCTCCGGAGGACTGGTGGGCGATCGAGTGCAATCCGAACGGGCAGTGGGGCTGGCTTCCGGACGCCCCGGCCATCGCCGACGCGTTCGCCGAGATCCTGAGCAGAGAGGAAGTCGAGAGCCATGACGACGCCGAACGACCTTGGAAGCAGCAATGCCGTTCTGCTTCGGCGGAGGCTGGCGAAGGAACTCACACGGGACGGGTCGGTGAGTGATCCGCGCTGGTTGGCCGCGGTGGAAGAGGTGCCTCGGCATCGGTTCGTGCCGGGCTTCTACCTGCCCGGCGGCGAGACCGACGCGCACGGGCTGACGGTGTGGGAGCCGGTCACCGCCCAGCTGGACTACGGCAAGTGGCTGGCCGCCGCGTACTCCGACGCCACGCTGATCACCCAGTTCGACGACAGGGAACCGGATTGGAGTGCGCCCCGGACGCGGCACGGTGGGGCGCCGACCTCCTCCTCCACCCTGCCGTCGCTCGTGCTGCGGATGTGGGCCGATGCGGACCTGGACGAGGGGCACACGGTGCTGGAGATCGGCACCGGCAGCGGCTACTCCACCGCGCTGGCCTGCGAGCGTCTCGGGTCCGCCGACGTCACGAGCATCGACGTCGACCCGGATCGGCTGGCGGTGGCGGCGGACGCGCTGTACGGATGTGGCTACACGCCCACCCTGGCCGTGGCTGACGGGCGGTACGGCTACTGGCCGGAGGCACGCTTCGACCGGATCGTGGCCGCCTGCTCCTTCCGTTCCGTGCCGGGCGCGCTCGTCGCGCAGACGCGACCCGGCGGGAAGATACTGCTCACGCTGTCGGGGTGGTTGTACGGCTGTGCGCGCGTCCTCCTCACGGTCGCCGGGGACGGTACGGCGGAGGGGCCGCTGCTGCCGGGGACCGTCTCCTTCATGTCGGTCAGGGCGCACGCCGCTCCGGCCTTCGGGAACCCCGCCCATTGGGCAGCGGGGTTGCCGGAGAAGGCCAGAGCGGCGCGGTACGGTCCCGAGCGGATCACGGCCTCGAGTCCGAAGGCGTTTCATCTGCGTTTTCTTGCCCAGTGCGCGGTTCCCGACGCTCAGATGACGACCGTAGGAGAGGTCGTGCACCTGGTCGACGTCGTCCATGGCTCCGCCGCTTCGCTCACGCCGTGCGACGGTGGGTGGGAGGTGCGGGAGGCCGGGCCGGTGAGGTTGTGGGAACGCGTCGAGGACGTCGTGGACGCCTTCGACGACGCCGGTCGGCCGGGGGTTGATCGGTTCCGGCTGAGGGTGGGTGGTGGTGAGCAACGGCTCGTACAGCCGGAGATGCCCGACCTTGGGTTGCCACCGTCGTGAGCCGATGGGTGTCGGCACACGTCAAAAGGACCGGCAGTGAAACGTGGGCGTCGACACCCTCGACCAGAAGCAGCGGCGTTGGAGGATCTCGCCTGGTTCGGCGAGGGGACTGATTGTTCGTCAGCGCCCGTCGCGCGTGGCCAGGCGCCTGGTGATCTCGGTCTTGACCGTCTCGTGGAGTTCCTCCGACGTGAACCCGAGGCCGCGGAGGATCTGTGCGGCCGGGCTCTTCTGGACGCGGATGAGGCCCAGGAGTGTGTGTTCCGTGCCGACCCAGTCGTTGCCGAGGTCGGCCGACGCGCGGCGGGTCTGCTCGATGGCCTCCTTGCTTTCCGGCCGGAACGGAATGTGACCCCGCGGTGCCTTCCTCCCGGCCGGCGGCAGCGCTTCCTCGATCGCGTCGCGGATGCGTTGTTCCGACTCGGTCTTGGCGACCAGCACCTCGTACGCCAGGCCCTGCGGTTCGCCGAGCAGGCCGAGGAGGAGGTGTTCGGTGCCGATGGAGTCGTGCTTGTGCGTTCGGGCGGCCTCCTGGGCCAGCACGATGCTGTGCCGGTTCAGGTTGGTGAACCGTTCGAACGGGGCGGGCGCGTGGCGCTGCTGGGCGGCCTGCTTGGACACGCCGATGGCGTCGCCGATCTGGGTCCATGACGCGCCGACCTGCTTGGCCTTGCTGACGTAGTGGTCGATGAGCTGGTCACCGAGGTCGGACAGGGTCTGGGCGCGCAGTCGGGCCTCGCTGATGCGGGCCAGTTCGCTGGCTTCGGGGAGTTCCTCGTCGAGACGGGCGATCAAGTCGGCCAGGCTGATGTCGAGTGGGCTCATGCGTCAATCTTAAGTTGACGATCGCCGGGCGTCAACTTGTAATTGACGATTCTTTCGGGTGTGCGTACACGGAACAGGTCGGTGACTGCTGCTCCAACTCGCCTGCGTCATCGACCGCTTGAGATCGACCCCGGTGCCAGGATGAGGGCATGACGACCATCCACGGGGAAGTGGCCGACGGGTTCGAAGGTGTGCGGGAGGCGTTCCGCGCCAACTTTGCGGAGCGGGGGGATGTCGGGGCCGCTGTGTGCGTGTACCGGGACGGGCGGCCCGTGGTGGATCTGTGGGGTGGGGTGGCCGATCCGGACACCGGGCGGGAGTGGGCGCGGGACACCTTGCAGCTCGTGTACTCCGCTACCAAGGGCGCCACCGCCACCGTGGCGCATCTGCTCGCCCAGCGCGGGGAGCTGGATCTCGATGCGCCGGTGGCCGGCTACTGGCCCGAGTTCGGGGTGGCAGGGAAGGCCGGGATCCCGGTGCGGTGGTTGTTGTCGCATCGGGCCGGGGTGGTGACGGTCGAGCCGCCGGTGCCCTTGGGGGACGCGTTGCGCTGGCAGCCGATGGTCGACGCGCTCGCCGTGCAGCGGCCGGAGTGGGAGCCGGGGACCGCGCACGGGTATCACGGGCGGACCTTCGGATGGCTGGTCGGGGAAGTCGTGCGGCGGGTTTCGGGGCGTACGCCCGGGCGGTTCTTCGCCGAGGAGGTCGCCGGGCCGCTGGGCCTCGACTTCTTCATCGGGCTGCCGGCGGCCGAGCGCGGGCGGGTCAGCCGGATGGTGTATCCGACGCCGGAGGCCGGCCTGAGCGCCGTACCGCTGGACCACGTGCCGCCGGAGGCAGGGGAGTTCGCCGCCGCGCCGCAGGATCCGGAGTCGTTGAGCAACAGGGCGTTCACCGTCACCGACCCCGCCGAGATCGACTTCAACTCGGCCGAGGTGCAGGCCGCGGAGCTGCCCTCCTCCAACGGGATCGGCACCGCGCGCAGCCTCGCCCGGATGTACGCCGCGTTGATCGGGGACGTGGACGGGGTACGGCTGTTCAGCCCGGAGACGCTTGCTTCGGCGACCTCTGAGCAGGCCGCCGGGGTGGACAAGGTCATCATGTCCCCGATCCGGTACGCCTCCGGGTACATGCTGCCGGTCGAGACGAACCCCCTGACCGGGCCCCGCGCCTTCGGCCACCCCGGGCGCGGCGGATCGCTGGCCTTCGCCGACCCCGAGCACGGGATCGCCTTCGGGTACGTCATGAACAGCATCGTCGAGGGCGGCGAGGACACGCGTGCGTCGGCGCTCGTGGAGGCGGTACGGGCCGCGTTGTGACCGGGTGAGTCCGCCGGGGGGACCGTTCCGACCGTCCTGGGCGCACGAGCGTACGTGCGCCCAGGACACCTTCAGAGACACCCGTCACCGGAACGCCGGCACGTTGCGCCCCACCCATCCCCCGAACCCGCCCGCCGGGCGGCCCAGCACGGTCTCCACGTCCGTGCTGATCCGCAGCTCCGCCGGAAGCGGCGCCCCCAGGACGTCCAGCGTGCCCGCGACCGCCTCCTCCGGCATGAAGCGGGCCATGGCCGCGTGGGCCTCCTCGCGGGGGAGTTCCACCAGCGTCACCTCCTCGCCCAGCGCCGCGGAGATGACCGCCGTCTGCTGACGCGGGCTGATGAGCTCCGGGCCGGTCAGCTCGTAGACGCGGCCCCCGTGACCGTCCTCGCGGAGCGCCGTCGCCGCCACCGCCGCGATGTCCGCCGGGTCCACGACCGGGAGGGCCACGTCGGCGAACGGGGCGAAGACCGTGCGCTTGGCGCGGATCATGTCGGCCCACGCGAAGGCGTTGGAGGCGAAGCCGCCGGGGCGCAGGATCGTGAAGCCGAGGCCCGACGCGCGTACCGCCGCCTCGAACTCGCGCAGGCGGGCGTGTGAGGCCGCCTCCGGGCGGGTCGCGCTGACCTGGGAGGAGACCAGGACCACCCGTTCGACACCGGCGTCCGCGGCCGCCCGGAGCAGGAGCTTCGGGTCCTCGCCCCAGGCGTTGAGTTCGCCGCCCAGGACGATGAACAGGGCCCGGGCGCCGGCCAGGGGTGCCCGCATGCTCGCCGCGTCACCGACATGGCCCTCGACCCATCGGACACCGGAGCCGGCCGACGTCTGCCGGGGGCGCCGGGACACCGCCACCACTTCCTCCCCCTCCGCCCCCGCCTCGGTCAGCAGGTCCACCAGCGTCCGGCCGATGTTGCCGGTCGCGCCCGTCACTGTGATCATCCGTTTCCCCCTACTAGTTAGTTAGCCGACTGACTTACTTGGCTGACTCAGACGCTAGCACGGTCGAACCCCGGGTTGTCTATAGTTAGTTGGGTGACCAACTCAGTGGACAGGCGGGCACGGGCGTCGCAGAAGCGGCAGCGGCTGATGGCGGCGGCCGCCCGGGTCCTGCACGAGCAGGGCGTCGAGCGCACCACCCTCGCGGACATCGCACGCGAGGCCGACGTCCCCGTCGGGAACGTCTACTACTACTTCAAGACCAAGGACGAGCTGGTCCAGGCCGCCCTGTCCGAGCACACCGCGCATCTCGACGAACTCACCGGCCGGTTGGACCGGCTGCCCGATCCGCGCGACCGGCTCAAGGCGCTGGTCCGGGCGTGGGTCGAGCAGCGTGACACCGCCGCCCGGTACGGCTGTCCCACCGGCACCCTGGCCGCCGAGCTCGGCAAGCGCACCGACGGGACCCTCGACACCGAGGCCGGCGCGGTGATCCGACGGCTGCTCGACTGGGCCGCCCACCAGTTCCGTGAGCTGGAGCTGTCCGGCGCGAACGACGGCAAGAACGGCGGCACTGCCGACGCGGCAGACCCGGACGACCTGGCCCTCACCCTCGTCGCCGGCTACCAGGGCATGTCACTCCTGGCCAACGCCCTGCGCGACCCGGACGTCATGACCCGCGAAGGCGCCCGTCTCCTCGGCTGGCTCGACTCACTCCGGTGACAGCGGCGGGAGCAATGAGCCTCCCCTGAAAATCCTTTGAAACATTTTCCCGGCCCACCGCATCAATGAGGTGAGCGGCAGAGCGCCGGTGGCGGGGACGGGGACGGGGGAGCTTGCGGATGAGCCAGAGGGCTGGGGAGGACTACACCGAGTTCGCCGCGGCGCGCGCCGGGCATCTGTACCGGTCCGCCTGTCTGCTCACCGCCGGGGACACCCACCTCGCGGAGGACCTGGTGCAGGAGGCCCTCGGGCGGATCTACGTCCGCTGGGGCCGGGTCTCCCGCGTCGGGAACCCCGCCGGGTACGCGCAGACCGTCCTCACCCGGACCTTCCTCGCCCACCGGCGGCGGTTCAGCAGCAGGGAGAGAGCCAGGGACTCGTTCCCCGAACTGGCCGACACCGGCGCCGACCACACCGGTACCGATCCCTCACTGCGGCTGACCCTCCTCGACGCGCTGGCGCGGCTGCCCGCCAAGGACCGGGCCGTGGTCGTCCTGCGGTACTGGGAGGACCGGTCGGTGCACGAGACCGCGGACGCGCTCCACATGAGCTCGGCCGCCGTCCGTACGCGGTGCGTGCGCGCCCTCGCGCGGTTGCGCGAGCTGCTGGGCGAGGACCTCGCCGAGTACGCCCGCTCCTGACATCGCTCCTGACATCAACCTTGTGGAAACGGTGGTTCGTCATGCCCGTGGAGCAGCGGCACATCGACAGCAACAGTGACAGCGACGACGGCCAGGCCTTCGAGGTGCGGCTCTCCGCCGCCCTGCACGACGCCGGCGACACCTTCGACACCGACCGGGGCGCGCTCGTCGCCGCCGGTACGGTGCGGGGGCGGCGGCTACGGCTGCGGCGGCGGACGGCCGTGCTGGGCGGCGCCGCCGGGGTCGCGCTCGCCGGTGTGGGCGGGGCGCTGCTGGTGCCCTGGAGCGGGTCGCCGTCCGGACAGTCCCGGCCCCCCTCCTCCGTGAGCACCACCCCGCACCCCACGTCCTCGCCCGCCGCCCGCGCCGTCACCTCGGACGAGATGATCCGCACGCTGGAGAAGCTGCTGCCCAAGGGGACGTTCGGCAAGGCGCAGGGGCGGGGCGTCGACGCGAGCGACCCGCTCGTGGCGCCGTATGCGCAGGTCGTGTACGACGACGGGCGCGGCGCGTCCGCCATCAGTGTCTCCGTGAACCGGGTGCTGCCGGGCGGGTACGACGCCCGGCAGGCCGTCCGGTGCCCGGACAAGGTCTATACGCCGTACGACAGTTGCACCACCAGCCATCTGCCCGACGCGTCCGTGGTCACCGTGGTGAAGGGCTACGAGTATCCCGACCGGCGGGTGGACACCAGGCTATGGACCGCGAACCTCGTCACCCCGGACGGTCATCACGTCTCCGTAAGCGAGTGGAACGCGGCCGCCGAGAAGGACGCGCCGATCAGCCGGGACGAACCGCCTTTGTCCGCAGCTCAGTTGAAGAAGCTGGCGGCCGCGGCGGACTGGCGCGGGGTCGTCGACGCCATTCCGGAGGATCCGCGGCAGACCCAGGAACCGCCCATGGCGCAGGAGGAGGACGGCAAGGCGATCCGGCAGACCCTCGCCTCGCTCGTTCCGAAGGGGCTGAAGGTGGTGGCGCACGGGAGCGACGACGACAGCCAGTTCACGTACGTCGTCGTCGACGACGGAAAGGGCCGGAGTCTCGTCCAGATCAATGTGCAGCCGGACATGTCCGATGTCGCGGGGCAGTTGTTCGGGGCCGGGTCGGAGACCCTCGCCGACGGAACCAGGGTCGCCGAGCGGAAGCAGCCCGGGGAGAAGGGCGGCGCCGGGGTCGTCATGTGGACCGTCGACACGATGCGCACCGACGGCTTCCGTGTGGTGATCAGCGCCTTCAACTCCGGCTCCCAGCAGACCGCCGCGACCCGCACCGCCCCGGCCCTGACCATGAAGCAGCTCCGCGCGATCGCGCTCAGCGCGAAGTGGCGGCCGTAGTTCGGGTGCGGGTGAGTGGGGGCTGGTCGCGCCCACGCGGCGGAGCCGCATGTCGGCACGGCCCCGCGCCCCTGAAGAGGCGCTGCAGCCGCGGGCCGCCGGTTACCCTCGGGAAATCCAGCCAGAGGGCGGCAGAGGCAGAAGGAGACAGGTATGGCCAGGGTTCCCAGTTCGGTGATCGCCGCGAGCGGGCTCGTCGGAGGGTACGGCGTGGCCCGGTGGACGAAGAAGCGGCCGCTGGGCGGAGCCGTGCTGGCCGTCGCCGGGGCCGCCGCCGCGCAGCAGTGGCGGCAGCAGGCCGGCGGGAAGGCCGCCGGGGCGCTGTCCGCCGCCTATGTCGCCGCGTTCGCCGGGTCGCATCCGCTGGCCAAGAAGGTCGGCGCCTGGCCGTCCGTCCTCGGGGTGGCGGGTGCGGTGGCCCTGGCGTCCTGGGCCGTCGCGGACCGCCGGGCCTGATCACCAGGCTCACCCCTCCGAGGTGCGAAAGGCCCGCCGGTAGGCCTGCGGGCTCGTGCCGACCACCCTGCGGAAGCGTTCCCGGAAGGCCGTCGGGGAGCCGAAGCCCGACTGGGTCGCGATGCGTTCGACGGGGTGGGCGGTGGTCTCCAGCAGGTGCTGGGCCCTGCGTACCCGCGCCCGGTGCAGCCACTGCAGCGGGGTCGTGCCGGTCTGGTCGCGGAAGCGTCGGTTGAGGGTACGGGTGCTCATGCCGGCCCGCGCCGCGACCTCGTCCAGGGTCAGGTCCCGGTCGCAGTTGTCCTCCAGCCAGGCCAGGAGCGGCTCCAGGGTGGCGCCCGCCGGGGCCGGTGGCTGGTCGTGGACGATGAACTGGGCCTGGCCGCCCTCCCGTTCCAGCGGCATCACCGACATCCGGGCGGTGTGCGCGGCGACCGCCGAGCCGTAGTCCTTGCGGACCATGTGCAGGCACATGTCCATGGCCGCGGCCGCGCCCGCCGAGGTCAGGAACTGGCCGTTGTCGACGTACAGGACGTTGGGGTCCACCTCGATGTCCGGGTGCAGCGCGGCCAGGGTGTCGGCAGCGGCCCAGTGCGTGGTGGCGCGCAGGCCGTCGAGGAGGCCGGTGGCCGCGAGGACGAACGCCCCGACGCAGACCGACGCGATCCGCGTGCCGTTCGCCGCCGCCGCGTGCAGGGCCCCGGTGACCTCGGGCGGCAGGACGCAGGCGGGGTCCGCGACGCCCGGCACGATGATCGTGTCCGCCTCGGCGAGGGCGTCCAGCCCGTACGGCGCCCTGATCGTGAACGCGCCGCCCGCCGCGGTCACCTCGTCCGCCGGCCCGCACACCCGCACCCGGTAGGCGTCCCGGCCGTCGGGCAGCCGGGCCCAGCCGAAGGTGTCGATCGGCACGGTGAAGTCGGACGGGATGACCTGGTCCAGGACGAGTACGGCGACGGTGTGCATGGCAGGAACGTAGCCGCTCGACGGATTGTCGCCAAGGAGAGGGTCCTGTCCCGGGTGGATGTCGGGTGCCGGTGGCTAGAATCCGTCGAGGGGTGGCAGTATCGCCGCTTCTGCAAGATCCGCCGCCCGCCTACGGTCGACGCCGTGACCAAGTTCCTCCTCGCCGTCCATGTCCTCGCGGCGATCGTCGCGATCGGTCCCGTCACCGTCGCCGCCAGCATGTTCCCGCCGGCCGCCCGGCGCGTCCTGGAAGCGCCGGACGACGTCCGGGCCGCCGAGACCCTTCGGCTGCTGCACCGGATCTGCCAGGTGTACGCCGCCGTCGGCGTCGTCGTCCCCGTGTTCGGGTTCGCCACGGCGAGCAACATGCATGTGCTGGGCAGCGCCTGGCTGATCACGTCGATCGCGCTCACCGCGCTCGCGGCGGTCGTACTCGCCGCGCTGGTACTGCCCCGGCAGAGTGCGCTGGTGGAGGGCGGCACGGACGCCCGTACCCGGCAGGCCACCGTCCGACTGGCCATGTTCACCGGGGTGTTCAATCTCCTCTGGGCCGCCGTGACGGTTCTGATGATCGTGCGGCCGGGGTCGACGACGGGCGCCTGACCGACTCCCCCGGTTTCTGTTATCGGGGCCGTGCCGGCCCGTCTCCCAGGGCATGCACATGACTCGACAGATCAGCCGCCGGAGCATGTTGAAGGCCTCGGGAGTGGCGGTGGGGGCCGCCGCGGGGCTCGGCGCGGCGGGCGGTCCCGCGGCCGCCGGGGCCCGGGCCGCCGGGACCGGGGCCGCCTTCGCCCATCCCGGCCTGCTGCACACCCGTACCGACCTCGACCGCATGGCCGCCAAGGTGAAGGCGGGAGCCGCTCCCTACACGGCCGGGTTCGCCAGGCTCACCGCCAACCGGCACGCGCAGAGCGGCTGGCAGGCGCGGCCGCAGGCCGTGGTGTACCGGGGCTCGGGCACCCCGGAGAACTACTCGCTCCTCTACAACGACATCCACGCCGCCTACCAGAACGCCCTGCGCTACCACGTGACCGGCGAGAGCGCGTACGCCGACACCGCGGTCGCCGTCCTCAACGCCTGGTCCGCCACCCTCACCGCGGTCAACGGTTCCGCCGACCGGTTCCTGGCCGCCGGGCTGTACGGCTACCAGTTCGCCAACGCAGCGGAACTCGTCCGGGGGCACGGGGACTTCCAGCTGTCCCGCTTCCAGGAGATGCTCAGCAAGAACTTCGGCACGATGAGCGACGACTTCCTCGTCCGGCACAACAACGCCGTCGTCTCCAACTACTGGACCAACTGGGACCTGGCCAACATGGCCTGCGTCCTCGCCACCGGCATCTTCTGCGACGACCGCGCCCAAGTCGCCCGCGCCGTCGACTACTTCAAGCACGGCGCCGGGCTCGGGGCGATCGGGAACGCGATTCCCGTCGTGTACGACGAGGAGGACGGCGGGCTGGGCGAGTGGCTGGAGGCCGGGCGCGACCAGGGGCACGCGCTGCTCGGGGTCGGGCTGATGGGCACGTTCTGCGAGATGGCCTGGAACCAGGGGATCGACCTGTACGGGTACGACGACAGCCGGTTCCTCAAGGGAGCGCAGTACGTCGCCAAGTGGAGCCTGGGCGGGCAGGTGCCGTTCACCGCGAGCACGCGGCGGAAGGGGGCGGTCGGCGGGTGGTCGGGGAGCGAGACGGTGACGGCCGCGGCCGGCGTCGATCCGTCGACGACCCGTCCCATCTGGGCGATGATCGCCAACCACTACACCAAGCGGCGGGGCATGTCGGCGACGTACGTCACCCGGATCGCGGCGAAGGCGGCGCCGGAGGGCGGCGGCGGGGACTACGGGCCGAACAGCGGAGGGTACGACCAACTGGGCTTCGGGACCTTGACGTTCACGCGGGACCGGGTGAGTGAGGGGAAGGCGGCGGGGGGTACGACGTCGTCCTCACCGAGTCCGGGTAGGTCCGCGTCGGCGTCCGCCCCGGCAACGGCGCCGGCGACGTCATCCGCGTCCTCACCTGCCTCTGCCTCGGCCTCTGCTTCCTCCGCGCCGTCGGCCATGGGCAAGGGCGGCGATCTCGCCACCACCGGGACCGGTGACATCGTCGCGTGGAGCGCGGGGGCGGGGATCACCGCGCTGGCCGGTGGGTTGCTGTTGCTGCGCAGGCGGGCGCGCGGCGGTCAATGACGGCGCGTTCCCCTCAGAGACCCGGGCCTCACGCATTCAGGTGATGCACCCGCACGGCTCGCCCTGCGCATGATGCCGCCTGCAACAGCAGCGGGAAACGCGAGGGGACGACATCCATGAGCCCGACCGACGCACTCACCTACGACCTGTTCGTCAACAACCCTCCCCCACAGGACAACGGCCTGCTTCCGAACGGGGAACCGAAGCTCTTCTCCCCCGTCACCAGCACCCTGATCTCCGGCGCCGAGGACGCCGTGCTCACCGACCCGGGGTTCACGGCCGAGCAGGCGCACGCGCTGGGCGACTGGGTCGCCGCCAAGAACCGGAACGTGACGGACATCTTCATCACCCACGGCCACGGCGACCACTGGTTCGCCGCCGGCCTGCTGGCGGAGCGGTTCGGCGCGCGCGTCGTGGCGACCGAGGGAACGATCGCCCAGATGCACGCCAACAACGCCGGTCGCCCGTACGTCTGGGACAAGGTCTACTCGGACATCCCGCCCTCCCCGGTGACCGCGGTGACCGTGCCCGACAACCGCTTCGCCCTCGAAGGCAGGGAACTCGTCATCGTCGAGGTCGGGCACACCGACACCGAGGCGACCAGCGTCCTGCACGTTCCCGAACTCGCCCTCGTCGTGGCCGGTGACGTCATCTACAACGGCGCCCACCAGTACGTCGGCGAGGCCGTACTCGCGGGCCTCGGCTCCTGGCGCCGGGCGATCGACCAGGTCGAGTCGCTGAGCCCGCGCTTCGTCGTCGCCGGCCACAAGAAATCCGGGCTCGACGACGACGCGGCACGGACGATCACCGAGACCCGGGAGTACCTCGACGTCGCCGAGGAGCTGATGGGCACCGAGAAAGGCGCCGTCGACTTCTTCAAGGCGATGGTCGCGCGCTACCCGGACCGGATCGGGCGAACCGTCCTGTGGTCGATGTCCCAGGCCGTGTTCGGCATCCGCGAGCACCCCGGCGAGGACCCCGTCCAGTTCATCGCCGGGGGCTGGCTCTAGGGGGCGTCAGGGGCGGCGGCCGTCAGCGGGCGGGCGATGTCCTCCAGGGGGCGGCGCTCCGCGTTCACCGCGAGCGCCGCCGCCACCAGGCCCGCCGCGCACATCAGGCCGGCGCCGATCTGGAAGGCCAGCACTGTGTCGGGCACCTTGCCCGTCCCCGTCAGGTCGGCGAAGAGGAGCGGCCCGCTGATGCCGCCGGCCGCCGTGCCCAGGGCGTAGAAGAAGGCGATGGACATCGCCCGCGTCTCCATCGGGAAGATCTCGGAGACGGTCAGATAGGCGCTGGACGCTCCCGCCGAGGCGAAGAACAGGACCGCGCACCAGCACGCCGTCAGGGTTCCCGCGGTCAGCACACCCCGGCCGAACAGCCAGGCGGTCAGGAAGAGGAGCAGCCCGGACACGATGTACGTCGACGAGATCATCACCCTTCTCCCCACCGTGTCGAAGAGCTTGCCCAGCAGCAGGGGGCCGAGGAAGTTGCCGACCGCGATGACCACGAAGTAGTAGCCCGTGTCCCCGGTCGGCACGTCGAAGAACTTGGTGAGGATCGCGCCGAAGCCGAAGGTGATCGCGTTGTAGAGGAACGCCTGGCCGACGAAGAGGGAGAAGCCGAGGACGGCGCGGCGCCGGTAGTCGTGGAAGACCGTGCGGGCGATCTCGGCGAACGTGACGCTCTCGCGCTGGTGGATCACCAGCTCGCCGGCCGGTTCCGGCAGCAGGGTGCCCTTCTCGGCCGCCACCTGCCGCTCGATCGACGTGACGATCTCCTCGGCCTCCCGCTCCCTGCCGTGGATCAGCAGCCAGCGGGGGCTCTCCGGGACGTTGCGCCGTACCAGCAGGATGACCAGGCCGAGGACGACGCCCAGTGCGAAGGTCAGGCGCCAGCCCACGTCCTTCGCCAGGAAGTCCGTGTCCAGCGCGACGATCGACAGCAGCGAGCCGCCCACCGCGCCCACCCAGAAACTGCCGTTGATGATCAGGTCGACTCGGCCCCGGTAGTGCGCCGGGATCAGCTCGTCGATCGCCGAGTTGATCGCCGCGTACTCGCCGCCGATGCCGAAGCCGGTCAGGAAGCGGAAGGTGAAGAACCACCAGGGGGCGAAGGAGATCGAGGTCAGGGCGGTGGCGGCCAGGTAGACCGCCAGGGTGATCATGAAGAGTTTCTTGCGGCCGTGGCGGTCGGTCAGGCGGCCCCAGAAGAGGGCGCCGACGCAGGCGCCGGCCACGTAGAGCGCCGCGGCCGTGCCGGTGACCTGGGAGGAGGAGATCGCCAGGCCGCTGCCCGGTTCGGAGAGGCGGCTGGAGATGCTGCCGACGACCGTGACCTCCAGGCCGTCCAGGATCCAGACCGTGCCGAGGCCGATGACGATCGTCCAGTGCCAGTGGGACCAGGGGAGCCGGTCCAGGCGGGCCGGGATGCGGGTGGTGATCGTCCGGCCGTCCGCTGTCGTGTCCGCGCCCGTACCTGCACCCATCGCGCCTCCTCGGCCGGGAAAGGAACCGAAACCCCGGCCGGGTGCCCCGCTCCGGGCGCGCTAGGCCCCCAGTGCCCGGGACACCGTGAAGATCAGCACTCCGGCCAGCGACCCCACCACCGTGCCATTGATCCGGATGAACTGCAGGTCGCGGCCGATGTGCGCCTCGATCTTCCGGGTGGTGTGCTCCGCGTCCCAGCCGGCCACCGTGTCGGTGATCAGGGACGTGATCTCCTTGCGGTACGTCGTCACGACGTGCACGGCCGCGCCCTCGACCCAGCTGTCGACCTTGTCCTGGACCTTGGGTTCGGTGGCCATCCGGGCGCCCAGGGACATCAGCGAGGCGCGGACGCGCAGGCGCAGCTCGCTGCGTTCGTCCTCGGCCGCCGAGACGATCATGGACCGTACGGCCGTCCAGGCGGACGCGATCAGGTCCTGCACCTCGCCGCGGCCCAGCACCTCGCCCTTGAGCCGCTCGATGCGGGCCCGGGTGTCGGTGTCGGACTGGAGGTCGTTCGCGAAGTCCGAGAGGAAGCGGTCGAGGGCGCCGCGGGCCGGGTGGGAGGGCATGTCCCGCATCTCGGCACAGAAGCGGAGCAGCTCCTTGTAGACGCGCTCGCCGACCTTGCGGTCCACGAACCGGGGGGTCCAGCCCGGCGCCCCGCCCTGCACCGCGTCCATCACGGAGTCGGCGTGCAGCACCAGCCAGTCGTGCGCGCGGGTCACGACCAGGTCGACGACCCGCTTGTGGCCGCCGTCGGCGACGATCCGCTCCAGCATCTTGCCTATGCCGGGGGCGATCTCCTGGGCGTCGGCCCGCCGTGTGATGGCTTCGCCGACGACCGCCTGGACGTCGGAGTCCCGCAGCACGGTGAGCGCGCCGCGGAGCGCTGTCGCGAGCTCGGCCGTGACCCGGTCGGCGTTCTTCGGCTCCGCGAGCCAGGCGCCGAGGCGGCTGCCGATGCCGACGGCGCGCAGCCGCTGGCGTACGACGTCCTGGGAGAGGAAGTTCTCGCCGACGAACTCGCCGAGGGAGACGCCCAGCTGGTCCTTCTTCGTCGGGATGATCGCGGTGTGCGGGATGGGGAGGCCGAGGGGGTGGCGGAACAGGGCGGTCACCGCGAACCAGTCGGCGAGGGCGCCGACCATGCCCGCCTCGGCGGCCGCGGCCACGTAGTCCGCCCATATCCCGGCGCCGGCGCCGGACGCCCACTTGGCGAGTACGTACACCAGGGCGACGAGGAGCAGCAGGCCGGTCGCCGTGCGCTTCATGCGCCGGACGCCGCGCTGGCGCTCCTCGTCGGCGGGTGTGAAGGCGTTCATGGACTTGTAGGAAGGGGTGGCCGCGGCCACCTGGTCTCCCTCCCAGTCCACCGCTTCCGTACGTTCCTCCATCGGCTCCACCCGTTCGCAGCCGGCACCACCCTCACGGTGACCCCGCACCCATTGTCCCTACCTCACCTACTCCCAAAACGACCCAGGAGTTCCCACCACCTGCCCACCCCTCCACTTCCCCACCCCACCGCCGCCCCGCCTCACTGCTGCCCCGCCTCATTGCTGCCCCGCCCCACCGCTGGCCCGCCTCACCGCTCCCCCACCCGGCCGCTCTCCCCGCTTCACCGCTGGCCCGCCTCACCGCCCCCCCACCCCGCCGCTCCCCACACCCCGCCGCAACGGTGATCAGCCACGACGGCGGATTTCGGCGGTGCCGAACGGCCGGTGGGCGCCTGCGGGCCGGTGGGGGCTGGTCGCGCCCACGCGGCGGAGCCGCACATCGATACAGCCCCGCACCCCTGGGTTGGGTGCCCCGCCGTCCCCTCAGTGGTCCCCGTGCCTCCGGTGTCCCCGTTCCTCGCGGCGTTCCTCGCGGTGTTCGCGGCGCTGCTGGTGCCACTCGTGGCGGGCCTCGTGGAGTTCGTGGCGGGCTGACCTGCGGTCCAGGCTCTGCTGGCGGCGTTCCTCCTTGAGCCGCTGGCGTTCCGCCTTCGTCACCTTGTGGGCCACCTCGACCCCGCCCCAGAACGCGAACCCGGTCACGACCACCCTCGGCGCACCCGGGTCCGGCGACATGTCGTGCTCGCGTTCGTCGAAGCCGCCCATGATGCCGATGCCGCGCATCACCACCTCGACGCCCGGCGGCACGATCACGCTGATCCCGCCCATGATCGCGATGCAGTTGATCACGACCTCGCCGCCCGCGAAGTCCGCCTCGCGCAGGTCGATCTCGCCGCCGCCCCAGAACGCGAGGGAGTCGAAGCGCCTGGGCACCGTCCAGCGGCCCTTGCGCTGGAATCCGGACATGATCGCAACGGCCCAGGAGGACGTGCCCTCGCCGCCGACGATCCGGCTGCCCCAAGTCCCGTCGGCCACAGGCGGCTTGCTGAGCGACACCGCCGGCGACGCGCCCGCCGCGGGCAGGTCTCTCGTGATCGGCGTCAACTCACCGTACGTACGGGCCTTGTACGTCGCCTCCAGCCGTTCCTCGAACTCCTCCATGTCGAGCCGCCCCTCCGCGAGGGCGTCCCTGAGGATCTCGGTGACTCGTTCACGATCGGCGTCGGAGGCGCGCAGCTCCGGGGCATCGTCGGTCATAGAGGCAGACTACGAGTTTGCGGCGCCGGGGACTATGCCATGGCCTTGTCGGGCGGAGGTTTGGGGGTGTCCCCCATGGAAAGCAGCATCTTGGCGATCACCGCCTCGATGTCCGGCTCACGGACCGACAGGTCCGCCAACGGGTACTCCGCCGCGATCCGCGCCACCAGCGGCGCCGCCGACTCCGACGCCGGGAACGCCAGCCACTGCCTCGGCCCCTCCACCTTCACCACCCGCGCCGCCGGGCCCGCGTCGATCGGCGGGAGCTCCCGCTCCAGGTCGACCACGAGGGTGCGCTCGCTCTCGCCCGCCTCGTGCAGGCCGGCGAGCGGACCGTCGTACATCAGCCGCCCGTGGTCGATGACCATCACCCGCGAGCACAACTGCTCGATGTCCTGGAGGTCGTGGGTGGTGAGCAGGACCGTGGTGCCGCGTTCGGTGTTCAGTTCGCGGAGGAAGTCGCGGACCTTGGCCTTCGAGATCACGTCCAGGCCGATCGTCGGCTCGTCCAGGTACAACACGTCCGGGTCGTGCAGGAGCGCCGCCACGATGTCGCCGCGCATCCGCTGGCCGAGGGAGAGCTGTCGTACCGGGACGTCCAGGAGGCTGTCCAGGGAGAGGAGTTCGACCAGGCGGTCGAGGTTCTCGCGGTAACGGGCGTCGGGGATGCGGTACATGCGGTGCATCAGGCGGTAGGAGTCGATGAGGGGGAGGTCCCACCACAGTGTCGTGCGCTGGCCGAAGACCACCCCGATGCGATGGGCCAGGCGGGTGCGCTCGCGGGACGGGTCGATGCCGGCCACCCGGAGCCGGCCGCCGCTCGGGGTCAGGATGCCCGTCAGCATCTTGATCGTGGTCGACTTCCCGGCCCCGTTCGGGCCGATGTAGCCGACCATCTCGCCGCGCGCCACCGTGAAGGAGAGCGAGTCGACCGCCCGTACCTGCCGTCGTTCCCGTTTCAGGAACCCGGCCTTCTTCCGGACTTCGAAGACCTTCTCCACTGCGTCGACCTCGATGAACACCTCGCCGGGCGCATGAGACACCCCGCCACCCCCGCCGGACATGCCCGACATCAGATCAGCTCCCTCACTCCGGTCATCGGATCAACTGCCCGTACTTCGATACGCCCTGAGACCCGCCCGCCATGCCAGCCCCGCCAGCGCGCAGCACACCACCGCCACCAGCGGCGACGTCCACACCGTCCACACCGGCAGCCGCAGCGGATACGGCCGCCCCAGCACATACGCGGCCGGCACCCAGTTGACGAAGGCCAGCGGCAGCATGAACGTGACCCCGCGCACGAAGTCCTTCCCGAACACCGTCGGCGGGTACTGGAGCAGCGTCGTACCGCCGTACGTGAACGCGTTCTGCACCTCGGCCGCGTCCTGCGCCAGGAACTGGAAGGCCGCGCCCGCCACGAACAGCGCGCAGAAGATCGCCGCGCCGGCGCCCAGCATCAGCGGGATCAGCAGCATCTTCGCCGGCGTCCAGTCGACGTCGACGGAGACCAGCGCCCAGCCCAGCACCACCGCGCCCTGGGTGATCCGGCCGAGGCGGCGCAGCGCGAAGTGGTCAGCGCCTATCTGGGCGAGCACCGGGGCCGGCCGGACCAGCAGCGTGTCGAAGGAGCCGTCGCGGATCCGGGTGCCCAGCACGTCCATCGAGCCCAGCACCAGGTCGGCGACGCCGAACGCGGTCGCCGACAGGCCGTACAGGAAGGCGACCTCGGGCAGCGACCAGCCGCCGAGCGAGTCGACCTGCGAGAACATCAGCAGGATCGTGGCGAAGTCCAGCCCGGTCACCAGCAGGTTCCCGGCCATCGTGATGGCGAAGGACGTCCGGTAGGTCATCGTGGAACGGATCCACATCCCGGCGATCAGCAGGTAGGCCCGAAGGCCCTCCCGGACACGCTCACCCACCCTGCACCACCACCCGTCGCGTCGCCGCCGACTGGAGCAGCCGCCCCGCCCCCAGCAGCGCCACCGCCCACGCGGCCTGGAAGGCGAACGCCCCCGCCACACCGGTCTCCCCTAGCAGCACGTCCGCCGGCGTCTGGATCTGCGCCGCCCACGGCAGGACGCGGACGACCTCGCCGAAGGCGCCCGGGAAGACGTTCAGCGGCAGGGTCATGCCCGAGAAGAAGATCCCGGTGATCATCAGCACCTGGTTGACGCCCATGCCGTCCATCAGCCAGAACGCGCTCAGCGCGACCAGGTAGCGGATGCCGAAGCTGACGAGCATCGCGAGGAACAGCGCGACCAGGAAGGCGGCCCAGGTGCCGGCGTCCGCGGGCAGCGCCATCGGGAAGAACACCGCGCCGACGAGGAAGGGGATCACGCCCCGCCCCAGCATCTGGAACAGCGAGCGACCCAAATCGGTCGCCAGCCACCACAGTTGAAGATCGGCCGGACGGTACAGGTCGATCGCGATCGCGCCCGTGCGGATACGCTCCATCAGGTCTTTTTCCACGCCCCCGCCCTGGATCGCGAGGGTCGCGTAAAGGCACTGTCCGAGCCACACATAGGTCACCGCCTGCGCCTGGTCATAGCCTCCGAGGTGCGGTTTCTCGTCCCACAGCGCCAAGTACGTGTAGACGAGGATGATCCCGAAGGCCGTGTTGGTGAACACTCCGGCGGCGGTGGCCGCCCGATACGTCGCGTACCGTCGGAAACCCCCCGCCGCGACGGCCCTGTACAACCGTCCCGCACCCACGCCAACCGACCTCCCGGACCGCCCGACACCGAAGCGCAGGAGCCTACTGCGCGGACGACATCGCAGGCCACGCAATTTCCGTGACCGAAGCGTGCCGGAATCCGGGAACGGAACGCACGGTGCGAGAGTCTTCAACAGGGGGCGCAGAAGCGTACGAGGTCGTACGGGAACGAATGTACGACGCGAAACAGGAGTCCGTGCACGACATGAGCGACGAGCCGCAGCCGCAACAGCCGAACCAGGGCGGCGGAGGCCCGACGGAGCCGCCGGCTGCGGCCGAGGAGAAGAAGACCCCACCGCAGCCGGTGGCCGAGGCGAAGCAGCCGGAGCCGCCCGCGACGGCCGGGGAGACGAGGACGGAGCCGCCCGCGGCGGCCGAGCAGGCGAGGACGGAGCAGCCACCGGCGGGCGGAAGAACGGGCGAGAAGACGATCGCACCGCCGCGGGCGGCGGCCGAGGACACCCAGACGCGGCAGCTCACCGCGGTCACGGCGCCGAAGGCGCGGCCGCCGGCGGCCGCCCGGGACAGGCAAGACAGGCAGGACGGACAGGACAGGCAGGACACGCAGACACGGCAGCTCGCGGCGGTCAGGGTGCCGAAGGCGGCAGCGCCCCCGGCACCCACCGCGGTCACCGCGGTGACCGCGGTCCCGGTGCCCGGGGCCGAACCGCCCGCGGCCGACGTGCCGACGAACGGGGGCGGGAAGAAGATGAAGCGGCCCAAGCGGACCGGATGGCGGCGGATCATCCCGACCTGGCGGATGGTGCTGGGCACCTTCGTGCTCGGGGTACTGCTGCTGATCGGCCTGTTCTTCCTCGGCTACTCGATGGTGAAGATCCCGGCGGCCAACGCGTTCGCCACCAAGCAGAGCAACGTCTACCTGTACGCCGACGGCTCCCAGCTGGCCCGGGACGGCGAGGTCAACCGGGAGAACGTGGATCTCTCCCAGGTCTCCGCGGACGCCCAGCACGCCGTGCTCGCCGCCGAGGACCGGGACTTCTACACCGAGTCCGCCGTCGACCCCAAGGCGATGCTGCGCGCCGCCTGGAACACCGCGACCGGCAAGGGCACCCAGTCCGGTTCGACGATCACCCAGCAGTACGTGAAGAACTACTACCTGGCGCAGGAGCAGACCGTCACCCGCAAGGTGAAGGAGTTCTTCATCTCGGTCAAGCTGGACCGCAGCGAGTCCAAGGACAAGATCCTCGAGGGCTACCTCAACACCAGCTACTTCGGCCGCAACGCCTACGGCATCCAGGCCGCCGCCCAGGCCTACTACGGCGTGGACGCCACCAACCTCGACCCGGCCCGCGCCGCCTACCTCGCCGCGCTCGTCAACGCGCCGAGCGAGTACGACGTCGTCGCCCACCCCGAGAACAAGGCCGCGGCCGTCGCCCGCTGGAACTACGTCCTGGACGGCATGGTCAAGAAGGGCTGGCTCACCGAGTCCAAGCGGGCCGGCATGAAGTTCCCGATGCCCAAGGAGCAGACGGTCTCCACCGGCATGTCCGGACAGCGCGGCTACATCGTCAACGCGGTCAACGACTATCTGATCAAGAACAAGATCGTCGACTCGGACGCCCTGGAGGCCGGCGGCTACCGCATCACGACCACCCTGCAGAAGTCCAGGCAGAACGCGTTCGTGAAGGCGGTCGACGACAAGCTGATCTCCCAGCTGGACAAGAAGAACAACAAGGTCGACAACTACGTACGGGCCGGCGGCGCCTCCGTCGACCCGAAGACCGGCAAGGTCGTCGCCATGTACGGCGGCATCGACTACGTGAAGCAGTACACGAACGGCGCGACCCGCGGCGACTTCCAGGTGGGCTCCACCTTCAAGCCCTTCGTCTTCGCCTCCGCCGTCGACAACGGCTCCACCACCCAGTCCGGCCAGACCATCACCCCGAACACCTACTACGACGGCACCAACAAGCGCACCGTCCAGGGCTGGTCCGGCGGTGCCTACGCGCCGGAGAACGAGGACGAGAAGTCGTACGGCCAGATCACCGTCCGCAAGGCCACCGACCTCTCCGTGAACTCGGTGTACGCGCAGATGGCCGTCGACGTCGGCCCGTCCAAGGTCAAGCAGACCGCCGTCGACCTGGGCATCCCCGCCGACACCAAGGACCTCCAGCCCTACCCGTCCATCGCGCTGGGCACCGCGACCGCCAGCGTCCTGGACATGGCGGAGGCGTACGCCACGCTGGCCAACCACGGCAAGCACGGCACGTACACGATGGTCGACAAGATCACCCGGGACGGCACGCAGGAGATCAGGCTGCCGAAGTCGACGACCAAGCAGGCCGTCAGCCGGCAGGCCGCCGACACCACCACCTCCGTCCTGCAGAGCGTGGTCGACAACGGCACCGCCACCGCCGCCCAGGCCGCGGGCCGTCCGGCGGCCGGCAAGACCGGTACCGCGGAGGAGGACACCGCGGCCTGGTTCGCGGGCTACACCCCGGACCTCGCCACCGTCGTCTCCGTGATGGGCCAGGACCCCGTGACGGCCGCGCACAAGTCGCTGTACGGCGCGCTCGGTCTCGCCCGTATCAACGGCGGCGGGGCCCCGACCGAGATCTGGGCGCAGTACACCAAGGCCGCCCTGAAGGGCACCACGGCCTCCGACTTCGACCTGGACCTCCAGGCCGGCGCCGAGACCGTGGCCCCGGGCACCCAGGCCCCGGCCACCCCGGGCACCGGCGGCCAGGACAACGGCGGCACCACCGACCAGGGCCAGGACAACGGCGGCACGAACGGCGGCGCCGACAACGGCGGCACGAACGGCACCACCACCGCCGGGAGCACCGACGGCTCCACGACGGACGGCTCCACCACCGACGGCTCGGCCACGTCCGGTACGACGACCTCGGGCACCGATTCGGGAACGACCACCTCGGGCACGGACTCCGGCACCTCGACCGGAACCACCACCGACGGCACCAGTACCGGTACGACGACCTCGGGCACCGATACCGGCACCACTACCGGCACCACGGCGGGCGACGAAGGCGGGTTCGGGTTCGTTCAGTGACCGCCGGTCGCCTTGAGCCCCACCACGGCGACCAGCAGCAGGCACCCGAAGAAGATCCGGGCGGCGGTGGCCGGCTCCCCGAGCACCACCATCCCGAACACCGCCGCCCCGGCCGCCCCGAACCCCAGCAAAGAAACGGCAAAGGGGCCTGGTGACCACGGTCACCAGGCCCCTTCAAGCCTCTGAATCAGAGATACAGGCCGGTCGAGTCCTCCGAGCCCTCGAAGCGGTCGGCGGCCACCGCGTGCAGATCACGCTCGCGCATCAGCACGTACGCCACCCCCCGCACCTCGACCTCGGCACGGTCCTCCGGGTCGTACAGCACCCGGTCGCCGGGCTCCACCGTCCGCACGTTCTGCCCGACCGCGACCACCTCGGCCCAGGCCAGCCGGCGCCCGACCGCCGCCGTGGCGGGGATCAGGATGCCCCCGCCCGACCGTCGCTCGCCCTCCCCGGTGTCCTGCTTGACCAGGACCCGGTCGTGCAGCATCCGGATCGGCAGCTTGTCGTGCTGGCTGCTCTGCTCGTCTCTCTTGGCGCTCACGCCTTTGAACCTACCTGCCTCTGATCAGCTCTTGCGCCGCCGGGTACCGCTGAAGACCAGCAGCCCGACCACGCCCACGGCGACGAGGGCGACCGGCACGACACGCTCCAGCCGCGGCGCGCCCTCTTCGTCCACGAACTGGGCCCGCACCTCACTCACGACCCGGTTGACCTGGACGTAGGCCTTCCCGAGCGTGTGATCGACGTTGGCCGCGACCTTGGCCTTCGCGTCGCCGACGATGGTCTTCGGATGCACCCGCACCCCGATCTCGTCCAGCGTCTCGGCCAGCACCTCGCGGCGGCGCTTGATGTCCGCCTCGATCTGCGCCGGGGTTCTGGTGTCCGACGTCTCCGCCACCGTAGGCCCTCCGAAGTCTGCCGTACTGCCTGTTCTGGACAGTCTGTCAGTTCTCGCCACCACTGCCATGCCAGGACCCCCCGTTACGCTAGACCGATGAGCGAGCGACTCCAGCCCGGGGACGTAGCCCCCGACTTCACCCTCCCCGACGCCGACGGCAACGAGGTGTCCCTCTCCGCCCACAAGGGCCGCAAGGTCATCGTCTACTTCTACCCGGCGGCCCTCACCCCAGGCTGCACGAAGCAGGCCTGCGACTTCACGGACAACCTCTCCCTCCTCGCCGACGCCGGCTACGACGTCCTCGGCATCTCCCCCGACGCCCCGGAGAAACTCGGCAAGTTCCGCGAGAAGGAGCACCTCAGGGTCACCCTCCTCGCCGACCCCGACAAGAAGGTCCTGGACGCCTACGGCGCCTACGGCGAGAAGATGAACTACGGCAGGACATACCTGGGCGTCATCCGCTCCACGGTCATCGTCGACGAAGAGGGCAAGGTGGAACGCGCCCTCTACAACGTCCGCGCCACCGGCCACGTGGCCAAGATCATCAAGGATCTGGGCATCTGACCCCGCTGCCCGGCCGCTAGCATGGCCGGGCAGCATCTTCAGGCGGCCGTGGTGGAATTGGCAGTCACGCTGGGTTTAGGTCCCAGTGGGGTAACTCCCGTGAGGGTTCGAGTCCCTCCGGCCGCACCAGCGCTTCACTCGCCGAGCAGGTCCCGTACGACGGGCACCAGCGCCCGGAACGCCTTCCCGCGATGGCTGATCGCGTTCTTCTCCTCGGGGCTCAGCTCCGCGCAGGTCCTGCTCTCCCCCTCCGGCTGGAGGATCGGGTCGTAGCCGAAGCCGTTGGTGCCGGAAGGGGCATGGCGCAGGATCCCCCTCAGCCGGCCCTCGACCACCCGTTCCGTGCCGTCCGGCAATGCCAGGGCCGCCGCACACGCGAAGTGCGCCCCCCGGTGCTCCTCGGCGATGTCGGAGAGCTGGGCGAGGAGAAGGTCCAGGTTGGCCTTGTCGTCGCCGTGGCGGCCTGCCCAGCGGGCGGAGAAGATGCCGGGGGCGCCGTTCAGGACGTCGACGCAGAGGCCGGAGTCGTCGGCGACCGCGGGAAGGCCCGTCGCCCGGGCGAGGGCGTGGGCCTTCAGCAGCGCGTTCTCGGCGAAGGTGACGCCGGTTTCCCTGACGTCGGGGATGTCGGGGTACTCCTCGGCGCCGACCAGCTCGTGGGACAGGCTCGCTTCGGCGAGGATGGCGCGGAGTTCGATGATCTTTCCGGCGTTGCGGGTGGCGAGGATCAGGCGGGTCGTCATGGCAGGCAGTATCGCAACCGCCGCAGCCTCCGCTTAGGGCGTGCAGACCTTCGTCAGTTCGCCGGCCGCGTCGGTGACCGGGGTGACGTCGGGGGTCGAGTCGCCGTTCCTGACGGCCGTGCGGACGTTGTCCACGGCCTGCTGGAGGTGGTCGACCGCCTTGTTGACGTCGGCGTCGTCCGTCCTGTCGCCGATCTTCTTCAGGTTCTGCTGGATGGAGTCGAGGGAGGCGTCGGTCCGGGTGGGGTCGTTCGCGGCGTTCTCCACGGCCTGCTGGAGGGCGGTGACGCTGTCGGCGATGGAGTCGGCGGTCCGGACACAGTCCAGTGCCGTGTCGACCGAGCCGCAGCCGGTGAGCAGGGCGGTGGTGAGTGCGGTGGTCGCGGCTACGGCGGCGATGGCGGTGACGCGACGGCGTCCTCGGCGTCGGCTGGCGGCCATGGTGGTGTTCCCCTCCCCGTTGCAGGACTGGCCGGGCGCACGGCTGTACGTGCCGTGCGCCCGTATTGATAGGGACGCGGGGTCGGCCGCCCGGGTTGCCCCCGTCGTACCTCGGCTTTTTCCTTTTCCTTTACTTCTTGAGGGCCTCTTCGAGCGCGGCCTGCTGGATCGCGGCGAGGTCGGTGCAGCCGGCGACCGCGAGGTCGAGGAGGGCGTTGAGTTCGTCGCGGGCGAAGGGTTCGGCCTCGGCGGTGCCCTGGACCTCGACGAAGCGTCCGTCACCGGTGCAGACGACGTTCATGTCGGTCTCGGCCTTGACGTCCTCCTCGTAGCAGAGGTCCAGCAGGGGAACTCCGCCGACGATGCCCACCGAGACGGCCGAGACGGTGCCGGTCAGGGGCTGACGGCCGGCCTTGACGAGCTTGCGCTCCTTCGCCCAGGTGACGGCGTCGGCGAGGGCGACGTAGGCGCCGGTGATGGCGGCGGTGCGGGTGCCGCCGTCGGCCTGGAGGACGTCGCAGTCGAGGACGACGGTGTTCTCGCCGAGGGCCTTGTAGTCGATGACGGCGCGCAGGGAGCGTCCGATGAGGCGGGAGATCTCGTGGGTGCGGCCGCCGATCCTGCCCTTCACGGACTCGCGGTCGCCGCGGGTGTTGGTGGCGCGGGGGAGCATGGCGTACTCCGCGGTGACCCAGCCCTCGCCGCTGCCCTTGCGCCAGCGGGGGACGCCTTCGGTGACGGAGGCGGTGCAGAAGACCTTGGTGTCGCCGAAGGAGACGAGGACGGAGCCCTCGGCGTGCTTGCTCCAGCCGCGTTCAATGGTGACCGGGCGGAGTTGTTCGGGGGTGCGGCCGTCGAATCGAGACATGGCGACGAGCCTATCCGGAGCGTGCGAAGGGGCTCCTCCCCAGGAGGGGGAAGAGCCCCTTGCCGGTGAACCCGGTAGCTCTGGTGAACCCGTGGGCTCACATCATGTCTTCGATCTCCGCGGCGATCGGGTCGGCGTCGGTGCCGATGACGACCTGGATGGCGGTGCCCATCTTGACGACACCGTGGGCGCCGGCGGCCTTCAGGGCGGCGTCGTCGACCTTGGAGGCGTCGTGGACCTCGGTGCGCAGCCGGGTGATGCAGCCTTCGATCTCGTCGATGTTCTCGATTCCGCCGAGGCCGGCGACGATCTTCTCAGCCTTGCTGGCCATGTTCCTTCTCCCTGATCCGAACCGCTTTGTCGCAGTAACCCACAGTTGGCCCATCTTTGCGAGCGGCCTTACCGCCGGTGCCGAATGATGGCGAGCACCGCGGCGGAACCGTCTGTCGACTGGTCTACACCAGCTGGCGGGTGGTCGACAAACCCCCGTGGCAACCCGCGGTGCAGCCGAGCGGCCCGGAGGACGCGCCCATGAGTGCCGAGAGCGCCGACAGTACGGCACGTCCCGCGCGGGAGCGGTGGAACGTGCTGTTCCAGGGGCTGCAGAAGATGGGCCGCAGTCTTCAGCTGCCGATCGCGGTGCTGCCGGCCGCGGGGATCCTCAACCGGCTGGGCCAGCCCGACGTGTTCGGCGACCAGGGGCTGGGCTGGACGGCGATCTCCAAGGTGATGAAGGGGGCGGGCGGGGCGCTGCTCGACGGTTCGGTGGGGCTGCCGCTGCTGTTCTGCGTCGGGGTCGCGATCGGCATGGCGAAGAAAGCGGACGGTTCGACGGCGCTGGCGGCGGTGGCGGGCTTCCTCGTCTATTACGGGGTGCTGCACCAGTTCCCGGAGGACTGTCCCGGCGGTTCGAGGACGCTGCCGGGGATCGGGTGCCAGGTGAGCGACGGGACGGTGTCGACGTTCACGTTCCAGAATCCGGGGGTCTTCGGCGGGATCGCGCTGGGGCTGCTGACGGCCTTCTTCTGGGCCCGGTACCACCGGACGCGGCTGGTGGACTGGCTCGGGTTCTTCAACGGGCGGCGGCTGGTCCCGATCATCATGTCGTTCGTGGCCATCGTGTTCGCCGCGCTGTGCCTGTGGATCTGGCCGCCGGTCGGCAGCGGTCTGGAGAGCTTCAGCCACTGGCTGCGGGACGCGGGGGCGTGGGGTGCGGGAGTGTTCGGACTCGCGAACCGGGCGTTGCTGGTGGTCGGGCTGCACCAGTTCCTGAACGTGCCCATCTGGTTCCAGTTCGGCAGTTACACCACGCCCGACGGCCAGACGGTGCACGGTGACATCAACATGTTCCTGGCGGGTGATCCGCACGCGGGTCAGTTCACGTCGGGGTTCTTCCCGATCATGATGTTCGCGCTGCCGGCCGCCGCGCTCGCCATCACGCACTGCGCGAAGCCGCACCGGCGCAAGGAGATCGGCGGTCTGATGCTGTCGGTGGCACTGACGTCGTTCGTGACCGGCATCACCGAGCCGATCGAGTACTCGTTCCTCTTCATCGCGCCCCTGCTGTACGCGGTGCACGCGGTGCTGACCGGGGTGTCGATGGCGGTGACCTGGGGGCTGGGGGTGCACGACGGGTTCAGTTTCTCGGCGGGGCTCATCGACTACGTCATCAACTGGAAGCTGGCGACCCGGCCTTGGGCGATCATCCCGATCGGCCTGTGCTTCGCGGCGGTCTACTACGTGATCTTCCGGTTCGCCATCACGCGGTTCGACCTGAAGACCCCGGGCAGAGAACCGGAGGACGAAGTGGAGGACGTCACCAAGGCTTGAGCAGCCTGTGGCCATATGGCGTACAGCGCGTAGCGTTCCGGTTGCGGAATTGACGGGTTCCTTATAACGCCCCCATCGTGTACAACAGGTCTACACCACTGAGTGGTGTAGACCACCACCGATGGAGGAAGTATGACAACCGCCACCGTGACGGCGGGCCCCACAAAGAAGTGGGGATCCGGTCTGTTCCAGGGTCTGCAGAAGGTCGGCCGCAGTCTCCAGCTCCCGATCGCCGTGCTGCCGGCGGCGGGCCTGCTGCTCCGCTTCGGTCAGCAGGACATCCACGACAAGCTGCACCTGCCCGACAAGGTCACCTCGGTGTTCGCCACGGCCGGTGGCGCGATCTTCGACAACCTCCCGATGCTCTTCTGTATCGGCGTCGCGATCGGCTTCGCCAAGAAGTCGGACGGCTCCACCGCGCTGGCCGCCCTGGTCGGCTTCCTGGTCTACAAGAACGTGCTCACCGCGTTCCCCGTCACCGACGCGCAGATCCTGAAGGGCGCGGACGTCCCCGCGACCTACAACAACCCCGGTGTGCTCGGCGGCCTGGTGATGGGTCTGCTGGGCGCGGTGGTCTGGCAGCGCTTCCATCGGACCAAGCTGGTCGACTGGCTCGGCTTCTTCAACGGCCGCCGGCTCGTCCCGATCATCATGGCCTTCGTCGGCACGGTCATGGGTGTCTTCTTCGGTCTGGTCTGGAAGCCGATCGGCGAGGGCATCTCCCACTTCGGTGAGTGGATCACGGGCCTGGGCGCCCTCGGTGCCGGTCTGTTCGGTCTGATCAACCGCGCGCTGATCCCGGTCGGCATGCACCAGTTCGTGAACACCGTCTCCTGGTTCCAGATCGGCGACTACAAGACGGCGTCCGGCACGATCGTCCACGGTGACCTGACCCGCTTCTTCGCCGGCGACCCGACCGCCGGTCAGTTCATGTCCGGCTTCTTCCCCATCATGATGTTCGGCCTCCCGGCCGCCGCCCTGGCCATCGCGCACACCGCCCGCCCGGAACGCCGCGCGGCCGTGATGGGCATGATGCTGTCGATGGCGCTGACCTCCTTCGTGACCGGTGTGACCGAGCCGATCGAGTTCACCTTCATGTTCATCGCGCCGCTGCTGTACGTGATCCACGCGGTGCTCACCGCCCTGTCCATGGCGATCACCTGGGCGCTCGGGGTGCACGCGGGCTTCACCTTCTCCGCGGGTGTCATCGACTACATACTCAACTGGAACCTGGCGACCAAGCCCTGGCTGATCATCCCGATCGGCCTGGTGTTCGGAGCGATCTACTACTTCGTCTTCCGCTTCGCCATCGTCCGCTTCAACCTCCCCACCCCGGGCCGCGAGCCCGAGGAGGAGATCGAGGACCTCACGAAGGCGTGAGTCCCGGCAGCACACATGACGAAGGCCCCCGCGGCGGCGGGGGCCTTCTCGTCGTACGGCCCTGAACGCCGTACACGTGTCAGATCTCGTACGTCACCCTCGGCGCCGCGAGATCGACCGGGCCGTCGAAGGCCTCGCGGGCGTCGGCGAGGTTCACGGTGGGGTCGGTCCACGGCGGGATGTGGGTGAGGACCAGGCGACGGGCACCGGCCCGGGCCGCGGTCTCGCCGGCCTCGCGGCCGTTGAGGTGCAGGTCCGGGATGTTCTCCTTGCCGTGCGTGAAGGCGGCCTCGCACAGGAACAGGTCGGTGTCCCGGGCCAGGTCCTCCAGCGCCGGAGTGACACCGGTGTCACCCGAGTACGTCAGGGACTTCCCGGCGTGTTCGACGCGGATGCCGTACGCCTCGACGGGGTGGCGGACCCGCTCGGTGTGGACCGTGAAGGGGCCGACGTCGAACGTGGACGGCTTCACCGTGTGGAAGTCGAAGACCTCGCTCATCGAGGACGCGGTGGGGGTGTCGGCATAGGCCGTGGTCAGGCGGTGCTCGGTGCCCTCGGGGCCGTAGACCGGGATCGGGGGGCACGGGCCGCCGTCGTGGCGGTAGTAGCGCGCCACGAAGTAGGCGCACATGTCGATGCAGTGGTCGGCGTGCAGATGGCTCAGGAAGATCGCGTCGAGGTCGTAGAGACCACAGTGGCGCTGCAGCTCGCCCAGGGCGCCGTTGCCCATGTCGAGGAGCAGCCGGAAGCCGTCGGCCTCTACGAGGTAGCTCGAACAGGCCGATTCCGCGGACGGGAACGACCCCGAGCAGCCGACGACGGTGAGCTTCATGAAGCAGAAACCTCCGTTGGCGGAAACCCAGATGCGCTGGCAACTGGAGTCGGGAAAAAGGGCATGACGGGGGTCGTGCGGTTTGTCGAGCGTAAGGCGCAAAAGAGCCGGTCGCTCCTCCGCCAGGTGCCGTTGTGGGCGAACTCACCTGTGCTGTCACCGGTTCGGCTGGACCGGGGGCGTATGAGGATCGCGTAAGGGCGCGCGTCGATTATCTCGCGCCGGTAACGTCGTCGTATGGACACGTCATGGTGGCTCGCGCTCGCGGCAGTCGTCCTGCTGGCGCTGGTCGCCACGCTCGTCGACGGCTGGGGCAGGGGCCACCGTCCGCACGGGCACCGCACCCGCCCGCCGGGGTATCCGCGTGGCACCCGCGGGCAGCTCGGACGGCCCCATCCGGGGGACATCTGGTGGGCCAACGTGCCCTACGAGGACGGTCCCGGCACCAAGGACCGGCCCTGCCTGGTGCTGGCCGTGCGCGGCAACCGGGCGACCATCGCGAAGATCACCAGCAAGTACCACGACGAGCGCGCCGGGGTGATCCCGCTGCCGCCGGGCTCGGTCGGGGACGCCCAGGGCCGGCCGAGCTTCCTGGAGACGGACGAGCTGCGCGAGATCGCGGTGTGGGAGTTCCGGCGCCGGGTGGGCGTGGTCGACCCGGTGCTGTGGGACCAGGTACGGCACCTGGCCGGCTGAGGCTCAGTTCACCTTCACGGTGACCTGCCACTCCTGGATGCCCTTGCAGGAGACCTGGCCGGGTGCGGTGGGCTCGGCGCACAGGGGGCGGGTGGAGGAGAGGGTGACGGTGCCGGGGGCGACCGCCTGGTAGGCGGCTCCGCCGTAGCCGGTGCGCAGCATGAACCCGTAGTTGATGGGCTTCAGGGCGTCCGTGTCCCCGGCCACGGCGATCTTCTTCCAGGGGCGCTGTTCGGTGCCTTTCAGGGTGACCCGGAACGCGGCGTTCTCGGCCAGGCAGAAGGTACGGCCGCTGTCGGCGGCGCTGAGCTCGGCGCCCAGGGGAGCGCAGCTCCCGGAGGAGCCACTGGCGCTCGCGCCGGGGCTGGCACTGGGGCTGGCACTGGGGCTGGTGGTGGGCGAGGGGGACACCGTGCCGCTGCCCTTGTCCCCGCCTCCGCCCTGGGAGCCGCAGCCCGCCAGCAGGAGCAGGCTCGCCGCGGCGAGCGTCGCGCGGTGGAACGTCGTACGGCGCATGGGGTGTCCGCCTTTCCGTCGGGGAACGGACCCTTGGTGCCGATATGACGTAGCCGCCGCTCGTACGGATCCCGCACCCGGACGGCTTCCGGGCGCGGGATCCGGTCAGTTCACGGGAGGGGTCAGCCGGTCGTGACGGCGGTGTCGTCGACGACGAAGCTGGTCTGGAGCGAGGAGTCCTCGACACCGCTGAACTTCAGGGTGACGGTCGAGCCCGCGTAGGACCCGAGGCTGAAGGACTTCTGCACGTATCCGGTGGCCGCGTTGAGGTTCGAGTACGTGGCCAGGGTGGTCGAACCGGCGGTGACCGTCAGCTTGTCGTACTGGGTGCTGGTGGTGGTCTCGGCCGTGTCGACGTGCAGGTAGAAGGTGAACGTGGTGGCGGTGCAGCCGGACGGGATCGTCACCGACTGGGAGAGCGTGTCGGTGTGGGTCGATCCGTAGCCGTCGAGCCAGGCCTTGTACGAGCCCGCGTGGGCCGCCTCGCTGCTGGAGTTGGTGATGACGCCGCTGCTCGCGGTCCAGGTGGTGTTGCCCGACTCGAAGCCGGGGTTGCCAAGGAGCTGGGACGAGGTGCAGGTGCCGCCGCCGCTGGTGGAGACGGTCCAGGTGAAGGAGGCCGAGCCGGACGCGCCGGTGGAGTCGGTCGCGGTGACGGTGGTGCTGTAGGTGCCCGCGGTGGACGCCGTGCCGGAGATCAGGCCGGTGGAGCTGGAGATGGACAGGCCGGTGGGCAGGCCGCTGGCGCTGTAGGTGAGGGTGGCGCCCGCGCTGTCGGAGGCGGAGATCTGCAGGCTGACCGAGGAGCCGGTGGCCGTGGACTGGCTGCCCGGGTTGGTGACGGTCACCGTGTTGCCGGTGCTGGTGCCGGAGGCGAAGGCGGTGGTGCCGTTCGGGGTGCCCCAGCCGGTCGGGCCGTCGTAGCCGGTGCCGGCGGTGCAGAAGTACGAGGTGGAGCAGGAGCCGTTGTTGCCGCTGGTGACGTCGTACAGGTTGCTGGTGTGCGAGTACGGGTACTTCGCCGGGTAGTCACTCGAACCCGGGGTGCCCGCGAGGGCGTACACACCGGCGATGATCGGCGAGGAGGCACTCGTACCGCCGTAGACCGCCCAGCCGGAGCCGCCGTAGGTGTCGTAGACCGCCACGCCGGTGGCCGGGTCGGCGACCGCGGAGACGTCGGACTCCATGCGCTTGGTGCAGCCGGTGTCGGTCTGCCAGCTCGGCTTCGAGTCGTAGGCGGAGCAGCCGGAGCCGGTGCCCTCGGAGGAGCTGGTCTTCCACACGGACTCGGTCCAGCCGCGGGTGCTGGAGGAGGTGGAGAGCGCGGTGCCGCCGACGGCGGTCACGTACTGGGAGGTCGCCGGGTACTCGGCGCCGTAGTCCTCGTCACCGGCGGAGACGGTGATCGCGACACCCGGGTGCTTGAAGTACGAGGTGTCCTCGCTGGTCTGGGAGGAGGACTCGGAGCCGCCCCAGCTGTTGGAGACGAACTTGGCGCCGAGCGTCACGGCCTCGTTCTCGGCGGTGCCGAGGTCGGAGTCGGTGGCGGAACTGGCCTCGACGAGGATGATGTTGCAGTTCGGGCAGACGGCGCTGACCATGTCGATGTCGAGCGCTTCCTCGCCGGCCCAGCCGGAGTCGTTCGTCGGCAGCGAGGTCGTCGAACCGGTCTGGCTGACCTGCTTGAAGCAGCCGTTGGCGACGGTGCACGCCGACAGGCCGTACGTGGAGCGGTAGGTGGCCAGGTCCGAGGCGGCGTTGGGGTCGTTGTAGGCGTCGACCACGGCGACCGTCAGGCCGGAGCCGCCCGTCGAGGGCAGGTTGTAGGCGCTGTGCAGGTTGGTCGGGCTCAGGCCGGAGGGGGCGGCGGCGAGCGCGGCGGACAGCTGCTGCTTGATGTCGGTGCGGCGCTGCGCGAAGCAGTTGACCTCACCGGGCTTGCTGACGGTGGCGCACAGGTGCTTGGTGGGCACCTTCTGCCCTGCCTTGCCGGTGCTGTGCACGGCCTGCCGGGCGGGGTCGGTGAGCGCCTTGGAGTTCTGGGCGGCCCGGGTGGTCTGGGCGGTGGCCCGGGGGGCGATGGTCTGTGCCGATGCCTGTGCCTGTGCGGTCGGTGCCGCGACGAAACCGGAGACGGCCAGGGCGAGGGCGGGGAAGGCGAAGGCCAGGAGTCTTCGCAGGCTCCGTCGTGATTCACGCATGGGGGTACTGCCTCCATCGGTGGGGTTACAAGGCAGGCCCGTGACGCGCGTAGCGGCGGCAGAGTGCGGCGTCATGAGCATGACACTTCGAACACCCTGGTATGCCGATGAGCGTGGCATGACAGGACGGTGAGGAACCTAGCCGGGTTCACCGGGGACCGGTTCCCCCGGACGAAGATCTTTGCCCCGCCATAGGCAGCGCTTAGCCCCCTCATAGGAGGGGGTTGGCGCGTACATGATGAGGGCTATGCCCAGAGCTGACCCTGGAGGGTCTCGATGGCTTCCTCGGTCGTGGCGGCGGTGTACACGCCGGTCGAGAGGTACTTCCAGCCGCCGTCGGCGACCACGAACACGATGTCCGCGCTCTCGCCCGCCTGTACGGCCTTCTTCCCGACGCCGATCGCGGCGTGCAGCGCGGCGCCGGTGGAGATGCCCGCGAAGATGCCCTCCTGCTGGAGGAGGTCCCGGGTCCGGGTCACCGCGTCCGCGGAGCCGACCGAGTACCGGGTGGTGAGCACGGAGGCGTCGTACAGCTCGGGCACGAAGCCCTCGTCGAGGTTCCTGAGCCCGTACACCAGGTCGTCGTACCGGGGTTCGGCGGCGACGATCTTCACGTCGGGCTTGTGCTCGCGCAGGTACCTGCCGACGCCCATCAGCGTGCCGGTGGTCCCCAGCCCCGCGACGAAGTGCGTCACGGACGGCAGGTCGGCGAGGATCTCAGGACCGGTGGTCGCGTAGTGCGCGCCGGCGTTGTCCGGGTTCCCGTACTGGTAGAGCATCACCCAGTCGGGATGCTCGGCGGACAGTTCCTTCGCCACCCGGACCGCGGTGTTGGAACCGCCCGCGGCCGGGCTGGAGATGATCTCCGCGCCCCACATCCCCAGCAGGTCCCGCCGCTCCTGCGAGGTGTTCTCGGGCATCACGCAGACCATGCGGTAGCCCTTGAGCTTGGCGGCCATCGCCAGCGAGATGCCGGTGTTCCCCGACGTCGGCTCCAGGATGGTGCAGCCCGGGGTCAGCCGGCCGTCCTTCTCCGCCTGCTCGATCATGTGCAGGGCGGGACGGTCCTTGACCGAACCGGTCGGGTTGCGGTCCTCCAGCTTGGCCCAGATCCGGACGTCGGCGGACGGCGAGAGCCGCGGCAGGCGCACCAGGGGGGTGTTGCCGACCGCGGCCAACGGGGAGTCGTAGCGCATGCCGATCTCAGGCCATGCCGCCGGCGACGGCCGGCAGGATCGTCACGGTGTCGCCGTCGGTGAGCTTGGTGTTGATGCCGTCGACGAAACGGACGTCCTCGTCGTTCAGGTACACGTTGACGAAGCGGCGCAGCTTGCCGTCGTCCACGATGCGGGCGTGGATGCCGGCGTGCCGGGTCTCGAGGTCGTTGAAGAGGTCGGCGATGGTCTCACCGCTGCCCTCCACCGCCTTCTGACCTTCGGTGTACTGGCGGAGGATGGTCGGGATGCGGACCTCGATGGCCATGATCGCGGGCTCCTGTCGGGAAGTCTGGGTGGTTGGGCGCGCACAGCAGCACGCCGCGGCTCATGGCCGTACGGCGGCAGGGAAACGTCAACAGATGGCGCTGTTCAGCCTGCACAGATCGACGTGCAGCCGCGCCACGAGCAGGGTGCCCCGCGCCTTGTCGCCCACGTCGTTCAGAACCATGGGCTCATCGTATCGATTCCCGGCACCGGTTCCGGAGTGTGATTCCACATGCCGGACGAATTCTGACCGAACTACGAGATGAGGCCCAGGGCAGCTCCCGTGGGGGCGCGGGGCTGTATCGACATGCGGCTCCGCCGCGTGGGCGCGACCAGCCCCCACCGGCCGGTTCGGCACCGCCGGAATCCGCCGTCGCGGCTGAGCGCCGTAGCGGCGGAAAGGTCTTGGTGAGCGGCGGAGAAGAAGAGGCAGGCGTCGGCTCGCCGGGAGTCAGTACGCCTCGACGATCGTGATCTCCTCTTCCGTGACCTCGCCGTCCACGATGCGGTACGAGCGGAACTGGAAGTCGCCGAGGGCGTCGGTGTCGGCGGTGGAGACGAGGACGTAGTGGGCGCCGGGCTCGTTCGCGTACGAGATGTCGGTCCTCGACGGGTACGCCTCCGTCGCCGTGTGGGAGTGGTAGACGACCACCGGCTCCTCGTCGCGGTCGTCCATCTCCCGGTACAGCTTGAGAAGGTCGCCGGAGTCGAACTCGTAGAACGTCGGGGACATCGCCGCGTTCAGCATCGGGATGAACCGCTCGGGGCGGTCCGAGCCCGCCGGGCCCGCGACGACGCCGCACGCCTCGTCGGGGTGGTCCTTGCGCGCGTGGGCGACGATCTGGTCGACGAGGGCCTGGGTGATGGTCAGCATGGTCGCCAGGATAAGCAGAAGGGCCGTCCCGTACCGAAGGCTGGTACGGGACGGCCCAGATGCCGGACATCCTGAGCGGCTGCCGCAAGGAGCGCCACGAGTGCTCCCTGCGGCGGGACGTCCTGGAGGGGGTGGTCAGTTCACCTTCTCCAGCGGTGCCGGCTCGTGGCGCTCGGCGACCTCGGGGTTGCGGTTCTTCAGGACCAGCCAGCCGACGCCGAGCGCGGCGGCCCAGCCGGCCATGACGTACAGGCAGACCCGGGAGTCGCCGTCGTACGCGATCAGGCACGTGACGAAGAGGAGGAAGGCGATCGCGATCCAGCTGCACTTCGCGCCGCCGGGGGCCGGGAAGGCGGAGGCCGGCAGGCGGCCCGCGTCGACCGCGCGGCGGTAGAGGACGTGGCTGATCAGGATCATCAGCCAGGTCCAGATGCCGGCCGCGGTGGCGACGGAGGTGACGTAGCCGAACGCCTTCTCCGGGACGACGTAGTTGAGGATCACGCCGATGCCCATGAAGAGGACCGAGACGGTGATGCCGAGCGCCGGGGTCTTCGACGCGGACAGTTTCCGGAACACGGCCGGGGCCTCGCCGCTGTCGGCCAGGTTCCGCAGCATGCGGCCCGTGGAGTACATGCCGGAGTTGCAGGAGGACAGGGCGGCGGTGAGGACGACGAAGTTGACGATGCCGGCGCCGGCCGGGATGCCGATCTTCGCGAAGGCGGCCACGAAGGGGCTGACGCCCGGGGCGAACTCCGTCCACTTCACGACGCAGAGGATCACCGTGAGCGCACCGACGTAGAAGAGGGCGATGCGCCAGGGGAGCGTGTTGATCGCCTTGGGGAGGGTCTTCTCCGGGTTCTCCGACTCGCCGGCGGTGACACCGACCAGCTCGACCGCGAGGTAGGCGAACATGACGCCCTGAAGGGTCATCAGGGAGGAGCCGACGCCCTTGGGGAAGAAGCCGTCGAACTGGTAGAGGTTCGCGACCGACGCGGTGTCACCGGCGGCGCTGAAGCCGAAGGTGAGGACGCCGAGACCGATCACGATCATGCCGATCAGGGCGGTGACCTTGACCATGGAGAACCAGAACTCCAGCTCTCCGAAGACCTTCACCGAGATCAGGTTGACCCCGAAGAGGATCACCAGGAAGACCAGCGCGGTCACCCACTGCGGGACCGACGGGAACCAGTAGTTCACGTAGATCGCGGCGGCGGTGAGTTCCGCCATGCCCGTCACGACCCACATCAGCCAGTACGTCCAGCCGGTGAAGTAGCCGAAGAACGGGCCGAGGAACTCGCGGGAGTACTCGGCGAAGGAACCCGAGACCGGGCGGTAGAGCAGCAGCTCGCCGAGGGCCCGCATGATGAAGAAGACGATGGCGCCGGCAACGGCGTACATCAGGATGAGGCTGGGACCGGCCTTGGCGATGTTCGCCCCGGCACCCAGGAAGAGGCCGACGCCGATGGCGCCGCCGATGGCGATCATCTGGACCTGGCGGCTGCCGAGCCCGCGCTCGTACCCCTCTTCGGAGGCTTCGGAGGTCCCGGAGGACTTCTCCGACGTGTCGACCTGAGCGGAGGTCATGTGTGGTGTGCGCCTTTCTCCATGCCGACCCGGGCCTCTCGTCGGCCTCGGATCGGGTTTCGATCCCCCCGGATGATGGAGCGGTGCCTGACCGGCGGTTGGCCGGTTCGGTGGCGCACCCGGACGTACACATGGGTGGTGTTCGCCGGGCGGTCGTGAAGATTTATCACGGCCGCAACACTGATCACCGGGTTCCGCCGAGAGGGATTGTGGCGCACACCACTGGAAGAAGCGGACAAAACGCGACCGAAACGGCCATACCAGGCCGCAACGGTGACGGGATCGTTATCCGGATTTGAGCGTCCTCTGAGCGAACGCGAAACCTGGACGGATTACGGCATAAGGGTCGTGACCAGGGTCTCCTGGAGGCCGCCGAGCCACAGGTACGCCATCACCATCGGCTTGCGCGGGTCCTCGTCCGGGAGCCGGTAGAGCAGGTCGGTGTCGTCCTCGTCGGTGATGTCGAGGCGGGAGCCGATCGCGAGGCGCAGGTCGGTGAGGGCGCCGAGCCACTGCCGGGACTCCTCGGGCGTCAGCTTGAGGACCGCGTCGCCCTTCTCCTCCGGGACGAGGGCGTCGAGGGAGCGGATCACCGCGAGGGCGGTCTCCCGCTTGCCGGCCCTGAGGTCGTTCTCGGTGTAGCGGCGGAACTCGGCGGAGTGGGCCTGCCGCTCCTCGGCCTCCTCCGGGGTCTGCGGAAGCCGCTCCGGGTCGCAGTAGGCGTCCGGGAAGAGCCGGCGCAGCACCGGGTCGGTGGGCGCCTCGCTCGGGCCCTCGGCGAACAGTTCGGCGAGCGGGTCGTCGGGGGCGTCCTCGGCGGGGCCGGGGCCGATGAGTTCCAGGAGCTGGACGGCCAGCGACCGGATGATGGAGATCTCGACATCGTCGAGCGCGACGGCCGCGCCGCCGCCGGGGAGCGGTTCGAAGATTCCTGGCATGGAGGGGATTCGCTGCTTCCGGAGCTGATCGAGGAGCTGATCGGGGGCCGGCCGGGGCCGATCGGGGGACTGTGGCTACTTGCGGTCCTGCTGGAGGGTCGCCCACAGGCCGTAGCCGTGCATCGCCTGCACGTCGCGTTCCATCTCCTCGCGACTGCCGCTGGAGACGACCGCCCGGCCCTTGTGGTGGACGTCCAGCATGAGCTTGGTGGCCTTGTCCTTGGGATAGCCGAAGTACGTCTGGAAGACGTACGTCACATAGCTCATGAGGTTGACGGGGTCGTTGTGCACGAGCGTGATCCACGGGACGTCCGGCTCGGGGACGGCGAAGGCCTCTTCCGCCGACTCGGTGCGTTCGATCTCTACGGGAGCGGGTGACGTCACAAGGCCAATGCTGCCACGGGCCCCTTAAATCGTCACACTGACACAAAGGGGTGTAGCATCTGTCGCCATGAACACTGCGGACCTTGGGCTGCCGGTGGACGTCCCGTCGACGGCGCTCTTCACGGACCAGTACGAGCTGACGATGCTGCAGGCCGCACTCAAGGCGGGTACGGCCGAGCGGCGGAGCGTCTTCGAGGTCTTCACCCGGCGGCTCCCCGACGGGCGCCGCTACGGCGTCGTGGGGGGCACCGGACGCGTCCTGGACGCGGTGGAGAACTTCCGCTTCGACGCGGACGTCCTCCGCTTCCTCCAGGAGCGGAAGATCGTCGACGGGCCGACCCTGGAGTGGCTCGCCGGCTACCGCTTCGGCGGCGACATCTGGGGCTACCCCGAGGGCGAGGTCTACTTCCCGGGCTCGCCGATCATGCGGGTGGAGGGCTCCTTCGCCGAGTGCGTGCTCCTGGAGACCGTGATCCTCTCCATCCTCAACCACGACTCCGCGATCGCGGCCGCCGCCTCCCGCATGTCCTCGGCCGCCGGGGACCGCCCGCTGATCGAGATGGGCGCCCGCCGCACCCACGAACTGGCCGCCGTCGCCGCCTCCCGCGCCGCCTACGTCGGCGGTTTCGCCACCACCTCCGACCTCGCCGCCGGCTTCCGCTACGGCATCCCCACCGTCGGCACCTCCGCCCACGCCTTCACCCTGCTCCACGACCACGAGCGGGACGCCTTCCGGGCCCAGGTCGACTCGCTCGGCCGCGGGACCACCCTGCTGGTCGACACGTACGACGTCGCCGAGGCGGTCCGTACGGCCGTGGAGGTGGCCGGGCCCGAGCTGGGCGCGGTCCGCATCGACTCCGGCGACCTGCTGCTGGTCGCCCACCGGGTGCGCCAGCAGCTGGACGAGCTGGGCGCGCGGGACACGAGGATCATCGTGACCTCCGACCTCGACGAGTACGCCATCGCCTCCCTGGCCGCCGCCCCCGTGGACGCGTACGGCGTCGGCACCCAGCTGGTGACCGGCTCCGGGCACCCCACCTGCTCCATGGTCTACAAGCTGGTCGCCCGCGCCGAGTCCGCCGACCCGAAGGCGCCGCTGGTGCCGGTCGCGAAGAAGTCGACGGGCGGCAAGACGTCCGTCGGCGGCCGCAAGTGGGCGGCGCGGCGGATGGACGCCGACGGGGTGGCGGAGGCCGAGGTGGTCGGCACCGGCGAGGTCCCGGCCGGCCTGGTCGACCGGCAGCTCCTGATCGAACTGGTGAAGTCCGGCGAGGTCGTCGCCCGCGAACCCCTGGACGCGCCCCGCACCCGGCACGCGGCGGCCCGCGCGAATCTGCCGCTCTCCGCGACCCAGCTCTCGCGCGGGGAACCGGTCATTCCGACGGAGTACGTGCAGGGGCGCTCGGGTAGCTAGAGCGAGTGCCCGCGTACGCGCCCCGTCAGGCCCCCTCCCCTACGCCCCCGTAAGTCTCTACGCTCATAGGTTCAGGCCGGGCCCGCACCCCTTCTTTCCGCGTCTCTCCCGTCGACGGACCCGATATCGAATGTGAAGGACACCGACCATGCGCCGCGCCTTGATCGTCGTCGATGTGCAGAACGACTTCTGCGAGGGAGGCAGCCTCGCGGTGGCCGGGGGCTCCGACGTGGCCGCCGCGATCACGGAGCTGATCGGGCAGGCGCCCGCCGGCTACCGCCACGTGGTGGCGACCCGCGACCACCACATCGCACCGGGCGGCCACTTCGCCGACAACCCCGACTACGTCCGCAGCTGGCCGGCGCACTGTGTCGCCGGCACCGAGGGTGTGGGCTTCCATCCGAACTTCGCCCCGGCGGTCGCCTCCGGGGCGGTGGACGCGGTGTTCAGCAAGGGGGCGTACGCAGCGGCGTACAGCGGCTTCGAGGGCGTCGACGAGAACGGCGTCAAGCTGGCGGAGTGGCTGCGGGCCCGGAAGATCGACGAGGTGGACGTGGTGGGCATCGCGACCGACCACTGCGTGCGGGCCACCGCCCTGGACGCCGCGCGCGAGGGCTTCCGCACCCAGGTCCTCCTCGACCTCACGGCCGGCGTGGCGGAGGCGACGACGGAACGCGCCCTGGAGGAACTGCGCGAGGCAGGCGTGGAACTCACGGGCAAGCCGGTGGTCTGACACTCGTTTCCGCCGCAACGGCGCTCAGCCACCACGGCGGATTCCGGCGGTGCCGGACCGGCCGATGGCCACCCGCGGGCCGGTGGGGGCTGGTCGCGCCCACGCGGCGGAGCCGCACATCGGCACAGCCCCGCGCCCCTTGGTTGGCTGCCCAGCCCGGCAACGATCCATCGCCTCTTCTGCGCCGCCCGCCTTTTCTTTCCGCCGCAACGGCGCTCAGCCACCACGGCGGATTCCGGCGGTGCCGGACCGGCCGATGGCCACCCGCGGGCCGGTGGGGGCTGGTCGCGCCCA
>NZ_JBHXLU010000026.1:0-19051 GCF_042720695.1 Streptomyces sp. NPDC058457 | reverse complement strand
CACGCGGCGGAGCCGCACATCGGCAGAGCCCCGCGCGCCCCGGGGTCGGCTGCCCGGCCCGGTGTCGGAAAGTGCTGGTCAGGCCGGCGTCGGTCTGCGGAGGAGGGATCTGATCGGTCTCCAGAGTTCCAGTGCCGTGACACCGTTGTCAGGGGCCGTTCGCCATATCAGGCCGTCGGGGTGGTGGAGGACGGCGGTGATCTCGTCCGGGGTCGGTGGGGCGGCGTTGCCCCGCAGGTAGACCGCTCGCATGCCCAGGTTGCGGAGCCTTGTCAGGGCCCGGGCACGGTTGTGGGCGTGGACCAGTACGCGGACGTCGGACGAGCCGTCCGCCGTGGCGGGGCTGGGCAGGTTCAGCGCCACCACCACTCTGCCGTTCGGCAGCTTGCAGAACCCTCCTGCGGCCATGCGGTCACACCCCCGTGCGCGTCGGTGTCAATAAGAAATCCACAGGACGCACCTAAGCACGAGCGGCGGCGACCCGCCAAGGGGTCGCCGCCGATACGTGTCTGACCTGCGGAAATGCGAATTACTTCACTGCGGGGCCGACCTGGAGGGAGATCGTCGAGCCGTCCCGGGCCTCCGTGACGATGTTGATCTTCGTGTTGGTGTCAGTGATCTTGACGCCGGCGGCCGGGTTCGAGGCGTCGTAGTAGTCGCTCTTGTGGTCGTTGAAGACCGACACCCCGGACGACTGCTTGATCTTCGTCGCGACGTCCGCCTTGTGGAGGGTGATGCCGTCGCTCGCGTAGAGGCTGAACGGCGAGTCGTAGGCCTGGATGCGGTTGCGCATCAGCGTGCCGTCGGACCACTTCAGCGCCGTCGGGTGCGAGTCGATCGGGAGGATCAGACCGGTACCGGGGTGGACGCTGGTGTTGTCGTCCGCCTCGGAGGTGTCCCACTTCCAGATCAACAGGCCGTTCTGGTACGCGTAGTGCTCCACCCAGTCCGGACGGGTCGTGGAGAAGCCGAAGTTGTACGGGCCGACCTTGAGGGTCTTGTCGTACGACACGTACTGGCGGTTCTCCGCGATGTAGTACTGCGCGTAGTCCTTGGTGAAGGACGCGCCGATGCGGGAGAAGCCGGAGGCGGTCCAGGCCGCGTCCGCCGACTCCGCGTTGTCGGAGAAGACCGTCGAGCCTCCCCCAGAGGGGGTACCCCCAGCGGTGAGGGTGATCTCGTCGGCCGCGAAGCCCTTCAGGGCGACCCCGCCGTCGGTCTGGTAGCGGAAGCGCAGCTGGATCTTCTGGCCCGCGTAGGCGTCCAGCGGGTACGACAGCTTGGTGTACGCGTCGGCCGAACCGGTGAGCGCCGGCTTGTCACTGCCGTCGCGCGGGAGGGCCGCACCGTTCACCGTGCCGTCCAGGGCGGTCCAGTTGGCGCCGCCGTCGGTGGACACCTCGGTGTAGAGGTAGTCGTAGCCCGACTCGATGTCGTACCAGCCGTCCAGGTTCAGCGTGGCGGACGACTTGCCGGTCAGGTCGACGTCACGGGTCAGGGTGTTCTTGAGGTTGTCACCGCTGCCGCTCCACCACTGGGTCGAGCCCTGGGCGGGAGTCACGACGGTGGTGGTGACCGCCTTGTCGGGCAGGGTGACCACGGTGGCCTGCTTGTTCTTGGTGTTGTACTCGGCGACCCCCAGCTTGTGGCTGGACTTCGTGCCCGCCTTGGCCACGTCGTAGTTGAGCCAGCCGAGCTGCAGCTTGTCCCAGGCGTTCATGTCGCCCGGCAGGTCGCCGATGGCCTCCTTGCCGGTGCCCAGCCAGGAGCCGGAGGACATCAGGGTCCAGAAGCCGGTGGAGTTCTCGCCGCCGTTGGTGTCGTACTCGTCCGGCAGGCCGAGGTCGTGGCCGTACTCGTGGGCGTAGACGCCGAGTCCGCCGTTCTCCGGCTGCATGGTGTAGTCGCCGACCCAGATGCCGGTGTCGCCGACCTGGGTGCCGCCGAGTTTGTTGTCGGCGGGGCCGGTGGCGCCGGCGTCGGTGCCGAAGGCGTACCAGCGGTGCGCCCAGATCGCGTCGGTGCCCTGGGCGCCGCCGCCCGCGGACTCGTCCTCGCCGGCGTGCACGATCTGGAAGTGGTCGACGTAGCCGTCGGGCTCGTTGAAGTTGCCGTCGCCGTCGTAGTCGTAGCGGTCCCACTGGTCGTACTGGGCGAGGTCGGCCTTGATGGCGGCGTCGGACTCGCCGGCCGCCTTCTGGTCGGCGACCCAGGCGTTCAGGCCGTCGCGCACCAGGTTCCAGACGCTGGAGCAGGTGGTGGAGCCGCAGGCGTTGTTGCCGTAACGGGCCTCGTTGTAGGGGACCTTGACCCAGTCGGTGACCTCACCGTCGACCGAGTAGCGGCCCGAGGACTGCTTCTCGTAGTACTTCTTCAGCGACTCGGTGTTCTTGCCGGTGCCGAAGTAGAGGTCCTGGAAGTGGGCCTGGTTGTAGTCCGCCTGCCACGCCGTGGAGTTGTCCTTGGTGCGGTCCGGCTGGGCTATCTGGTTGTGCAGCGGGCCGGCCGTGCCGTTGTACCGCGGGTCCGTCTGGTCGCCGAACTCCACCAGGATCGTGAAGATCTTGTCCGTCTTCTCACGGCCGAGCTCGACGTACTTGCTGTCGCCCTTCTTGCCCTTGAGCTGGACGACCTTGGATCCGTCGCGGTCCTTGACCTGGGCCTTGCCGGATATGACCTGGTCGAGGGCCTCCTGGCGCTGGGCCTCCTGGGTCTTGCTCAGGGGGCCGTCGAGGTCGTGCTCCTCCTGCTTCGTCGACGGGTCGTGCCGGTCGACGGTGCTGGTGGTCGCCGCCGGGGTCGCGGCCTCCGCGACCGCGAAGGTGGCGAAGCCGACGGAGGCGGTCGCGAGCGTCACGCCGACGGCGAGTGCTCTGAACGTCCAGGGTCTGCTGGTCACTTGAGTTCCTCCCCCGCGCCGCGCGCACGGCAAGGGGGACCGGGTGATGGTTGGGGGTCCGTGCGCGCACGTTCAACGCGTCGATTCAAGTGACGATATTTGACTACTGGTTTACGAGAAAAGACAGACCTTGACTCGGACAGTTCAACTGCACTATGCGGAGCGGGAGTTCGCTTTACGGACGCCGGGGCACGGAGGTACCCCGGAAGGACCTCACCCAACCGGCGCGCATATGCCTCCGGTTGCCGTATGCCATGCGACCGTGCGCCCCCTGTGCACCGGTACCGTGGGTTAGGTCACGCTTACCGGCCGTTCCACTCGGGCATGCACGCGAATAGAGTCGAACGGTGGAACGCCCGGAAGCCGGTGGAAACCAAGGCCGGTTCCTCGTCTCACCCCCATATCTCCCGAGGACACGATTGCCATGCCTCGTCCGACCCCGGCACAGCTCGTCTACGGTTCCTGCACCGTGATCTGCTCGACGCTCGCCATGCTGCTGCTGTCACAGACGAGTTCGGGCATCGGGATCGCGGTCATCGCGCTCGCCGCGCTCGGTCTGGGACTGCTGGTCGCCATGACGATCCCGCTCCCCCGGCCGCGCACGGTCGCGCAGTCCGTGCCCGCCCCGACCCCACTGCCCGAGGTGCGGATCCCCGTGCACCGGGAGACCGTGGCCGCCGCCACGGCCGAGCCCGTCCGGGAGCCCACCGCGCCCTGACGTGAGCACACCAGTGAAGTCGGCGGGTCCGTGAGACTGACGGACCCGCCGACTGCTTGTGCGCCCCCCTGCACCGGCCCCGCTACTGCACCGGCCCCGCTAGGCGTTCGTACTGACCACGACCGTCTTCGCCGCCTTGTCGTGCAGCCCCTGTTTGTACGGCTTGTCGAAGAAGCTCCAGCCGCCGCAGATCACCGTCCAGATGCAGGCGCAGCAGAAGGCGAACGGCACCCACAGCACCAGGGCGCGCAGCAGGGAGGTCTGGGTGGTGGGCGTGGCGCCGTCGGCCAGGTTGGCGACCCGCATGCCGAGCCACTTCATTCCGAGGGTCTGCCCGGACCTGGCGATCAGCAGGGTGTCGTAGGCGACGAACAGGACGGCGGCGACCAGCGACTGGAAGAAGGACCGGCCGGCCGAGATCCTGTCGCCGTCCATCTGGTACTCGCTCACCCCGAACGCCCAGGTGAGCAGCGCGACCACGATGCCCACCAGGATCATGTCGATGATCCGCGCGAGGGTGCGCTTGCCGCTGTCGGCGAGCGGCGGCATCCCGGCGAGCGGATCCTCGGGGTAGCCGCCGGTTCCGCCGCCGCCTCCATAAGGACCGCCGCCTCCGTAGCGGCCACCGCCTCCGTGGGGGTCGCCGCCCGCTCCGTAGGGGCCGCCGCCGTAGGAGGGCGGCGGGGGCTGCGAGCCGCCGTACGGGGTGTCGTACGGCGAGCCCGGCCCCTGGCCCTCGCTCTGGCCCGGCGGGGGCTGCTTCCGGAACGGATCGTCCTCCGGCGGCTCTCCGGAGCCGGGGGGCGGGGGCGGTTCGGTGCTCATGGCCCGAGTGGACCGCGAACCCGCCGGGCCCGCATCCGGCGAGCGGCCGTACGGAGTACGACGGCCCGTCAGTCGGCGACGAAGGTGTGCGCCGCCTTGTCGTGCCAGCACTGGTGCCAGGGCCGGTCGAACAGGCACCAGGCGACGCCGACGATCCCGATGCCGAGCAGTCCGGGCACGGTGTACACCAGCCAGCGGCGCAGCGCGGCCCCGAAGGCCGGCGGCTCGTGGCCCTCGATGTCGCGGACCTCCAGGCCGAACAGCTTCTTGCCGAGCGTGCGGCCCCACTTGGCGGTGGGCAGCACCTCGTAGAGGACGCCGACGAGGAGCAGGACGGCGAGCACGATCCCGAGGTACAGGCCGGTGGTGCCGTCGAGCAGCCAGACGGTCTCGGTGCGGCCGGAGAGCCTGGCCGCGTCGATCTTGTCCTGCACGTGGGCGGCGGCCTTGGTCCCGAACGGTACGGCGGCGGCCGCGGTCACCGCGCCGACGACCAGGCTGTCGACGAGCCGTGCGGCGAACCGCTTGCCGAGCCCGGCGGGCCGGGCCGCCGCCTGCCGCCGGGCGGCCGCCTGGAAGACGTCCTCCACCGGCGGCTTCCAGGGGGCGGCCTGCGGGTCACCGGCGAGCTGGTGCACCTGCTGCGCCCAGGAGGACTGTCCGCCGCCGGCACCGGAGGCCATCGGGGTGGCGGGAGCCATCGGGGACCGGGGCGCGGCGGACTGCTGTGGGGGGACGGCGGGGGCGACGGCCTGCGGGGCGGAAACCTGAGGGGCCTGCGCCTGGGCGGGCTGTGCCTGGGCGGCGGCGCGGGCGGCGGCCGCCTTTCCGGCGCCGAAACCGGGGCGCGCGGTACCGCCGGCGCCGGGCGCACCGACCGGCCCCTGGGCACCGAAACCGGCCGCGCCACCTGGGCCGCCGGAGCCCTGGGCGCCGTGGCCGGGGCTGCCGGCCGCACCGGACCCGGGGCCGGGCGTGCCCTCGCCCCGGATCGGCCGGAACGTCATCGTGCCGTCGTCCATGGGCGGCTGGGCGGCCGGCGGGGTGCCCGCCGGGCCGACCGTCGGCCTGCGGAAGATGAACGTGCCGCCGGAGTCGACGTCCCCCTGGTCAGCCGGCGGGATCGTCGCCGTGCCGTCGGTGCGGGAGGACCGGCCGTCCGGCTGGGCCGGGGAGCCCGCCGCCCGGGGGTCGGTGCCCCAGGCGCCCCCGTCGGCTCCCCAGCCGGAGGCGCCGCCCGGCTGCGGGTCCTCGTCGAAGAAGTGCGGGCCGGTCTCCTCGACCGCCGAGGCCGCCGGTGCCGCGGGGGCCGCGGGGTGCGAGCCGGGCGGCGCGACGAGGGGTTCGCCGTCGGACGGGGCAGGGCGGCTGGTGCCCGGCACCCACGCGGCGCCGTTCCAGTAACGGACGTAGCCGGGGATGGACGGGTCCGGGTAGTAGCCCTCGCGGGGCCGTTCGTCACCGGGTGCCGGGGTTGGGGCGGTCATGTCCGTCATCCCGTATCTGCTCGGGGGTCATGTGGGAGCCTCCACATCTATCAGACCCGGGTGCCCGTCACCGCCAGTCCCGCAGGACCCGCCCCTTTCCGGGCAGCCCTGTGCACCCCCTTCACCACATCGGAAAAAAACTTCCCGGAACCCGCGTAATGCTCGCGGCCCCAGCCCCTCTCCACTCGTACGGGCCCACCCGCAGGCGCCCCTACGACCGACCGAGAGAGGAAACGGACGTCATGCATCACACCGTGGTGGAACGCGAACTGGAGCTGCGGCTCATCCTGTCCCCCGAGCGGAGCATCCCGGTCCCGGCCCGGCTGACCTACCGCTCCGACGACCCGTACGCCGTCCATGTCGGCTTCCACATCAACTCCGAGTTCCCGGTCCACTGGACCTTCGCCCGCGATCTGCTCGTGGAGGGGGTGTTCCGGCCGTGCGGGCACGGGGACGTGCGGGTGTGGCCGACGAAGTCGGAGGGTCGCAGCGTCGTGCTGATGGCGCTGAGTTCACCCGACGGTGACGCCCTGCTCGAAGCACCGATCCCCCAGGTGTCCGCCTGGCTGGAGCGGACGCTGCGGGTGGTGCCCCCGGGGACCGAGGGCGGGCAGCTGGGGATCGACGAGGCGCTCGACCAGCTGCTCGCCCAGTGAGGGCCCCGCCGGATGAAGGCCGTGGGGGATCAGAACAGCTTGCCCGGATTGAGGATGCCCAGCGGGTCGAAGACGTTCTTCACGGCCCGCTGCATCTCCACGCCCACCGGCCCGATCTCGCGGGCCAGCCACTCCTTCTTCAGGACGCCGACGCCGTGTTCGCCGGTGATGGTGCCGCCGAGTTCCAGGCCGAGGCCCATGATCTCGTCGAAGGACTCGCGGGCCCGGCGGCACTCGTCGGGGTCCTGTGCGTCGAAGCAGACCGTGGGGTGGGTGTTGCCGTCGCCCGCATGGGCGACGACCCCGATGGTCAGCCCGTGCTTCTCCGCGATGCGCTCGACGCCCTCGATCATGTCGCCGAGCCGGGAGCGGGGCACGCACACGTCGTCGATCATCGTCGTGCCCTTGACGGCCTCCAGCGCGACGAGCGAGGACCGGCGGGCCTGGAGGAGGAGTTCGGACTCGGCGGCGTCGTCGGCGGGGACCACCTGGGTGGCGCCCGCGGCCTCGCAGAGCTCGCCGACGGCGGCCAGGTCGGCGGCCGGGTCCGGGGTGTCGAAGGCGGCGAGGAGCAGGGCCTCGGTGGACTCCGGCAGACCCATCCGGGTGAGTTCGTTGACCGCCTTCACGGTCGTACGGTCCATCAGTTCGAGCAGCGACGGCACATGGCCGCCTTCCATGATCCGGCACACCGCCTCGCAGGCGGCGGCCGCGGAGGCGAACTCGGCGGCCAGCACCAGCTGCTGCGGCGGCTTGGGCCGCAGCGCGAGCACGGCCCGTACGACGATGCCGAGCGAACCCTCCGAGCCGACGAACAGCCGGGTGAGGTCGTAGCCGGCGACGCCCTTCGCCGTACGGCGGCCGGTGGACATCAGCCGCCCGTCCGCGAGGACGACGTCCAGACCGAGCACGTACTCGGCGGTCACCCCGTACTTCACGCAGCACAGGCCGCCCGAGGCGGTGCCGATGTTGCCGCCGATCGTGCACATCTCCCAGCTGGAGGGGTCCGGCGGGTAGTAGAGGCCGTGTTCCTCGACCGCGCGGGAGAAGGCGGCGTTGACGACGCCGGGCTCGACGACCGCGATGCGGTCCACCGGCGAGATCTCCAGGACGCGGTCCATCTTCGTCAGGGACAGCACGATGCAGCCGTCGGTGGCGTTGGCCGCGCCGGACAGGCCGGTGCGGGCGCCCTGCGGGACGACCGGGACGCGCAGCTCGGTGGCGACGCGCATGACGTGCTGGACGTGCTGGACGGTGCGCGGCAGCACGACGACGGCCGGGGTGCCGGCCGGGCAGAAGCTCGCCATGTCGTTGGCGTAGGAGGCGGTCACGTCGGGGTCGACGAGGACCGCGTCGGCTGGCAGACCCGCGAGGAGCCGGTCGGTGAGGTTACTGGTTGCCTCGTCCCGAGGCGCTTCGATACGGCTCATGATCACAGCGTCGCACCCGGGGCCATCGGTGTGAACCCCACAGGTGCCGTCCTTGGGCCGCATGGATGCGGTCGTCGTATTGACGCACAGTGTGCATCATGTGCGCGCTGGATAACCGACCGTCCCCACCGGCCTCCTCGCTGCTCCCCGAACCGGCGCCGCCGCGCCGCCGCCGTGGCCGGGTGCTGCGGCGGCTGCTGGTCGTGGCGCTGACGGGCGGGGTGGCGGCGGGCGGCACGCTGATGCTGTGGCCGCGCGAGCCGCACCGGGCCGCACCGGGCCCGGCCGCCGGGCCGCGCGCCCAGGCGGCCGCGCGGGCGGCGGCGCTCGCCGCGGCGCAGACGGCCGTCGTCAACGGCCTGCCCGCCGCGCTGCCCGACCTCACGACGCTCATCGGCGCCCGCGAGGCGCGGGTACGGGCGCAGCCGAGGGACGCGAAGGCCTGGGCGGTGCTGGGGTCCGCGTACGTCGAGCGGGCGCGCCGGACCGCCGACACGGGCGACTACCCCCGGGCCGAGCGCGCGCTGCAGACCTCCCTCAAGGTGGCCGGCAAGAACAACACCGAGGCGCTGAGCGGACTGGCGGGCCTGGCCGTGGCGCGCCGGGACTTCCCGGAGGCCAGGCAGTTGGGCGAGGAGGCGCTGAAGGCGGCGCCGAAGCGGTGGTCGGCGTATCCGGTGCTGATCGACGCGTACAACGGGCTCGGCGACTACAAGGCGGCCCGGTCCGCGCTGGACAAGCTGATGGCGCTGAAGGTCGGGGCGGACGCGAAGCCGGCGGTGAAGGCGCGGGCCTCGGCGGTGTACCGGGACCGGGGCTGGCGCGAGGACGCGGTGGCCCAGGTGACCGACGCGGCGGCCGCCGCCCGGACCCCCGTCGAGCAGGCCGCGTATCTGGGCCAGGCCGGGCAGCTGGCCTGGGAGCGGGGTGACCGTGAGGACGCGCTGCAGCACTTCACGGCGGCCGTACGACTGGACCCCGACCAGCCGTCCGCGCGGGCCGGGCAGGGGCGGGCGCTGGCCGCGCTGGGCCGGACGCAGGAGGCGCTGACCGCGTACCAGGGGGCGCTCGCGCACCGGCCGACGCCGCAGGTCGCCCTGGAACTGGCCGAGTTGTACGAGTCGCTGGGAATGGGCCGGCAGGCGGAGTCGCAGTACACGTTGCTGCGGACGCAGGTACGGCATGAGCTGGCGGCCGGGGTCGACGACGATCTGGTGATCGGGCAGTACGAGGCGGACCACGGGGACGCCCAGGAGGCGGTGCGGCGGCTGACGGCCGAGTGGGAGCGCCAGCCCGGCATCGAGGTCGCGGACGCCCTGGGGTGGGCGCTGCACCGGGCCGGCGACGACAAGGAGGCGCTGCGCTACGCCTCGGTCGCGACGGACTCGACGAAGGGCGGCGGGGTCCGCAGCGCGCTGTACACCTTCCACCGGGGCATGATCGAACGCGACCTGGACCTCGAAGCACCGGCCCGCCGCCACCTCCAGGACGCCCTGCGGACCAACCCCTACTTCTCACCGCTCCAGACCCCGGCGGCCCGCGCCACCCTCACCGCCCTCGGCGACCAGCCACCGAACGAGGAGCTGCCGCAGTAGGCCGGCGGGGGTGGGTCACAGGTTGCCGCGGCGGTCCTGCTCTCGTTCGATCGCTTCGAAGAGGGCCTTGAAGTTGCCCTTGCCGAAGCCCATCGAGCCGTGCCGCTCGATGATCTCGAAGAAGACCGTCGGACGGTCCTGGACCGGCTTGGTGAAGATCTGGAGCAGGTAGCCGTCCTCGTCGCGGTCGGCGAGGATCCTCAGCTCGCGCAGGGTGTCCAGCGGGACGCGGGTGTCGCCGGCCCATTCGCCGAGGGTGTCGTAATAGGTGTCCGGGGTGCTCAGGAACTCGACGCCGGCCGCGCGCATGGTCCGTACCGTCTCGACGATGTCGTTCGTGTTGAGCGCGATGTGCTGGACGCCCGCTCCGCCGTAGAACTCCAGGTACTCGTCGATCTGGGACTTCTTCTTGGCGACGGCGGGCTCGTTGATCGGGAACTTGACCTTGAGGGTGCCGTCGGCGACCACCTTCGACATCAGCGCGCTGTACTCGGTGGCGATGTCGTCGCCCACGAACTCCTTCATGTTCGTGAAGCCCATGACCCGGTGGTAGAAGTCGACCCAGTCGTTCATCCGGCCGAGTTCGACGTTGCCGACGCAGTGGTCGACGGCCTGGAAGGTGCGGCGGGCCGGCGGTTCGACGATCGGGGACGCGGCGACGAACCCCGGGAGGTACGGGCCGTCGTAGCCGGTCCGCTCCACGAGGGTGTGCCGGGTCTCGCCGTACGTGGCGATCGCGGCCAGCACCACCGTGCCGTACTCGTCCTTGAGTTCGTACGGCTCGGCCACGGACCGGGCACCGTGCTCGACGGCGTACGCGTACGCGGCGCGGGCGTCCGGGACCTCGATGGCGAGGTCGACGACCCCGTCGCCGTGCTCGGCCACATGGCGGGACAGGAAGTGTCCCCACTCGGTGTCCGGCCTGATGACGGAGGTGAGGACGAACCGGGCCGAGCCGTTCTCCAGGACGTAGCTCGCGGTCTCGCGGCTGCCGTTCTCCGGTCCGGAGTACGCGACCAGCCGCATACCGAAGGCGGTGGAGTAGTAGTGCGCCGCCTGTTTGGCGTTGCCCACGGCGAAGACGACCGCGTCCATCCCCTTGACCGGGAAGGGGTCGTCCTGCCGGGCGGTCGCAGCGGGAGTGTGGTCTGTGGTCTGCGTCATGTCCGAAGGGTGAACCGGGTCCGCAAGGTGCGCAATAGATAGCATTTCTACTGGGCAATGTGTTCAGCAGTACGGCCGTAATGGCGGACTTTCTGTACAGGGTGACCACCCACGGAGGCGGACATGGCGATCGATCATCTGGACGGGCGGATCCTGGTGCTGCTGGCCCGGGAGCCGCGCATCGGGGTCCTGGAGATGTCCCGCCGGCTGGGCGTGGCCCGGGGGACGGTGCAGGCTCGTCTGGACCGGCTTCAGTCGAACGGGGTGATCCAGGGATTCGGCCCCCAGGTGGATCCGGCGGCCCTCGGCTACCCGGTCACCGCGTTCGCCACCCTGCAGATCCGGCAGGGCCAGGGGCCGGACGTGCGAGCGCACCTGGCGACCGTGCCGGAGGTGCTGGAACTGCACACCACCACCGGCACCGGCGACATGCAGTGCCGTCTGGTGGCCCGCTCCAACGCCGATCTCCAGCGGGTGATCGACCGGGTCGTCGGATTCGACGGCATCGTCCGGGCCTCCACGGCGATCGTCATGGAGAACCCCGTTCCGCTGCGGATCATCCCGCTGGTGGAACAGGCCGCGGCGGACAGCGAAGGGACGACCTGACCGGCAGGCGAGTTCCAAAGAAGTCGATGCAAAAGAGGTGTTGCAAAGGAGCCTTTGCATAGCTATCTTTGTACACATGACGGAGCACGAGGAACGCAAACCGCGCCGGCTGGACGCCCGCTCCCTGCGGGGGCTCGCACATCCGTTGCGGATGCAGCTGCTGGACGCCCTGCGGCAGCACGGTCCCGCCACCGCGTCCCAACTGGCCGAGCGGCTGGGCGAGTCCAGCGGCGCGACCAGCTACCACCTGCGCCAGCTCGCCGAACACGGCTTCGTCGAGGACGCCCCGGAGCGCGGCAAGGGCCGGGAGCGGTGGTGGCAGGCGGCGGACCAGGGAATCACCTACGACAGCGCGGACTTCGAGGACGCGAGTCCCGAGATACGGGGACTGACGGAGGTCTTCCTGCAGGAGGCCGCCGCACGTCACGCCCGCGAGCTGGCCGCCTGGCTCGGCACCCGTGACCAGTGGTCCCAGGCCTGGACCCGCTCCTCCGACATGAGCGACATGGGTCTGCGGCTCACCCCCGACCTCGCCCTCGAACTGATCGAGAAGATGCACGCCCTGGTCGACGACTACCGGGACCGGGTCCCCGACAAGGACACGCCGGAGTCGGAACAAGTACGCATCCACACGCACCTCTTCCCCCTCAAGACGGACTGAGAGGCACACCATGTACACGCAGGCCCAGCTCGCCCGGCACCACATGACGGAACTGCACACCCAGGCGGAGAACCACCGGCTGGCGAAGGAGGCCAAGCCCGAGCGGGAACTCCGCAAGCGCATCGGCTGGACCCTGGTGGAGGTAGGCCTGCGCCTGGCATCTCCGACCCCGGCGATCGCCCCGTAAGGCTCGGTGGCCCTGTAAGGCTCAACGCCCCGCGAGCTCAGCGCCCCGCAAGGGGCGCGGGGAACTGCGCGACCAGCCCCCACCACCCCGCACCCGAAACTCAACAGCTGGGGACCTTCTCCCCCTTCTCCAACGCCACCAAGTCGGACACGGCCCCCTTGAGCGTCGTCACCGGCACCAGCCGCAACCCCTTCGGCAGCTCCCCCTTGGCATCGGCGCACTCGTCCTTCGGCACAAGAAAGACAGTCGCCCCGTCCCTGCGCGCGGCCTGCGTCTTCAGCCCGACCCCGCCCACGGCCCCCACCGTGCCGTCCGCGGCGATGGTCCCCGTACCGGCGATGTTCTTCCCCCCGGTGAGGTCTCCCCCGCTGCCGTTCCCGTCCAGCTTGTCGATGATGCCGAGCGAGAACAGCAACCCCGCACTCGGCCCGCCCACATCCGCCAGCTTCAGGGTCACCTTCACCTTGCTCGCGCTCAGGTCGAGGTACTTCAGCGCGGCCTGGGCCGCCGCGTCCTGCGACTGCTCCATCTGCTCGGTGTTGTGCTGCTCGATCTCCTTGACGTCGTTGCCGCTCGGGTAGACCGAGTCGCGCGGCATGACGGCCCGGTCCGTCCGGAACCAGTTGCCGATCACGTCGCCCAGCGAGACCCGCGCGTCCGGCCCGGTCGCCTCGATCGTCGTCATCCGCAACTGCCCGCTGGTCGTGCGTACGGGCGCCCCGGAGACGGTGATCACCGGGGTGCCCTTGTTGTCGCCGAGCACGTTGGCCGTCATCCCGGGCTGGGCCACCGAGAACGGCAACGGCGCGAAGACGGCCGTACCGATCAGAGCCACGACGGGAACCGCGCAGACGGCGATGACCTGGAGACGCGTGAGACGTGAGAGCACGGAGTCAATCTAACGCGGCGACCTGTTCAGGCCACCGCCCCGACCCCGCTCAGCGCAGCGCTTCCGCGACCTCCCGGGCCGCGTCCATGACCCGTGCCCCCACCCGTTCCGGCACGGCGTCGGCCAGCATCACGACCCCGACGCTGCCCTCGACGCCGGTGACCCCGAGCAGCGGTGCCGCGGCCCCGCTCGCCCCGGCCTCCAGTTCGCCGTGGGTCAGCGTGTAGCCGGGGTCGTCCCGCGGCTTGTGCCGTGCGGCCAGGATCGCCTTGCCGGCGGCCCCGCGGTCCAGCGGGTGCCGGAACCCGGCCCGGTAGGCCACGTGATAGTCGGTCCAGGTCGGCTCGACGACCGCGACGGCGAGCGCCTCGGTCCCGTCGACCAACGTCAGATGCGCCGTCGCCCCTATGTCCTCGGCGAGCGAACGCAGCGCCGGCAGGGCCGCTTCCCGTACGAGGGGGTGCACCTGGCGTCCGAGACGCAGCACGCCCAGCCCGACCCGGGCTCGCCCGCCCAGGTCACGCCGTACCAGCGCATGCTGCTCAAGCGTGGCGAGCAACCGGTACACCACGGTCCGGTTCACGCCCAGTTTGTTGGAAAGCTCGGTGACGGTCAGCCCGTGGTCCGTGTCGGCCAGCAGTTTGAGGACCTTGAGTCCCCGGTCGAGCGTCTGAGAGGTCTCCGCGGTCACGACGCCCACTCCTTAAGTGGTGAGGTCGGCAACCTCCGACGCGGCGGATGCGTCGCCGAGTCCCGTCAGCGACGCGCTTCAGAGGCCGCCGATCGGCAGGACGGCCCGGCGGCTCCGGGCCCAGTCGCTTCACGGCTGCGCTCCGCGGCGGCGCTGCCACGGGGCGTGTGCGTAGCCGGACAGTAGCGAAGCGGGTTCGCTGAGCGGAAGCCTCCGTCCAGAATCCGGTCACGTACCGGTATGGACTACTGCGCTTTGTATCGGTATGCGTCCACCTGTCGCGCCCCATAGGGGCGCGGGGAACTGCGCGAGCAACCACAGTCAACCTGCACCCGACCGACTACCGCATCCGCGTAGCCCACTCCTGCACTTTCGCGATCCGCTGCCGCAACTGCCCCGCCGTGGCCTCCGCACTCGGCGGCCCCCCGCACACCCTCCGCAGCTCCGTGTGAATCACCCCGTGCGGCTTCCCGCTCTGATGCACATACGCGCTGACCATCGTGTTCAGCTGCTTCCGCAGCTCCATCATCTCCTTGTGGGAGACCACGGGCCGCCGCTCCGCGGGCAGTTCCAGCAGGTCGGCCTCGTCGTCCGGCTTCTTGCGGCTGTGCGCGATCTGCCGGGCCTGCCGCTTCTGCAACAGCAACTGCACCTGGTCGGGTTCGAGCAGCCCCGGAATGCCGAGGTAGTCCTGCTCCTCCTCGCTCCCCGGGTGCGCCTGCATGCCGAACTCGGCGCCGTCGTAGAGCACCCGGTCGAAGACGGCCTCGGACTCCAGCGCCTCGAAGGCGAACTGCTCCTGCTCGCCGGTGTCCTCGTCCTGCTCCTTGTTCGCCTCCTCCATCTCCTTCTCGGACTCGGCGTACGGGTCCTCCTCGCCGTCCTTCTTCGGCTTGTCGAGGGCGTGGTCGCGCTCGACCTCCATCTCGTTGGCGAAGGTCAGCAGATCGGGCACGGTCGGCAGGAACACGGACGCGGTCTCACCGCGCCGCCGGGACCGCACGAACCGCCCGACGGCCTGGGCGAAGAAGAGAGGAGTGGAAATGGTCGTGGCGTAGACCCCGACCGCCAGCCGGGGCACGTCGACGCCCTCGGACACCATCCGCACCGCGACCATCCACCGGTCGTCGCTCCCGCTGAAGTCGTCGATCCGCTTGGACGCGCCGGTGTCGTCGGAGAGGACCAGGGTCGCCTTCGTCCCCGTGATCTCGCGGATGAGCTTGGCGTAGGCGCGGGCCGATTCCTGGTCGGAGGCGATGACGAGGGCGCCCGCGTCCGGAATCCCCTTCCGCACCTCGGTCAGCCGCTGGTCGGCCGCGCGCAGCACCGCAGGCATCCACTCACCGCGCGGATCGAGCGCCGTACGCCAGGCCTGGCTGACGGCGTCCTTGGTCATGGGCTCGCCGAGCCGCGCGGCGATCTCGTCGCCGGCCTTCGTCCGCCAGCGCATGTTGCCGCTGTAGGAGAGGAAGATGACGGGGCGCACGACGTGGTCGGCGAGCGCGTTGCCGTACCCGTACGTGTAGTCGGCGGCCGAGCGCCGGATCCCGTCCTGCCCCTCCTCGTACGTCACGAAGGGGATGGGGTTGGTGTCGGACCGGAACGGCGTACCGGTCAGGGCCAGCCGCCGGGTCGCCGGCTCGAACGCCTCCAGGCAGGCCTCGCCCCAGGACTTGGAGTCGCCGGCGTGGTGGATCTCGTCGAGGATGACGAGGGTCTTGCGCTGCTCGGACCGGTTGCGGTGCAGCATCGGCCGCACGCCGACACCGGCATACGTCACGGCGACCCCGTCGTACTCCCGGCTGAGCGGTCCGGCGCTGTACTCGGGATCGAGCTTGATCCCTATCCGCGCCGCGGCCTCCGCCCACTGCTTCTTCAGGTGCTCGGTGGGGGCTACGACGGTGACCTGCTGCACGACATGGTGGTGCAGCAGCCAGGAGGCGAGCGTCAGCGCGAACGTCGTCTTCCCGGCGCCGGGCGTGGCCACGGCCAGGAAGTCGCGCGGCTGCTCCTGGACGTACCTCTCCATGGCCCCCTGCTGCCAGGCACGCAGCCTGCTGGCGGTACCCCAGGGCGCCCGGCCCGGGAAGGCCGGCGAAAGGTGATGGGAGGACGAGGAAGCAGAGGCGGCGGTGGTAGTCACGGTCTCCGTAGTAAGGGGGTTCGGGAGGCAGTAAGGGGCTGGGCGGCTACGTATGACAACCGGGCCACCCTACCGGCGCGCCATGGCGGTCAACGCGCGGACAAGGCCGGGTCACCCCCGGGTGGGACTCACGTCACAGATCACGAAGCCGCCGCGCGATGACGCCGATGTCGTTCTCCGCGCCGGAGGCCACATCGACGACCAGGTCGTATGCCGTGCCCTGCGCCACGTCGGTGAGATCGACGCCGTTGACGGCGAGGAAGGTCGCCGTGGCCAGCCATGCGGTGCGCTTGTTGCCGTCGGCCAGGGGGTGGTTGGCGGCGAGGCCGTGCAGCAGTGCGGCAGCCTGCTCGTACCGGTCCGGGTAGGCCGGCGTACCGAACATCCGGGCCCGCGGCCGGTGCACGGCCGAAGCGAACAGCCCCGGCGCCCGGGTCTCCGGCGCACATCCACCGAACGCGACCTCGGCAATGGCCGCGACTTCGGCAACAGTGAGGTGCCGGGTCGGGTCGGGGGTCGGGTCGCAGGTCGGGGCGGAGGTCGGGTCCGGGGTCATTCGCCCAGCCTCCGCAGCAGATCGGCGTGGGCCAGGGCGAGGCGCTCGGCGACGGCCCGAACCCTCGCCTCCTCCTCCCGCAGCTGCCCGCGTACGGCGTCCAGCGCCAACTCCTCGGGCTGCCGCGCCTGCGCGTCGGCGAGGTCGTCGAGGGCCTGGCGGGTCGCCGGGTCGAGGAAGAGGGTCAGCTCGGACATACGGGGAGCGTAGGACGCGCGATCACCGCCCGACGATCGATTTACGACGCCCGCTCCCGCAGCCGCGTCGTCACCCAGGCACCGATGAGCGCCACCCCCGCCATCGGCAGGAACACGACGGCGAAGGCCGCCGGACGGGAACCGGAGCCGGCCGCCCCCGTCATGCTGCCCCCGCCGAGGGACGCGAAGGCCGCGCCGGTCGCGGCGAGCAGGACGACGTTCGAGAGGGCGTCGGAGATCTGGAGGGCGGCGGAGTTGGCGCCGGCCTCCTGCGGGGCGGAGAGCCGGAGCATCAGCACGCTGGCCGAGGCGATCACCAGGCCCATCCCGAAGCAGCCGAAGCCCCAGGCGACGGCGACGGTCCAGACCGGCACGCCGGGCACGAGCACCGTCGGCGCCGTGGCGATCGCCGCCGCCACCAGCACCATCCCCAGGGTCATCAGCCGCTCCCGGTACGGCTCCATGCGCGGCCGCGCCTGCACCCAGGAGCCCACCGCCCAGGTCACCCCGCCCGCGGCCAGCGAGAATCCGGCGAGGGTGGGGGACAGCCCCCGTTGGGTCACGAGCATCAGCGGCACGAAGGACTCGGCGGAGATGAAGGCGCCGGCCGCGACCCCGCGCAGCAGGACGACGGAGGGCAGGCCCCGGGCCGCCCGGTACGTACCGCGGGGCAGCAGCCCGAACACGGCCGGCACCAGCAGCGCACCACCGAGCAGTCCGGGTATCACCGACAGCCACCGCAGATCCTGGGCCGCGTACTGCAGCAGCCCCGCACCGAGCGAAATACCGAAGGCGAGCCGGATCCGCCGCCGGTCGAAGGCTCCGGGCCCTCCTTCCGCCACGGGCCCTCCGGCCCGGCGCCGTATCTGAGGCAGGGCGAGCGCCACCGGAAAGACCACGAGCACCGGAATCCCCAGGAACACCCACCGCCACCCGAGTTGCTCGGTCACCGCGCCGGCGGCCAGCGGCCCGACGACGGACGGCACCACCCACCCCGCGGCGAACGCGGCCATGATCGCGGGCCGCAACCGCTCCGGGTAGGCCCGCCCCACCACGACGTACAACGCGACGATGACCAGCCCGCCGCCGAACCCCTGCACGGCCCTCCCCGCGATGAACACCCACATGCCCTGGGCGGTCCCGGCCACCACCAGCCCGGCGGCGAAGGCCCCGATCCCCGTCGTCAGCGCCCCGAGCGGCCCCTTCCGGTCCGACCACTGCCCGGCCAGCACCATCCCGAAGAGACTGGTCGTGAAGTACCCGGAGAAGGCGAACGCGTACAGCGACACCCCGCCCAGCTCCCGCGCCGCAACGGGCATCGCCGTACCTACCGCGGTCGCCTCGAAGGCGATGAGCAGCACGACCGACACGATCCCGACACTCAGCGCCCGGTACGACCGCCCCAGCACGCCCTGCTCGTCATCGATCCTGTCGGCGGTCTCGTCTGCGACGACGGCGTCGCTCGGCTCAAGGGCGGTCATACCGACCACGGTAAGGCCCAACCTCCACTCTGACCCCTGTCGCAAGCCCCACCCCGCCTCCGACCTTGGTCGTACACCCCGGTTCATGAACGCCGTATGGCAGTCCCGTTGCAGCCCCGCCCGCCCCCTTGAGCCCCTCCCCCACACCCCCGTACCTTCAGATCACCGACACGGCCGTGTGCCCGAGTGGTTTAGGGACTCGCCTGCAAAGCGAGTTACGTGGGTTCGATTCCCGCCACGGCCTCTGACTGCCTGACCAGGCAGAACGAAAGGGCGGCACCCCTCCGGGGGTGTCACCCTTCAGACCGCCGGTCTCAGCAATCCAGGGGCCGGACGGCTCCACCCCATGGGTGTGAAGGTGACGATCCGCGTGCTTCGAATATCCGTGGGTTGCGGCATGGTTGTGCATCCCTCACGTAACTGGCCACCTGGCCCGACCTCACGGAGGCGGAACCGAGCTGCGGCATTGGCCGGGCACGTGCCTCAGTCCGCGTCAAGAATGCCGCCTTCCATTCCGACCGGGACGTTGACCTGCACCTCACGGCGCGGGGCACTACCGCCCGAGAATCTCAGCAGTGGCCGAGAAGCACTCTCCTGGGCAAACGCCTGAAGGACGCGTTCGGCGCGGCGCACAGTCAGGCCGAGGTCAAAGCAGCCGTCGCCAAGGCTTACGCGTCATCCACGGATCGGCCGGTGCGCGAGTTCATTCCTGTACTGGTCGAGCGCCCGACGGGCGTCACACCCAACTGAACGGCGTTGCCTGTCGGAGCACTAGTAGGGCCTGGTCAGGTTCACTCGCCGGTGGCGTGTCTCCTTGATTGCCTGTGTTGTTGAGCGGGTGTGATGGCTGAGGAGCTGGCTGCGGT